>CAZVIK010000312.1:0-3825 GCA_964627045.1 uncultured Solibacteraceae bacterium | reverse complement strand
CCCGTGCGACCTGAACGGCAGCCTCGACAGTATCGCCTGTGGGCGGGTGCCACACCAAGCGGATGGCGGCGTCGTTGACGGTCTCGTGAAACTCCACGCGGATGGGGTACAGCTTGCCGGCTTCGAGTTTCACAGTCTCGTAGCGATAGGCGCTGTGGTGGATGTCGTTATACTGGGCGAGCAGTCTGCCGTCCAGGTACACCTCGAAGGCGTTGAGGCCAACCGCTCCCAATTGATACTCTCCACTCACCGGCGGAGCCAAAAAGCCGGTCCAGCGAACGCCGAAGTTGTCGTCGTCCAGGTCCTGCCGGGGAGAGCCGTCCCACCAGTGGAAATCGATCTGTGGATCGACGCGGGTGAAAAGCGGGCGCGGGTCTGCCGGCACCTCACCGGTCTTCTTGCCCGAGTTAGGATGTGTAAGCTCCCGGGGCCGGTACGCCTTTCCGTTGAAATTGCTCGTGCCGAAGTACTCCGCCTGGAGGCCGTTCCGGCGGTCCGGCCCGTCGGAGGTGAACAGCGCCGAAGAGGGAACCGTTTCCATCGCGGGCATGTTGGCGGCCAGGTTCGAGCCGCGCGCGTAGAGCACACGCGTTTGGCCGGAGACCTTACGGCGAATGCCCTCCAGCGGCGTGACCGGCTCGGAGGGGTCGCCGTTGTAGTTCCCAAGCATCACCTCGGCATCGTCGGCATTCGGGCCGATGACGGCGAGCGTCTTCAGGTCCTTGCGGAGCGGCAGCAGCCCGCCCTGGTTTTTCAGCAGGACGATGGACTTCCGCGCAGCCTCCAGCGCCAGGGCGCGATGCGGGGCGCTGTCGTTCACACTGTAGGGAATCCGCGCGTAGGCGACCTTCTCCGGCGGGTCGAACATGCCCAGCTTGAACCGCGCCACCAGCAGGCGGCGCAGGGAGGCATCGACGGCAGCCTCCGCGATCAGGCCCTGACGCAAGGCCGGCAGCAGGCTGGCATACTCGACGCCGCAGTTCAAGTCGCAACCGGCCTTAACGGCGCGGGCCGCGCCTTCTTCCGCCGTGGCCGCGACCTTGTGGTAGCGGTAGATGTCCTCGATCGCGCCGCAATCGGAGACCACGTAGCCAGAAAAGCCCCACTGCTTGCGCAGGATGTCGTCGAGCAGGCGCGGACTGGAACAAGCCGGCTCGCCGTCCACGCGGTTGTAGGCGCACATGACGGAGAACGCCCCGGCCTCCCTCACCGCGGCTTCGAACTGCGGAAGGTAGGTGTCGAGCAGGTCCCGCTCAACGACCCGGGCGTCGAAGGTGTGGCGCGTGGACTCCGGCCCGCTGTGTATGGCGTAGTGCTTGGCCGTCGCGATCACCTTCAGGTACTTCGAATCGTTGCCCTGCAACCCTTTGATGAACTCGACGGCCATGCGCCCGGTCAGATAAGGATCCTCGCCGTAGGTTTCCATGCCGCGCCCCCAGCGCGGGTCGCGGAAGATGTTGATGTTTGGCGTCCAGAAGGTCAGCCCCTGGTAGATGGCCCGCTTTCCGCGGCGCGCGAATTCATGGTGCTTGGCGCGAGCTTCGTCCGAGATGGCGGTGGCGACGCTGAACATGAGCGGCGTGTCCCAAGTGGCGGCCAAGCCGATGGCCTGCGGAAACACGGTGGCGCGGCCGGCTCGGGCTACCCCGTGCAGGCACTCGTTCCACCAGTTGTAGGCAGGCACTCCGAGCCTCTCGATGGCCGGGGAGTCGCTCATCAACTGGGACACTTTTTCGTCGAGCGTCATGCGTGACAGAAGGTCGTCGACGCGCTTGTCAAGATCGGCATTGGGGTTCTGGTAGAGGGCCGGCCGGCGGCAGGAGCCGCAGCACAGTGCGATTGCAGCCAGAAGGATGACGGCCGCCGTTTGGATCGCGGCCCCCCGCATATTGTTGTGTCTCACGACTCGCCTCCTTGAAAACGTTTGCCAGCGGCCCGCTGCTGCCGACCCACACGGTTGCATGGGGTGAACGGGAACGTCCGCCGCCGGACATCGCGGCCGGACGCCTCAGCAGGCTTTCCGGATTCGATTGATTGTACACCCGCCGTTTCCCGGCGCGTGATCGAGCGTCCGGGACCTCGGGAGGTCGAAGCCCAGGCCGATTCGAGGAATCCGGCGAGTCTCGGGCGTACGACGTGTGTGCATGGCCGCCGCGCCAGCGGTTCCCTTTTAAGCCTGCCCTTTACTGACCTTACCGGGAGATCAGCGGACACTGAGGGGTGCTCCAAGAAGAAGGAGGACGGCCTGCCCCGATTAATGACCTAGAGCCGAGCCGGGAAGGAATGGTGCGGAGAGGGGGACTTGAACCCCCACGACCTTGCGATCGCTAGCACCTCAAGCTAGTGCGTCTGCCAATTCCGCCACCTCCGCAGGTGACACAGCAAAAAACGTCCTTCTACTTCGCAGGAGCCGGCGCGGGTTGCTGCGCGGGCGCCGCCGGGGCGCTCTGCTGTCCGGTAGTGGTGGGCTTCACGTTGTCCAGCACCGTGCGCGCCGTCCCGCCGGAGCGCGATGCCAGAATCGCCAGCGAGATCGAGGTCACCATGAACATCACTGCGGCCGCCGTCGTCGCTTTGGAGAGCACGGTCGCCGAACCACGCGGCCCGAACGCCGTTTGCGATCCCATGCCGCCGAACGCGCCGGCAAGGTCCGCCGCCTTCCCGCTTTGCAGCAACACCACGACCACCAGGAAGAAGCAGACCACGACATGCACTATCGTCAAAAGGATGACCATTTCACTTGCTTTCCGGAGACAAAACTCCCCCACCGGCAACCGGTCGGTCATCTCCAGTATAGGAAACAGCCGCCGCCATGGTCAAACGCCCTCCTCGGTCAGCAGCGAACGCGCCGCCACGGGCTCGCCCACCGGCCACCCTCAGTCCCGGAATCCCACATCCTGGCCGACGAGGAAATCGACGCGCGGCGGCGTGGCCCCCAGCAACCGTAGCTGCGTGGTGATTTGCCCACGATGGTAGTTCTGGTGATTCATCAGGTGCAGCAGCATGCGCCACAACGGATAGCTCCACTGCTCACCGCGCGTGCTCACGACCGGAATCACCCGCTCCATCGCGGCCTCATCCAACCCACCGAAGAAACCGCGCATCTGTTGTTCGACCGAGCGCCAGCGCTCCGCCACCGGTTCGATGGCGGGAAAGTCTTCCGGCCCCCACAGCGATCGCACGTCTTTGCCGCGCCAGCGTTCCAGCCAAAGCCATTCGACCGCCAACAAGTGCACCAGCGTATCGCGGATCGAAGGAAAGCTGCCTCCCAGCGGTTGCACAAACTGGCTGCGCCCCAGCGCCGCGCAGGCGCGGAGCTGGCAGTCGCGCGCCCAGTAATTGTGAGCGAGCATCTCATTGGCAGCGCCAAACAGCGTCATCGGCGTCCAGTGTAGCATGGCGCGGCCTGCGCAGGGTGGTCGAGCGCGCTGTTGTCAACATCCGTAACGTATTGATACATAATAACTTCTCCGTGGATCTTGTCACTCCTCGCCAGAGTGTGCTAATAATATTCACTGGGTGCCGGCGCTCGGCCGGCGCGAGTCTGAAGACACCAAATCGATGAACGGAGGTTTTGGTCGATGAACATTCGTCCGCTCCACGACCGGGTAGTGGTCAAGCGTATCGAAGAGAAGGAGACCATTCAGGGCGGGATCATCATCCCCGACACCGCCAAGGAGAAGCCGCAGGAAGGCGAAGTGGTCGCCGTGGGCCAGGGCAAACGCCTGGACGATGGGAAGCTGGTTCCCCTGGATGTGAAGGCTGGGGATCGCATCCTCTTCGGCAAGTACTCGGGCAGCGAGATCAAGTTGGAAGGGGAAGAGT
>CAZVIK010000311.1:3607-3952 GCA_964627045.1 uncultured Solibacteraceae bacterium | reverse complement strand
GCGTCATGGCGAATCGCGAATAGTGTCTTGTGGCGCTCCACGCCGCTCTCATCCGTCCAGGTGCGATTAACATCCAGCACGCCAGAGTTCTTACCGGAGTGCAACGCGTAGTGGTCGCCAGAGGATTTGACCAGCACGATCACCTTGTCCGCTAGAAACTCGACGACAAGACCATCGACCTCCAAGCCTTTCGCGCCATGAGGAAGTACTGGCTCCGACCCATCCATACAGACATAGTCGCTTGTTTCAAGCTCCGAAGAGAACGGCAGCGCTGGCGGGATCACCGAACCGAGGTTTCTACCGCAGAGGGGAGTACTGCTGGTGGAGTCACCTTGGTTGGGGAAG
>CAZVIK010000311.1:0-3597 GCA_964627045.1 uncultured Solibacteraceae bacterium | reverse complement strand
CGACCAGCCGTCTGCTCGCGGCACATCAGAACCGGTATCCCAGCGAAACCGCCGCGTAGTGTAGCCAAGCGAAGGTGTAAACCCGCTTTACGTCGGCGCCGCCCTCCAGGGCACGGTAGCCAGCGCCCAGGGTGACACCCTTGCCTAGGTCGTAGTCCAGCTTCAAGATGCCGTCCAGCGCGCGTCCTTGTTTGGAGCCAAGCCCCTCGAAATCAAAGAGAACAGAAGCCCGGTCGGAAATGCGGGAACGGGCTGAGAAATACGCCAGCGGAACGAAGCCCAGGTCAGTGTCACGGGCCATGACGGTGGGCTGGCGGAGCTCGATCTTCGCATCCCGGATGAGTCCCGCGGCGCCGATCTGGAGCCTCCAACGACCGGCCTCGCGGAACGTGTACATGTAGGTGACCCGGTAGGTGTTGAACTTGAAGATGCCTTCCGTGTTCGTGCCCTGCACGAACTCGCTTCCGGCGAACGACACCCGCTGCTTCAGCGGCCCCGAGCCCCGAATCTCCAAAGGCGCCGCCAGAAAACGGAGACCGTGCCTGCGGTTGAAGTTGACCGAGGCGTAGCCGCGGAAGTAGGCGTCTGGGCCCTTGCCCGTCAGTTCCAGCAGCGAGAACCTGGTGCCGGTGGCCGGCGGTATCTTCACGTCGTTCCGGGTGGACCAAAGCGAACCGCCTTCCACCTCCAGTCCAAAGCGGGTCCAGCCGTCTGCGGCGGCCGATGAACTGCCGATGGACAGCACTGCAAAAGCTACAGCGAGCAGAATATTGGGTCGTGACATTTTCGGCCTTCTCTGGTTTGACTCAAGATCCCGGTGTCAGGGAGAACTCCCACATCCACGGCTTCAGCGGGCGGTCGTTGGCCCTGCCGGTCTCGGCGTCGGCCAGGAACAGGTCAACCGAGAAGAGGTCCCTCTCGGAGAAGTAGACCAGGTGTTTTCCGTCGGGACTCAGCACCGGGCTGACGTTCAGGGTCCCCGCGGCCTGCTTCTCCGGAGCCAGGGCCCGGCCCTGGTCCTTCGCCGCAAGAGCGGAATCCAGTACCGGCCGGTAGGCGGCCGCGAGCGCCTTGTGCCATTCATTCGACAGGGTGTCGATACTTACGCCCAGGACGCTGCTGACCGCGCCCTCGGCAGTGCCGGCGCGGCCCGCGGCCTTGAGGATCTTCCCAATGACGTCGTCGCCGTAACGTCCCGCCACGTACGCCCAGAAAGCCTGGCCCCAGCGGTATGGGAAGTAGCGCGGGTCATCGAGCTTGCCTATGGGCGGCAGCTTGTCACGCAGCACCGCATCGCGCATCCACATGGCCGTGTGCGGGTCCTCGGGCCCCAGCGACAGGTACTCCGCCATGCCTTCGGTGAACCAGAGGGGCAGGCGGAGAGCTCCGGGGAGGCCGCTGCCGCCCATGGGGCCCTTGCGGGTGGTGATGTCGAACTGACAGGCATGAACCAACTCGTGCCCGGGCACGTGGTCGGTGTCGGCCAGGTTGCTGGAAAGCGGCATGACCAGCCGGCGCCGCAAACCCTCGGTGACGCCGCCGGTGGTCTCACCGATGTAATCGGGGATGACAGTGGTGCCCCGGAAGTCGGGGTGACTGCCGTACAGGATCACCGGTTGCCTGGATGAGAGCTTATGGTCCAGCAGTTTCTCCAGACGGGCATTCCAGCGCTCTGCCATCTGGCCGAACTGGACCGCCGCTTCCTGAATCTCGTCATAGTAGTGAATGTCGAAGTGCTCGGTCTTAAGCACCTTGAAGTCGTGGGAGCGATAGCGAACCTTGTTCTGCCCGAAGTATTGAGCTTCGAGGGCCGTGGGGAGTAAGCCTGTCAGGACAACCGCGGGCAATCCCAACAGCTTCGCCAAAGCAAGTAGTCTTGCGTGAGCCGACATGTGTTTCTCTGCCTGGGGGGATGCGTTCGCCGTCCGCCTAACGCAATAGATGCGCGGCCCATCTTCAAGGAAACCACGATTCTTCCGAATTGATTCATCTGTTTTTCAGATTAATAGCCTCAGGAAACAGATTTTCGCGGGCGGCCTCGGAGATGGCCAAAACGGCGGGGTTCTTGATCCTGCGCTCCGCGGAGATGGCATAGAAGCGCTCCACCGCCGTATCCGGCGTCCCGACGACCGAGACATGGTAGAGGTCCCCGACCTGTGCCTCAATCGCGCTGGGGACGGCGAAGATGCCAGCGCCGGCCTGGCCGAAGGTCTTCATCAGGGCGCTGTCCTGAAACTCGCCCACGATGCGGGGGCGGATGCCATGCGCATCGAACCACTGGTCCAGAGAGCGCCGCAGGGTGCTGCCCTCGAAGGGCAGCAGCATGGGCGCCCCGTTGAGAGACCCCGGAAATCCCTCGCGATACAGTTCAGCCAGGGCCGGGGCGGCGAACAGGGTTGTGCCGCAGGTTCCGAGCAAGTGGTTGAACACTTTGACACGGCCCAAGGATGCGACGGGAGCATCCGACAGCACGACGTCCAGCCGGTGCTCGGAGAGCCCCGCGAGCAGCCGCTCTGGGGCGGCTTCCTGGCACACGAGGTGCAGAGGCTCCGGCGACGCCAAAGCCGGCTGGAGGAGACGGTAGGCGATCAGCTTGGGGAGCCAGTCCGAGATCCCCACGTGGAGGTGCACGGGCCGTCCCCTCGGCCTGCCCTTGAGCACGCCCTGCAACTCCTGTCCGAGACCGAAAATCTCTTCGGCGTAGCGGTACACCACGTGCCCGGTCTCGGTCAGCGCCAAGCCACGGCCTGCCTTGGAGAAAAGCTTCTCGCCGAGGCTCTCCTCCAACAGGCGCAGTTGGCCGCTGATGGTGGGCTGCGCCAGGTGCAGCTTCTCGCAGGCGCGCGCGATGCTGCCCTCTTTGGCGACGGTCCAGAAGTACAACAAGTGGTGATAGTTGAGCCACTCCATGCTTCCATTATAGATCGGCTAAAACGAACAAAAAGGACGAATAATTCTATAAAACCGATCTTCTGCTCAGAGCGTCCGATGGGGTGTAGGCAGATCGACACAAGGAGGACGAACGACAATGACGATGGTTATCGGAAACACGCTGAGCCTAGTGGTAGTCGCTACCGCTTTGACGGCGATCGTGGGGGCCACGTTCGCCCGGGAATTGGCTCCTGTTGAGGGCGTGATGCTGTGGAAAGCCGGCTTGCTGGCTCTGGTGGTTTTCGCGGCGAAGATCCTGGAGGCCGCCGCCCCATCTCCCGTTTCCGTCCTACGCAATGAGCGGGACTAGATCAGCCGTGGTGTAGCCAGAAGTTGCGAGCCCCCTCCGGCCCCGCTGGGCTGGAGGCGGGCTCGTCGCGGTTCTGCAGGCCCTTGCACAAGGCCGTCGGCGGGTGACGGACGTCTTTGTTGGTTTCTGCGTACTCCTTTTTGAATCTAAGAGAGCAGTACGCAATGTTGCGCTTCCTGCCACTGATCGCCAAGAACGCCTGGCGCAACCGCCGCCGCACGCTGCTGACGGTGCTCAGCATCGGGGCTTCCTTGTGCCTCCTGGGAGTGCTGATGGCGGTGTACAAGGCGTTTTACCTTCGGGAGGGCGCCCCGGAACAGGCGCTTCGCCTGGTGGTACGAAACCGCGTTTCGTTG
>CAZVIK010000310.1:0-3963 GCA_964627045.1 uncultured Solibacteraceae bacterium | reverse complement strand
TCATCGAGCCGCGCGCCGTGCCCGCCGGCCGCTTGGCCTTGGGGGCCGCCTTCTTGCGCGCTTCGCGCTTGACCTTTTTCCGTTCTGCCCTGTCGGTGATCGTCTTGGTGTTCATTCGTCCTTCTTCAATTCCGCGAACTTCTGCAATATCTTCTTCAGGCCGTAGCCCGGAAAACTGACCGTCAGCTTCGCGTCGTCGCCGTCGCCCTCTCTCCGTACCACCGTGCCCCGTCCAAACCGGGGGTGGACGACGATCGAGCCCAGCCCGTAACCCTTCCGCCGTGCCGGCCTGGCCGCCACCGGCGCGGGCGCCGCCGCCTCGCTCCTGGCCGGAGCGGGGGCCGCGCTGGCCCCGCGCGACGCGAAGTACTCCCGGATGTGATCCAGGGAGTTGTACGTCTTTCCAGTATACGTGGTCCTTTGCACCGTCTCGCGCACCACGTGCTGTTCCAGGAACAGATCCACCTGCGGGACCGCGCCGTGCGGGGTCAGCCGCCGGGTCAGCTTGGCCGGTATCTCTCGCAGGAAACGCGACGGCTGCGACGGTTGCAGCGAACCCGCGCCAAAGCGCCTCCGGGCCCGTGCCCAACTGACCACCAGGCGGCGCTCGGCTCGGGTCATGCCGACGTAGCACAGCCGGCGCTCTTCCTCCAGCATGGTGTCGTTGCCCGTGGAGCGGCTGTGGGGGCAAAGCCCCTCCTCCATCCCCGCCAGGAACACCACGGGGAACTCCAACCCCTTGGCGTTGTGCAGAGTCAGCAGCGAAACCTGCGCCTGCTCGTCCACTTGGTCGGCGTCGCTCACCAGGGCGGCGTGATCCAGGAAGTCGGCGATGCCTTCGCCACGCTCGGCCGCTTCAGTGGCGGCGTTCATCAACTCGGCCAGGTTTTCCAGGCGGCTCTGCGCATCCGAGCTGTCCTCGGTCTCGAACATCTTCCGGAACCCGGTGCGCTCCAGCACGGCGCGCAGCACCTCGTTCAACGGCTGATCCACCGCCGACTCGCGCAGTTCCTGGATCAACCTCCGGAACGCCTCCAGCGCCGCCTGCGCCCGCGTCGGGAACAGGCGGGCCTCGAGCATCTTCCCGATGGCGGTCCACATGCCCACCCGGTTCTGTGCCGCGAATTGGTCGATCTGCTCGACCGTTGTCTTTCCGATGCCGCGGGCCGGGGTGTTGATGACGCGCTTCAGGCTGACGGTGTCTTCCGGCGAAATCAGCACTTTGAGATAGGCCAGGGCGTCGCGGATCTCCGCGCGCTGGTAAAAACTGAACCCGCTCACCACGTGGTAGCGGATGGAGTAGCGCCGCAGGGCCTCTTCGATCTGGCGCGACTGGGCGTTGGTGCGGTACAGCACGGCCACGCGCGTCGAGCGGTCCTCCTCCAGACTGCGCTGAATCGTCTCGGCGATGAAAAGGGCTTCCTGCTCACCGTCGGCCGCCTCGGCCAGGCCGATCATCTCGCCGCCCTTATGTTCGGTCCAAAGCCACTTGCCTTTGCGCTCTTTGTTGTTGGCCACCAGGGCGCTGGCCGCTTCGAGGATGTACTTGGTGGAACGGTAGTTCTGCTCCAGGCGGATCACGCGCGCGCCGGGGTAGTCGTGCTCGAAGTCCAGGATGTTGCGGATGTCGGCGCCGCGCCAGCCGTAGATGGACTGGTCCTCATCGCCCACCGCGCACACGTTCTGGTGCGTCATTGAGAGCAGCCGCATCAGTTCGTACTGGCTGCGGTTTGTGTCCTGGTATTCGTCGATCAGAAGGTGGGAGAAGCGGCGGTTGGCGGCGGTTCGCACGTCCTCGTCGTTCCGGAGCAGGCGCACGGATTCCAGAAGCAGGTCGTCGAAGTCCAGCGAGTTGGCCCGTTGCAGCGCCTCCTCGTACTGCTCGTAAACCTTGGCCAGGCGCGATCCCTTCGGGTCGGTGGACATCTGGTAGAGGTCGGCCGGCGTTTGCTTGTGATTCTTGGCGTAGCTGATCCGGGAGAGCGCCGCACGGTACTGCATGAACTCCTCATCCAGCCCGAGTTGCTTGTATACGCCTTTCACCACCGCCAGTTGGTCGTCCTCGTCGTAGATGGTGAAGGCCGGAGTGAAGCCCGGCCGGATACCCGCGAGCGGCGCGCCCTGTTTCCGGAGTAGCCTTACGCAAAACGAGTGGAAGGTCGAGACCCACGGCCGGTCTTCGCGGCCTCCGCCCAAGAGCTGAAGCACCCGGTCGCGCATCTCGCCGGCGGCCTTGTTAGTAAACGTGACCGCCAGTACGGACTCTGCCGGCACGCGCTCCACCGCGATGAGTCGCGCGATCCGGTGGGTCACCACTCGGGTCTTTCCGCTCCCGGCGCCCGCCAGGATCAGCAGCGGCCCGTCGGCGATGGAAACCGCTTCACGTTGTTGGGGATTCAGGCCTTCCAGGAAGTCCATGGGAGCGAAACGACTCTCGATTGTAGCACGCGGGGTTAATCGCCCCTTTGGATTATGGAAATAATGCCACCCTCAAAAAGTCACAAAACGATACCCAAAATACACTACAACAGGACCCATAGGGGGTGTTGTCGTTTCGGTACCGGTCCTAGTACAAGTAGACCATGATGGTACCGAAGCACTACTCTCCCCCGAGAAAAGGTCCCAATGTCGAGATCGAGCTGCGGCGTTTGTATCTCCGCCGTGCGGCCGTTGAGAACTTGATACGTTGCCTGGAGCAATACGTCCGAACAGATCCCAAACAACTGCCCAACCGCGCCCGCGTCGCTTAAAACCCAATTCCTGGCCGCGCTTTTTCAGCAACTTCGCGCTCCCGGTCGATACCGGACCTTGGTGGGCGCGGCTCGCGCCGGACGCCGGGGCGGTTGGCGAGGGACATCGGTTCGCCGGTCGTCCGCCCCTCCAGCAGGTCGTTCCGCGGCCACACCGTGACTGACCCACGGCGTCGCGCGCCATGCTAAATTGGGAGGGAAAGCCTCGGGCGTACCCGCCAAATCTATGTGTCTAAAGGATGTACCTGCCTCCTCCGGCGAAAAGTTCCTCCGCTTGGTCCAGATCATGGCCCGGCTCCGAGCCCCCGATGGGTGCCCCTGGGACCGTGAGCAGACCTCGGCCACCATCCGGCCCTACCTGCTTGAAGAAACCTACGAGGTAATCGACGCCATCGACCGCGGTGACGACCGCCTGCTTGCCGAAGAGCTTGGAGATCTCATGCTTCAGGCCGTTTTCCTCGCCCAGATGGCCGCGGAGGAAGGCCGTTTCACAATCGGCGACGCCCTGGACTCCATCGCCGAAAAGCTGATCCGGCGGCATCCGCACGTCTTCTCGGACGGCGACGCCCGCACCCCGGACCAGGTTAAACAGCGCTGGGATCAGATCAAGCGGGACGAAAAGCAGGACCGAGGTGAGGCTCACCACGCGTTGCTAGGCGGGGTCAGCCGCCGCCAGCCGGCATTGATGGAAGCCCAGCAGGTTACCTCCAAGGCCGCCTCGGTAGGATTCGATTGGGAGAACGCCTCGCAGGTCTTGGCCAAGCTGGACGAGGAGCTTCGAGAACTCGCCGAGGCGCGGCAGGGCGGGGACGCCGGCCGCGTGGCCGAGGAAATCGGCGACCTGCTTTTCACCGTCGTCAACCTGGCGAGGCTTCTCCGGGTCGACGCCGAGCAGGCGCTTCGCGGGGCCAACGCCAAGTTCCGCGATCGTTTCGGCTACGTAGAAGACGGCCTCAAGCGCCAGGGCAAGGCGCTCGCCGGAGCGACGCTGGCCGAGATGGATTCGCTCTGGAACGAGGCCAAGCGCCGGCCATGAGCGCCGCGGCCGGCGGGAGCTCGTTTCTCCGGCTTCTGCGCTCGAACGCCAATTACCGCTACACGTGGCTCGGCCAAATCGTAAGCGAAATCGGCGATCACTTCAACAACGTCGCCGTCTTCTGCCTGGCGCTGGAGACCACGGGTTCCGGCATGGTTGTTACCGGCGTGATGCTGG
>CAZVIK010000309.1:0-3995 GCA_964627045.1 uncultured Solibacteraceae bacterium | reverse complement strand
ACGACGTGGTCCACCGTCCGCATGATGTCTTCGTAAACGCGGCCGCCCCAATCGGCGTTGATTTCGTCGGTGAACTTCTGCCCGTAGCCTGTGGAACCGCGCGGGTTTGGCAACACCACGACGTAGCCCGCCGCAGCGAAAACCTGCGCGTTCCAGCGGTAGGTCCAACTCTCGCCCCAGGCGCCCTGCGGGCCGCCGTGAATCAGAAATAGCACGGGGTACTTGACGCCCGTCTTGAAATCCGGCGGGCGCACGACGAAGCTGTGAATCCGGGCTCCCTGTGCGCCATCCACCCAGATCTCCTCCGGCGGCGTGAGTTGATGCTGTTCGAGGAGGGCGTCGTTCAGGTGCGTCAGGGCCTGGGCCGCACCGCCGCTGGAGGAGACGCGGAAGATCTCGACTGGGCGCGAGGCGCTCTGCTCGGTGTAGATCATGGTCCGCCCGTCGGCGGTGAACTGAATGTCGTCGAGCGAACTGGCCCCGCTGGCCACCACGCGTGCGCCGCCGCCCGTGACCGAGACCATCTGGATCGGCTGCCGGCCGCGGTCTTCCACGGTGAAGAACAGGCGCGCCGAATCCGGCGCCCAGGCGAAACTGCCCACGGGACGGTCCAGGCCCTCGGTGAGAATGCGCGCCTCGCCGGTGGCACGGTCCATCACCACCAGCCGCCAGCGGTCGGCCTCGTAGCCCGCCCGCGACTGCATCCGGTAGGCTAGGTACTTTCCGTCCGGCGAATACTGCGGCGAGGCGTCGGCGCCGGGATTGATGGTGATCTTTGCGGCCGCGCCCTCGGCGTCCAGGGGCACCACGAACAGGTCGGAGTTGGTGCTCACGGCCAATTCCGGGTCGGTGTTGGCGGCGTAGCAGAGTTCCTTTCCGTCCGGCGAAACGGCATAGTCGTCCGGACCACCGAGCGAAAACGGAGGAATGTCCCTCTGGCCCGGCGTCAGGTCCCGCGGAGCGCCGTCCGCCAGGTCCGCCACGAAGATGTGCTTGCGGCGCGCTCCTTGCCACTGTGTCCAATGGCGGTAGAGCAAAGTCGTATACACCCGGGCCTTCATCTTGGAGGACTCCTCGGCCTCCAATCGCTTCTTATTGCAGGCGTCGCCGGCGCAGTCCGGGTAGACCTCGCTGGTGAAGACAAGGCGTTTGCCGTCGGGGGTAAAAAGGTGCCCGTCGGCTTCGGTTGCGAGGTTGGTGGCCTGTCTGGGATGGCCGCCGTCGGCGTCCATCAGCCAGATCTGCGACGAGCCGCCGCGGTTGGACACAAAGGCGATCTGCCTGGAGTCCGGCGACCAGCGGGGACGCGTGTTGCTGGTGCCTTCCCGGGTCAGTTGCCGGGGCTGCCCGCCCGCCAGAGGGACAGCCCAGATCTGGGTGGGACGCGCGTTGCTTTCGATCTCGACGCGCTGCACCGTAAAGGCGACGGTCCGGCCGTCCGGAGAAATCTGCGGGTCGCCGATTCGCGCGACCTGCATCAGCGCCTGCACGTCGAACGGCGCCCGCTGCGCCCACGCGCCCGCGAGATACAACAGGAGCAAACATGCGGCTCTGACCATAGTCAAGATTGTATCGCGGCGCAGGCGCGCGGCCCCCGCTGTGCTAACATGGTGAACTCAACACACCCATGAGCAGCGCCGCGTGTGGCGTCCCTTCCGGGAGAGCCGCATCTTCATTTCGCCGTCAGGGGATTCCCGTATCCGGGAGCGCAGGCCGATGTCCGTGATTCGGGCCGTCAAAGGAACGCGCGACATTGTGCCGCCCGCCAGCGACCTGTGGAACGAGGTCGAGCGGCGCGCCCGCAGGGTTTTTGCCGCCTATAACTACCACGAGATCCGTACGCCCATCTTCGAAGAGACCGAGCTATTCGCCCGCGGCGTCGGCGAGGAAACCGATATCGTCTCCAAGGAGATGTACACGGTCGAGGATCGCGACGGCTCGTCGCTCACCTTGCGCCCGGAATGCACGGCGCCGGTGATCCGTGCGGCCATCGAACACCGGCTCGACCAGCAGCCCGGGCACATCAAACTCTTCTACATGGGGCCGATGTTCCGGCGCGAGCGGCCGCAAAAAGGCCGCTACCGGCAGTTCTATCAGATCGGCGCCGAAGCGATCGGTTCGGAGTCGCCTGCCGTGGATGCCGAAGTCGTCGAACTGGCGCTGGATGTGTTGCGGGCGGCGGGGCTCGACGGGTTCACGCTGTTGTTGAATTCGGTGGGCTGTCCGGCGTGCCGTCCCCGGTTCGTGGAAAGCCTGCGGAGCCAGCTCCGGGCGGTGGCTGCGTCGCTCTGCCAGGACTGCCAGAGGCGGGTGGAAACTAACCCGCTGCGAGTGCTCGATTGCAAGGTGGAGGCCGACCAGCCGGTGATCGACCGGCTGCCTTCCATCCTGGACCACCTATGCGACGGATGCCGCGTCCACTTCACGGTGGTGCGGACGTACCTCTCCGAGCGGGGTATCGCGTTCGAAGTGCGGCCGCGCCTGGTACGCGGGCTGGATTACTACACGCGCACCACGTTCGAAATCACGCACGGGGCGCTGGGCGCGCAGAACTCGGTCCTGGGCGGCGGCCGGTACGACGGGCTGGCCGAATCACTCGGATCGAAGGTGCCGCTGCCGGGCATCGGGTTTTCGATCGGAGAGGACCGCCTGGTGATGAGCGTGGAAGATGCGGTCAGCGGGCCGCGCGCGGCCGGCTTAGATGTGTATGTGGCGCCGCTTGGCGACGAGGCCTACCGCCGCGCCGCAACGCTGGCCTCCGAACTGCGGCGGCGGGGCGTCTCGGTCGAAACCGGGTTCGACGTGAAGTTGAAGCGTGCACTGGAACTCGCCAACAAGCTGTGCGCCCGTTACACGCTGATCTTGGGCGATGAGGAGTTGAAGGCCGGCAGTTGCCAATTGAAGGAGATGACGAGCGGCCGTCAACGGACCGTTTCGCAGGCCGATTTGTTTAGGGAATTGGGGATTGAGTCCGAACATGCAGGATAGCCTGGAACTGGATTTTCTCGGTGAACTTCGCCGCACGCACACGTGCGGCCAATTGCGCGTTTCCGACGAAGGCAAGCGCGTCGTGTTGATGGGGTGGGTGCACCGGCGTCACGACCTCGGCGGCATCATCTTCATCCACCTGCGCGACCGTGACGGCATCACGCAGGTGGTTTTCCGGGCCGACGCCGACACGCACCTGCACGAGAAGGCCGAGGCCCTGCGCAGCGAGTACGTCGCCGCCATGGAGGGCGTCGTCACCCGCCGCACTCCCGAAACGGTCAATGCAAACGTGGAGACCGGCGAAGTCGAGGTGGTCGCCGACAAGCTCTGGATTCTGAACGAGTCCCGCACGCCTCCGTTCCCGATGGAGGAAGAGGTGGATGTGAGCGAGGAGGCGCGGCTCAAGTTCCGCTACGTCGATCTGCGCCGCCCGCACATGCAGCGCAATATCATCCTGCGGTCGCGCGTCTCGTTCGCGGCCCGGGAGTTGCTCACGTCGCTGGGGTTCCTGGAAATCGAAACACCGTTCCTCACCAGCAGTACTCCGGAAGGCGCGCGCGACTTCCTGGTGCCGAGCCGCGTGCAGCGCGGGCAGTTCTACGCGTTGCCGCAATCGCCGCAGATCTTCAAGCAGTTGCTCATGGTCAGCGGATTTTAGAAGTACTTCCAGATCGTGCGTTGATACCGCGACTAAAACCACCGCCCCGACCGCCAGCGCGTTCAGCGCCAACTCCACGCCGCTCACCACGGTGGCGCGCAGCAGCGCTTCCAGCTTCGCCTCGATGTTCCACGTGGGCAGCACCCCGGACTGGCGCTCGTGGCGCAGCCGGTCGTGCATGGCGTCCACCATCGCCATCACCTCGGCCGCGTAGCCCACCCGCCGCCCGTACCAGTAGGTGTGGATGCCGCCGTACGTCCCTGTTCCGCCCAGGCCGGGGTTCATCTCCGCCAGCACCGAGTGCATGCCGCGCCGCGCTGCGGTCATGGCGGCGATGGCGGAGCGCGGC
>CAZVIK010000308.1:0-4077 GCA_964627045.1 uncultured Solibacteraceae bacterium | reverse complement strand
CTGCTTCTGAAGGATCGACATGGTGACTTCCGCCAGGTAATCCAGCGTCAGGTAGTCGATCGGCCCGCGCCGGACCTGCTCGACCGGGGCGTCAATCGAGTCCCCCCAGAAACCTTGCCCGTTGGCGATTCGAATCATGCGTGTTCTCCCTTTCCGGATTCACCGGGCGCGGCGTTCAGCGCAGCACGGCGCTTGCCTCCGCCTCTCTTACCAGGCGCTCGGCGTCGCCGGCGAGCAACAGGCGCAAAGCGCGCAGGCGTTCGACCGCCGCGTTCACCTTCGCCACGTAATTCTCGTGCGTGCCGTAGCGTTCCTCCAGCGACGGCCTGGGATCTCCCGCCGCCAGGCGTTCGGCGCGCGTCCTGGCGAACGGAATGTAGCCGCCGGCGAAACCGCAGCCGCGCCCCTTCAGGTAACCCGATGAGGTGACGTTCCAGCCGAGGTACGTTCCGAGCGGAGCCTGGCTCAACACCAGCGGGACGCCGCTGGTTTCGTTGCCGTCGGCATCCGTCCTGGGAACCAGCATCGGGATGATGCGGCGGATCACGGGCGGCTGCCGGAGCAGCGCTCCCGACAGGTCGTTGTAGTTGAGGCCCGCCCCGAAATCGTACTCCGGGAATTGGTTCAGCATGTTGTCGGGGAGGGGAGCGCCCGGGACCACTGGGAATCCCATCGCGCTGTGCACCGGAGCCACCAGTTCGCCGCGATCGAGCCTGGGGTACATGCTCTCGGGCGGCGGCGTGCCCTTTGCGACCCACTCAATCAATGCCACTCGCAGCGCGCGCATGACTTCGGACATCGAGTTGGGGTTGTCGGGCAGAAGGCAGCCCCGTCCGGCCGCGCCGCGGTCGATCACCTGAAACCCGCCACGTCCGCCGCCGTGGGTGACCCCTGGGAAGTAATAACGGCGCACCTCCGGCGGAAGCGGAATATCGGTATCGGCCTTGGTCCCGATGAGTCCGGGCGACATGCGCAGGCCCCAGAATTCGGCCGAACCGAAGGTCTCCATGATCTTCGGACAAGTGTTGGTGGCGCGGCAGCGGTCCATAAGCGAAGCGGGCGGGCGGCCGCGCGTCTCGTCGCGATAGGAGCCCCACCAAAGCACGCCCTCGCTGCCCGGCTCGAATAGGTTCGCCGCGCCGCCCGGAATGGCGAACCGGAAGTTCAGGGGGTTTTGCCGCGCGGCGATATTCGGGTTCACCCCATCCCAGACGACGCGCCCGTTTTCGTCCTGATTGAAGCCAAGGTGCAGAAAGGTCTTGATGAAATTGCCCGATTGCGACGTGCCCGAGCCGATGGCCCAGCGAATCCGTCCGGCTACCGGGTTGGCCGTACCCGCGTCGTCTTGTTTTTCGTAACGCAAAAAAGAAATGAGGTCGCGCGTTGCCGCCGGTCCTATCCCCAGAACCAACGGGTCCTTCGCCGTGTAGACCAACTGATAAAGGAGATCCGGCTGAAATCCGCCCTTGAGGCAGATCTTGGTGGCGTCGGGCGTGCCGGGGAAGGGCGTCTCGCTGCAATCGGCAAAGGCCCACTCGGTGGAGGGAATCGGCGTGATCTGGCCTTCGTCGGAAGCCTGCCGGGTGAGGGTGGCGGCGGCGGGGTCGAGCGTCGCCGGCCGCTGGTAGGCCAGGCCGCCATAGCCGGCCGTGAGCGTCGCCGTCGTGGCGCCCGGCGGCAAGTTGCTGAGCCGCGCCAGCACCGGGCCGGTGATGCTGGTTCCGTCGGCGTTCCTGGCCACGGGTACGGTCAGCGTTTCCGCCCCGGGGCGCGGCGTCAGATCGCCCTGCCAGCCGCTCGATACCAGCACGTGTCCTGCCGCCATGTCGTCATCAAACGTACGTCCGTTGAGCGGAGAATTGCCGCGATTCGGTACTTCGTAGAGGAGCACCCCGCTGATTCTGGAGGGGTCGGCGGGGAGAATCAGAGTGAAGGTGGCCGAGTAGCCCACCCGCCCGCGCGCATTTCGGGGCGCTAACCCAAGATCGTTGACGATGGCGTTGTGCGAATCGGCGGGGTCGAGCTCACCGTGGAACGTGCCCGTCAGCCGCACGTACTGGCCGGCCACGCCGTACGAACGGCCCTGATACGCCGGGGCTTCGCGGGATTCCACCACGAAGCGCGCGACCCGGGCGTGGGATTCGGCGTGAAACAGCACTAGGGCCGCAGCTGCCGCAGCGGCAGAACTCCAAGAGGCGTATGTCACCGCGTCTCCCTCCGGGGCGGCCCGGCATGCATCTTCGGCGTAATGCGAATGCCCATCTGTTAACGATAGCCGCCTCGGCAAATCGTGGGAATTGCGTTGATTCTATCGCGGTGATAAGGCCGCGTTATGAATCGAAGGCGGAATCCAGCGGGTTAGCAGGGAAGCGAGACGGTCTTCGGGCTGCTGACCAGGGTACGAATGAACCCCTCGGCGGCGGGAGAGAGGGACCGGCCGTGCTTTTGCAGGATGCCGATCTCCCGGGTCAGCGTGGGCTCGTGCAGAGGACGCGAGCGCAATCCGGTCAGTTCGTGCAGATCCAACGCCGAGCTTGGGAGCACCGCCACGCCGAGGCCCGCGCGCGCCATCGCTCCCATCGAATACATGAAACACGCTTCGTAGACCGGCCTCAGATCGATCCCCTGAGCCCTCGCCGCCCCGTCCACAAGCCTCCGCACGCTGCTGCCGCGGCCGGGCAGGATCAGCGGCTGGCCGGCAAGGTCGCGCAGGGCCACCTGTTTCTTCTTGGCCAAAGGCGATCCCGGCGGCAACACGACGCACATGTGGTCCCGGAAAAGCAGGCGGAAGTCCACCGTTGTGTCGATACCCTCGGGGCTGCCGATCCCGAGATCCGTTTGATCGGTTCGCACCCATTCGACGATTTCGTCGGCGATTCCCTCTCTCACGACCACGGAGACCGCCGGATAGAGACTGCGAAGCCTCATCATCACCCTCGGAAGGATGGTGACGGCGACCGATGGAAGCGTCGCAACCTTGACCACGCCCTTGGCCTTCCGGGCCAGGTCCTGCGTGCCGATCACCACGGCCTGGATTTCCGCGAGCAACTTTTCGACGGCCGGCGCCAGGTCGCGGCCAACCTGGGTGAGTTTGACTGATCGTGTGTTGCGGTCCAGCAACCGAACTGTCAACACTTCCTCAAGTTGCCGGATTTGGACCGTCAGGGCGGGCTGTGAAACTCCGAGTTCCCGCGCCGCGGCCGTGAAACTGCTCAGCCGGGCCACGGCCGCGAAAGCCTCGAGATGCCGGAGATTCACGTTCATATGGCGTCACCGGAGCCGCAGATCACCAGCCGGGGGGCGAACTCCAAGCCCGGATTAATCAGCCCCCACTATAACAGCAATCTCAACAAACGAATTCCGATCTCGGCCCGGCGGGCCTATCATCGATGCGTCAGGAGGGAGTCCGGTATGCAAAAGAAACTGCGCGCGCAGGCGTTGCCTGGAGCGCGATATCTCCTTTTGGCTCTGCTGCTTGCGGTCCTCATACCGCACGCGGCGGCGCAGACCTTTTATGGGAGCATCGTGGGAACGGTGACCGACGCTACGTCGGCCAGCGTCCCGGCTGCAACGGTAACCTTAACAAACACAGGAACTTCCGAGCGGCGCACGGCAGAGACGGACGCGCGCGGCAACTACCAGTTCGTGAACCTGGTTCCCGGAATCTACAGGATCGAGATCGAGAAGGCCGGATTCCAGCGTCTGTCGCGGACCGACATCCAGGTGCAAGTGCAGGCAGCGGTTCGCGTGGATGGATCGCTGGTGGTCGGTGAGGTGACGCAAACCGTGGAGATCCAGGCGTCCACGCCGCTGCTCCAAACCGAATCCACGTCGCTCAGCCACGTTGTGGAAGGCCGCACGGTGCAGGAGATGCCGCTGAACGGCCGCAACGTGTTAAACCTGGTGCAGTTGGTTCCGGGCGTAGTGCCCCAGGGTTCCTCGACGGGGAACCCGATGGGCAACCAGGGGAAGGGCACGACGACCAATCCCAACGGGTGGGGCAACTACCAGATGGGCGGCGGCATGGCCAACCAGAGCGGCACTTACATGGATGGTGCGCCGCTGAACGTCAGCTAT
>CAZVIK010000307.1:0-4121 GCA_964627045.1 uncultured Solibacteraceae bacterium | reverse complement strand
CGTCCAGCCGGACCGGAACGTTGATTGCCGTGACACCGGATGGTCGGGGATTCGCCGAAGTGAAATCCAACCGCCCTTTCGTGCCGTTCGGGACCAACTACTACGACCCCAATACTGGATGGCCGCCGCAGATGTGGAGGCGGTTCAATCCGGAGGAGATCTCCTCGCAGTTTGAACTCATGAGTGAGCTGGGGGTCAATTGCGCGCGGGTCTTCCTGACGGCCGCCACCTTCCAGCCTGACGTCGACACGGTCGACGAGCAGGCATTGAAGAAGCTGGACACACTGGTCCGAATTGCCCGCCGCACCGGCATCCGACTTATCCTTACCGGCCCGGATCATTGGGAGGGGCAGCCCCCCTACTGGGAACCGGACCGATTCGCAGGCCCCGAAGCGCTTCGGGCACTCGACCGCTTTTGGACCGTGGTGGGACGGCGCTATCGAGGCGAGCCCGCCATCCTCGCGTGGGATCTCCTGAACGAGCCGCAAATGCCGTGGCATGTCGAGTCGTGGGAGCCTCGATGGAACGCATGGCTACAGTCCAAGTACGCAAACCTGGAAGGTCTGAAGGCCGTGTGGGGAGAGGAATTGAAAGCCGATGAGACACTCGGGAGCATTCAGCCCGCCAAGGACACCGCCCAGAGAGGCAATCCGCGACTGCACGACTGGCAGTTGTTCCGGGAGCATCTGGCGGACCAGTGGGTGCAGCGCCAGGTTCGCATTCTGCGCGAGGTGGACCCCATGCACTTGATCACCGTGGGCTATATACAGTGGTCCTTCCCCGTGGTCCGGCCGGGTGATCCGCACATCTACTCCGCGTTCAATCCGCGCCGACAGGCCGAATGGCTCGATTTCATCTCGATCCATTTCTACCCCCTGATGGGTCGCCCGTTCGGTTCGAAGACCAACTGGGACAGAAATCTGGCCTACTTGCAGAACGTGCTGGCCTATTGTCACGTCGGCAAGCCCGTCGTGCTCGGAGAGTACGGCTGGTACGGCGGCGGAGCCCCCAAGGGCCGTCCCCATCTGACGGAAGACGAGCAAGCGCGATGGATCACCGCCGAGGTGGAAGCATCCAGGCGGCTGGCACAGGGCTGGCTCTCCTGGCCGTTTGCCGACACGCCCGAGGCAACGGACATGAGCGTTTACGGCGGCATGGTCCTGCACAATCACGGCAAGAAACTGTGGGGACTGCGCTTTCGCTCCTACGCGGCAGCGCTATTCATGCTCCCCCAGCCGACTCCGGAACTGCCCTCATTCGACGCCTCGGCCTCCCTCACGGCGCCGGTGGACGACCTGACCGCGATGCACGAGGAATACACGAAACTGGTTCAGGCGGCCTTGGCCCAAACCGGCCCTCTGCCGGAGATCGAATTGCAGACCATGCCCTTGGAGAAGGACCAGTTCGAAGCGCTCAAACAACGCCAGGAGCAAAGACGCAAAGAGTACCTGCAGCAGCAGACACGTCGCGAATGAACGGTGGATCCGCGAGTGGCGAGCAGCCCCCTCGGGAGATCAACCGGTCAATACGCCGAACAGCGTCAGCGGAGAGGTCTCCGTGATGCGGACGTCAACGAACCGCCCCGCCAGGGATGGGCTACCGTTGAAGACGACGATGTACTCCGTGGCCGTCCTGCCCACCATTTGCGGACGGCTGTGGGCATCTGTCGGATTCACGTGCGATTTCTTGCTGGGACCTTCCACAAGCACCCTTACAGTCCGTCCCAGGAAATCATGGCTAAGCCTCTCGCTGACCGCCTCCTGAACGGCCAGCAACTCGACGTTGCGCCGCTGCTTGACTTCGTCGGGGATGCTGTCCCGATGCCGCTTGTCGGCCGTCGTACCGGGTCGAGGTGAGTATTTGAAGATAAAGCAGTTTCGATAAAGGGCCTTTCGCACGAGGTCCACGGTGGCCTGGAAATCCTCGTCGGTCTCGCCGGGAAAGCCGACGATGAAATCCCCTGCGATCGCGATACCCGGCACGATCCGTCTGGCGCGAGCGAGCAGTTCCAGGTACTGCGCGGCCGTGTAATGGCGGTTCATCGCCCGCAGGATGCGATCCGATCCGCTCTGCGCCGGCATGTGCAGGTAGGGGCACACCTTAGGCGAGGAGACCATGGCGTGCAGAATGTCGTCATAGAACTCCTCGGACGGGTAGTTTGTCACGAAGCGAATCCACTCAATCCCCTCGACTTCGGCAACCATGCCGAGCAGATCCGCCAGTGAACAGGTCTTCTGCCCATTACGGTATCGGTAGGAGTTCACCGTCTGGCCCAGAAGAGTCACCTGGCGGACCCCTTCATCTGCCAGCATCCGGACTTGGCGGAGAATCCGCTCCGGCGGACGGCACCGCTCCGGACCGCGCACGTACGGAACGATGCAGTACGTGCAGAAATTGTCGCATCCTCGCATGACGCGGACGAAAGCTTGGCCCGGCAGGACCCTGCCATCCTGGTCTTCGTGGCCGTAGGCTGATTCGAACTGCTCCAGCGCATCGGACGACGAATCCTCGCGATCGCGAATCGCGTCGGCGACCGCCATGTGTTTGGCGTTCGATGCCAACGCCTCGTCGATCAGGTGCACAAGCTGGGGGATCTGGCCGGGACCGCAGACAACGTCTACCGCGTCGTGTGCGAGCAGTGATTCGCCCAGGCGCTGCGCCATGCAGCCGATCACGGCGACGAGCATACCCGGTCGATGTTTCCTAAGGTGCTTGAGATGCCCCAGATGCGACAATACGCGGGCCTCGGCGTGTTCGCGGACGGAGCACGTGTTGATCACCACCACGTCGGCTTCCTTGACGCTCTCGGTGAACGCAAAACCCGCCTCCCTGAGCGCCGAGGCGACCAGTGAAGTGTCCAGCTTGTTCATCTGGCAGCCGAAGCTCTTGATGTGTACGGTCCGCAAGTTATTCATCCGCCCACTATACCGGCGGGAGGCTCGAAAATCAAACGCCGGCCACCTGGCTGCCCCAGTCCTCGTCTCAGAGCGTTCGGTTCAACTGCCGCTGGAGATCCTTGAGGCGGTTCACCTCCTTGAAGCCCAGACGCAAGACGGGAAACGCGGTCTTGTTGTGCATCAGGGGTTCATCGAGGTCCACCCAGCGGCGACAGGCATCGCCATCCGGCGTTCCTGGGATCGGCGAGAAATCCGCGAGCATCCCGCGAACACCCAGGCTCCGGACGAAATGCATCGACGCCTCCAATTCCTGAAGATCGCTGCTCGGATGGCCCACGATCTGATAGGCGGTAATCTCGCTTGGATTGGCGCCGGCGGCCACCAAGTGGCGAACCGCCTGGGCCAACTCGTCGGAATGAACTTTGCCGCCGGTGCCCTGCTGCCACTGCTGCGAGTAGCTCTCAAAGCCCAGATAGAACGTCTGGAAGCCGGCCCGGACCATCAGCTTGGCGAGGTCCGCCTGGATGAACCGGACGTTCAACGCGTTTGGGGTGTGGAAATGGACGCGGATGTCGCGGCGCATCACCTCTTCCAGAAAGGGCGACAGTACCGTGTCTGCGTCGAACAGCAGCGCATCGTCATAGAACGCCACATCGCGGACGCCGAGCGAGGCCAATAGCTCCAGTTCGGCGAGCGACCGTTCCAAGGACCGGGGCCGGAATCCCCGGTAGACCCTCGGGACTGAGCAGTACGTGCAGTGGAACGGACATCCATCGCTGAGTTTGAGGACCCCGACGGTCGGGTGGCCGTACAATTCCCACACACCCACCTGCCCTCCATCCGGCTTGGTCTCAAGAAAGCGCCATAAAGGATCGAGGTTTGTGCCCACGACACAAAGATCGGCGCCGAGACCTTCGGCGTGGGCGGAACAGATCGTAACGTAGTTGCCACCCAGCGCGATCCTGGCACGCGGACAGACGCGTCGGACGTCCTCGATGACCTCCCGCACGCCGGGATACCAGTAGCTCATCATCGTCTGAATCAGTACGAAGTCGAAACCGCAGTGCCCTGTGAGGAACTCCCTGAAACGGTCACGCGGAACGCCGAATCGCTGGAAGTAACGCGGGATCGCTTCGAGACAGGCGGGCTTGGCAACCCGCTCCGAGCGGAACCGGCCGCGACCCCAACGGTCCGATTCTGACCACCCCGCCTGCCCAAGCAAAG
>CAZVIK010000306.1:0-4145 GCA_964627045.1 uncultured Solibacteraceae bacterium | reverse complement strand
TACTTGCCAAAAAAGTCGCAACATGCTGACATTGCTGGATATCTCCTGGGTGTCCCCTGGCCGGTTCGGATGGAGGTCGCCAACACCGAAATCCCCTACAACTTTGGCGACTGGTACGGGATCGACCAGTATGGCGGCTTCGTCGCCAGCCTTCCGGTCAACTTCCTGCGGCTGCCGTTTCACACGGCGCGCGCCAAGCAGATCTTCGGCGTGAATTACACCGTCAAGCGCGAAGCCGCCGCCGGCGACCAGGAACTCGTCTTCGAAAGCCCCAGCGGCCTGAAGATCTACTGGAACCGCGACGCGTTCCCGCGCTCTTGGACGGTACACGAGGCCGTGCAAGTGAAGGGTGAGGCCGAGGTTCAGGCCATCATGGAAGGCGGCCAGATGGACCTGCGCCGCCAGACTTTCCTTCTGGAACCCCCGCCGGAGATGGAAGCCTGCGACGCCGCCGACCAGGTTCGCCTCACCAAGCGCAACAGCGGCCGGGTGATCATCGAGGCCGAAATGGCCTGCCGCGGCATGGTGATCCTGGGGGACAGCTACTTCCCCGGCTGGCGCGCCACGGTGGACGGCAAACCCGCCAGGATCTACGAGGCGTACTCCGCGATTCGCGGCGTCATGGTCGATAAGGGCAAGCACACCATAGACATGCGTTATGTGCCAACCTCGGTGATCGCGGGCGGCGTCCTGACGCTGGCCGGGGCTTTGGGCGCTCTCGCCTTGACCCTGATCGCCCGGCGCAGAGAGAAGGCCGGGGCCTGATGGCGCGGAAAGAGCCGGCTTCCCTGCCCGAAGTTCACGCCTCGGTTGTAACCACGCAGCCCTCGTTGTGGCGGCGCATCTTTGCCTTCGCGGGGCCTGCCTACCTGGTGAGCGTGGGCTACATGGACCCGGGCAACTGGGCCACCGACCTGGAAGGCGGCGCGCGGTTCGGCTACCAGCTTCTCTGGGTGCTGGTGATGTCGAACTTCATGGCCATCCTGCTGCAAACCCTGAGCGCGCGGCTCGGGATCGTGCGGCGGCAGGACCTGGCGCAGGCCTGCCGAGAGGCCTATCCACGGCGGCTGAATTACATCTTGTGGTTCCTCTGCGAGATCGCCATCGTCGCCTGCGACCTGGCCGAGGTGATCGGCGCGGCCATCGGGTTGAACATCCTGTTCGGCATCCCGCTGCTGGCCGGGGTTCTCATCACGGCGCTCGACACATTCCTGCTGCTCTACCTGAGCCGGTTCGGAATCCGCGTCCTGGAGGGGTTCATCCTGACCATGATTGCGGCCATGGGCGGGTGTTTCCTGGTGGAGATTGTGCTGGCCAAGCCCGTGTTCAGCGAAATGGTGACGGGGCTGATCCCCCGGTTGAACGGACAGAGCCTTTACGTGGCCATCGGCATCCTCGGCGCGACCGTGATGCCGCACAACCTCTACTTGCACTCGGCGCTGGTGCAGACGCGGCGCATCGACTCCAGCGAAGAGGGTAAGCGCACCGCCTGCCGCTTCAACCTGCTCGATTCGGTGATCGCGCTCAACGCGGCGCTGCTGATCAACGCCGCCATTCTGGTTTTGGCCGCCTCGACGTTCTTCAAGAACGGTATCGAGGTGACCGAGATCCAGCAGGCGCACCTGTTGCTGGCGCCGCTGCTCGGGACCACGCTGGCGAGCGTCCTGTTCGGCGTGGCGCTGTTGTGCGCCGGGCAGTCCTCCACCATGACCGGAACCATGGCCGGGCAGATCGTAATGGAGGGCTTCCTCAGTTTCCGCATGCGGCCATGGTTGCGGCGGGCGATCACGCGAATTGCGGCGATCATTCCGGCGGTGTTCACCATCTGGATTGCGGGCGACGCCGGAACCTACAAATTGTTGATTCTAAGCCAGGTAATCCTCAGTCTGCAATTGCCGTTCGCGGTGATCCCGCTGATTCATTTCACCAGCGACCGGGCCAGAATGGGTTCGTTTTGCAATCCGCCCTGGGTGAAGGCGGGCGCCTGGACGGTGGCGGCCATCATCGTTTCGCTGAACGTGTTTCTGGCGGGGAGCACGATCGCCGGATGGCTGGAGGCGGCCGGCCCCTACCGTTGGCTGGTGGCGTCGATTGTCGTCCCTATCGCGTTGTTCCTGCTGGGGTTGTTGTTGTATATCGCGCTGGAGCCGTACCTGGGGTGGTGGGCGCGGCGCATGGCGCGCAAGCCCGCCGCCGAGGCGCCGCCGGTGGGGGCGGAGGTGGCAGTGAATATTTATTCAAAGATACTGGTGCCGCTCGATCACACCCCCATCGACCGGGCGGCGGTGGCGCACGCCGCGTCCATTGCCAAGGCCCATCGCGCCAAGCTGTATCTTCTTCATGTGGAAGAAGATGTCACCAGCCAGGTCTACGGCGAGCAAGCTTCCACGGCCGAGGTCGAATCCGGCATGCGGTACCTCGAGGAGATCGCTTCGGGGCTGCGCTCCCAATCGATTGATGTGGAAGCGGTTGTGCGGTTCTCCGTGCGCCCGCGGAACGAGATTGTGCGCTACGCGCGGGAACTGGACCCGGACCTGGTGGTGATGGGGGCGCACGGGCATAAAGGCTTTCAGGACATCGTTTTCGGGACGACCATCGAGGGAGTGCGGCACGAACTGGACGTGCCGCTGATGATCGTACGCGAACGCAAAGACTAACCCGTGCGGGGCGTGTTGTCACGTGGGCGTGTCACCAGGACGCGCCCGAAGGCCCCGGACGCCAAGGATCTCCTTATTAATCAAAATCATAGATTGGACCATTACGTGCAGAAGCCGTAGCGTGACTTCAAGAATGCTCCGTCTGTTCGGCTGCGCGCTGCTGGCTTTTGCCGCGCAAGCCGCCACGCTGGAGTACCTTTCGACCGATGAGATGATCGCGCAGGCCACGGCGATCGTTCGCGGGCGAGTGACCGGGACGTCGGTGACCGAGCGCGGACCGGTTATTTATTCACAATTCGTGATTGAAGTCTCCGAACGGCTGAAGGGCGCCGCGGCCGGGACGGTGACAGCGGCGGTTCCGGGAGGCGTGTTCCAAGGGCGGCGGCAGACCTTCGCCGGCTCGCCCACGCTTAAGGAAGGCGAAGAGTACGTCCTGTTTCTGTGGACCGGCCCGAGCGGGCTGACGCAGGTGATCGGCCTGTCTCAAGGCGTCTTCTCCCTGAAGCGGGAAGGCGGCGAGGTTTGGGCGAGCCGGGCGGCGAGCGCCGAGATGATGGTGGACCGCCAATCGGGCCAGATCGTCAGCGATCGACCCGTACGCATGGCGCTTTCGGAATTGCGGTCGCGCGTGGCGCGGCAGACGGGGGTGGCGCGGTGAGCCGGAACCGGCGCAGAGCCCCGTGGATGGCGGCCGTGGCGTTGTTGGCGCTGGCGGCGGGCGCGTTTGGCTATTATCCTTTTGTACATTACACCTCCGGGACGGCACCCCACGGGGCTGCGCCGGAGAAGTTCGACCTGAGCGCACTGCCGGGGCACACGGTTCACTACTTTGTGTCCGGCCGGGGGCCGGAGATACTGGCTCCGGGCGACAGCTTCGCGGCGGTGCTGAGCCAGATCCGCGCCGCGGCGAAGGCCTGGAACGGCGTGGCGACGTCGGATCTGCGGTTTGAGTTCGGCGGGTTTGCGGCCGAGGATGTTCCGCAGACTACACCGGGCGTCGATGTGTACTTCGGCGAGATTGAACTCCCGCCGGGGCTGATTGCGCTGGGAGGACCCACTTCGCGTGCGTCCCTCACTTCCGGTGACGATGGTGCATTCGTTCCGATCACACGCTCGATTCTGGTTCTAGGCAAGGATCTTTCCCAGCGCCCCAGCCACAGCGACGCATTTTTCCTGACGGTAGTGCATGAACTCGGGCATGCGCTGGGGCTCCAGCACAGCCTGGTGTCGGGAGCGATGTCGACGGAGATCACGCGCTCGGTGACGCGCGCGCATCCGTTGGCGGCCGACGACGTGGCGGGGATTTCGCTGCTCTACCCGGCGGCGGGGTTCGGCGAAAAGACGGGTGTCATCGCGGGGCGCGTGACGTTGGGCGGAGCGGGCGTGCATCTGGCGTCGGTGGTGGCTCTCGATCCGGCCGGGCGTGCCATTAGCGCACTGAGCGATCCGGACGGAAGCTACCAGATACGCGGGCTGACTCCCGGGCAG
>CAZVIK010000305.1:0-4195 GCA_964627045.1 uncultured Solibacteraceae bacterium | reverse complement strand
CCGTCCGTTACTTATTTTAAGGAGGTCCACCAATGAATGATCTGATCCGGATCGACTATGACAATGAAAACCCTTCCGTCAGCGGGCGCGAGTTGCACGCAAAGCTCGAGGTAGCCACGCAGTACAAAGATTGGTTTCCCCGCATGTGCGAATATGGGTTTCAAGAGGGTCGCGACTTTAGCTCAATTTTGAGCGAAAGTACCGGAGGGCGCCGCAGCACCGACCACGCACTCTCTATCCCCATGGCCAAGGAGCTCTGCATGCTCCAGCGCAGCGAGAGGGGCCGGGAGTATCGCCGGTACCTAATCTCCGTCGAAGAAGCCTGGAACTCCCCGGACAAGGTCGTGGAGCGCGCGCTCCAGATTGCCCACCGGCGTGCCCTGGAAGCCGAGCGCCGGATCTTCGCGCTGGCCGAGGAGAACGAAACCCTTGTGATTGCGCTGAACACGTCGCTCAAGTTCTTCCCAGTTGCGAAGTACAACCGGACCTTCAAGATGGGTTGGAGCTCTGAGCAGTGCAAGGCCATCGGCAAGAGCCTGACAGCCTACTGCCGAGCGCGCGCGATCGAAGTGCGGTCGTGCGAAACCAACGACGAGCGCTTCGGCACCGTAAACAGCTATCCCATCACCGCCTGGGAGACATTCCTCGAGGAGGCGATGTAGATGAGCATCAGCCGGTTTAATCACGAAGGATACCCCGACCCCACGGTCTTTGCAGCCTTCACCAACATCGAATCCGAACTGCAGAAATCCCGGTTCCGGCCAATCGTTTATGTGTGCTCCCCCTACGCCGGCGACGTGGAGCGGAACACCGCCAACACCCGGCGCTACTGCCGCTTCGCGGTTGACAGCGGCTGCATCCCCATCGCGCCGCACCTGCTGTTCCCGCAATTCATGCGCGAAGACGACGAGCGCGATCTGGCGCTGTTCATGGACATCGTACTCCTGTCAAAATGCGCTGAGATCTGGGTGTTCGGAGACGCGATTACGAGGGGCATGGGTATTGAGATCGCGCGCGCTATGCGCAAGGGCCAGCGGATCCGCTACTTTACCAAGGCATGTGAGGAGGTGGTCACATGAACGGCTTTACGCTTTACTACGCAGACTGCGTCGGAAGAGAGACAAATTGCAGCTACCCTCACAAGGTGCTGGTCACGGATGACGCGTCCCTACGGGAAGCCGCCGCGCGCGATTATGTCTGCGTGCAGTACAAGCGCAACTATCGCTCGAACGATAACTTTACCAGATCGGATTGTCTCGGCATGGACTGTGACAATGACCACTCCGAAAATCCCGAAGACTGGGTCACGCCGGACCATATCCGGCAGGCTTTCCCGGACACGACTTTTGCGGTTCATTTCAGTAGGCACCACAACATTTCCAAGCGCGGGAAACCGCCACGGCCGAAATTCCACTGCTTCTTCCCGATCGAGGAGATGACCGACGACGTCGCATATGGTGATCTCAAGAAGCGCGTCAACCGCCTGTTCCCCTTCTTCGACACCGGTGCGTTGGACGCGGCGCGGTTCTTCTTTGGCACGCCCGACCCCAAGGTCGCGTTCTATCCCGGGGCGCTCAACCTGAACGAATGCCTAGACCTGTACTACTCGGATTCCGACTTAGCGGAAGCCGTAGCCAAATCGCGCACGATCCACGAAGGCAACCGGAACGCCACGCTATCACACTTTGCCGGGCGCGTAATCAAGCGCTACGGGGACACCGAAAAGGCGTACAACACCTTCCTGGAGGAGGCTGAGAAGTGCGAGCCGCCGCTGGAGGACGCGGAACTTGCCACAATCTGGCGCAGCGCACAGGGCTTCTACGGCCGGATCTCGCAGCAGGAGGGTTATGTGCCGCCGGACGAGTACAACGCCGACAAATATCTGTACAAGCCTGAAGACTACACGGACGTCGGCCAAGCCCGCATGCTCGGTGAGGTCTTTCGCGGGGAACTGCGATACTCCCCGGCAACCGACTACATCCATTACAACGGCACCTACTGGCGTGAAACAAAGCCGGGCGCGCAGCATGTCGCGCACGCGCTGACGGACCTGCAGTTGGCGGAGGCCCAACAGGACATTCAGAACAACGTTGGTGCCTACGAGGAAACTGGGGCGGCTGAAATTATGGCCAAGAATCCGAAGAAGAAGGCGACGGCAGTGCTGAATGATGAGCAGCTTGACGCGTATGTGCTCTACACCGCCGCCGTATCGTACCGCAGTTTCGCCTTGCAGCGTCGGGAATCCAAGTACATCACAGCTACCCTCCGCGAGGCCAGGCCTGTGCTGGAAATCGACCCCGCGCTCTTGGACAAAGACTGGAACCTGCTGTGTACGCCTGCCGCCACCTACGATCTCCGCCGCGGACTCGCGGGCGCGCAAGCGCACAGTCCGGAGGATTTCATCACCCACGTAACGGCTGCCTCGCCCAGCGAAAAAGGGAAGGCGCTATGGCTCGACGCCCTCAATACCTTCTTCAGCCATGACGAGGAGCTGATCCGGTACGTCCAGCGCGTCGCGGGCGTGGTGTGCGTGGGCCAGGTCTTCTGGGAAGCCATGATCATCGCCTACGGCGACGGCCGGAACGGTAAGTCCACCTTCTGGAACACGCTGGCGCGCGTGCTGGGCAACTACAGCGGCAACATCTCCGCGGATGCCTTAACGGTGGGCTGCAGGCGCAATGTCAAGCCGGAGATGGCTGAGACCCGCGGTAAGCGCCTGCTGATCGCCGCCGAGCTCGAGGAAGGTACCCGGCTCAACACCTCCACGGTCAAGCAGCTGACCTCTACAGACAATGTGCACGGCGAAAAGAAGTATAAGGACCCGCTCAGCTTCACGCCGAGCCACACACTGGTACTGTACACGAACCATCTCCCGAAGGTCGGCGCAATGGACACCGGCATCTGGCGCAGGCTGGTGGTCATCCCCTTCACAGCGAAGATCGAGGGCAGGAGCGACATCAAGAACTACGCTGACCACCTGTTCGAGAACGCCAGAGAGGCCGTCATGGCATGGATGATCGAGGGCGCGCAGGAGGCCATTGAGCTGGGGTTCAAGATCCCCTTGCCCGCGCGTGTCCAGCGCGCAATAGAAGCGTATCGCGAGCAAAGCGACTGGCTCAGCCACTTCCTGACGGAGTGCTGCGAGGTTGGCCCCGGCCTTGAGGCCAAGTCGGGGGAGCTGTACACAGCCTACCGCATCTTCTGCGCCGAGACCGGTGAGTACACTCGGTCCACCACGGATTTCTACGCGGCACTGGAGGCAGAGGACTTCACCAGGCACAAAAAGCGATCTGGGATCTTCGTCAATGGCCTGCGGCTCGTCGATCGGACGTTCAGCGATGACTTTCTACAGTAACACCATTTAATAGGAAGTGTGCAGGTTGCGAAGGTCTCCACTAGAAAGTCCCTTAAGGAAAATCCAGGGTCAAATTTTCCCTATAGAGAGTTTTATACGGCGACCTTCTCGACCTGCACACTGAAGAGATAGGAGCGGATCTCAGTGGACGAAAAGTATCAGAATCGGTGCCTGAAAAAGCTCAAAGAGCTGAACGCGCCCAAAGACGGATGGGAGTGCGCGCGAATCGAGGAGTATGAAAGCCTAATCACCTGCGGCTTGTGCGGATGCGCCCAAGTACGTTACCTTCACATGATGTGCCACGCAGAATACGCGGGCGCCATCGGCGTCGGATGTGTCTGCGCCGGGATCATGGAGGGCGATGAGCTTGCCGCCCGCCAACGCGATAACGAAGCCCGGAACCGTTCCCAACGGCGGCTTAGGTTCGTAAGTAAAGGCTGGAAGGTATCACACGGGGCATACACGCGCAAATACCACGGCAACGTCTACAGAATTATGCACGATCAGGGCCAATATGCGGTGTTCTACAAAGGGAAGTGGTGCTGGAAGTGCAAAGGCAAGCCGATGACCAGTTTCTCCAAGGCCGCTGGTGCCATCTTCCACCTTATCGAGGCGCGCCGTGCGTGAGAAACACATTGAGCAGAAACTGGTACAGGCCGTCCGTCAGATGGGCGGCCTCGCGCCCAAGTTCATCTCCCCCGGATGGGCAGGCGCACCCGACCGCCTCATCCTCCTCCCCGGTGGGCGCCTGGCGTTCGTGGAAGTAAAAGCGCCGGGGAAGACCCTGCGCCCGCTGCAGGTAAGGCGGAAAGGGCAGCTGGAGGCGCTAGGGTTTCGGGT
>CAZVIK010000304.1:2754-4196 GCA_964627045.1 uncultured Solibacteraceae bacterium | reverse complement strand
GACGTGAGCTCTACCGATCAGTTGACGTCGAGGCCTTTGGGTATGAGCAGTTGAGCTTCGGTTTCCGTCCCGTTGTCGCATTCCGAGCCGCCGGCGCCGTTACCGGCGAAGGTGGTGATGGTGCCGCCGGAGACCTTGCGGATGCGGCGGTTTCCGGTGTCTGCGATGTAGAGGTTTCCGGCGGAATCGACCGCGACGGCCTGCGGGCTGAAAAACTGCGCGGCGGTGGCGGGGCCGTTGTCCCCGGAAAAGCCGGCGGTTCCGTTTCCGGCGACGGTGGTGATGGTTCCGCCGGAGACCTTGCGGACGCGGCGGCTCTGGATCTCCGCGATATACAGGTTCCCGTCCCGGTCGAGCGCGATGCCCGCCGGTTTGGCGAGTTGCGCAGAAGCGGCGGGGCCGTCATCGCCGCTGTAGCCGTAGCTTCCGTTGCCGGCGACGCGCGTGATCGTGCCGTCCGGGTCCAGACGCAGGACCACGTGAAAGTCGGAGAGAGAGAAGAAGACGCGGCCGCCACCGTCGACAGCGACGCCTGCCACGGCGCCGAGGCCGGTGGAGATGGCCGTCGAGCCATCCGGCGGGAAGCCGCCGCCGGCCACGGTGTCGATGGTGTGAGTCCACTGGCCAAAGGCCGTTGCGGCCATGACCAGAGCCAGGCCGATTCCCCTGATGCGCATGCCTGCCTCCGAGCGAGACTGCCGGGCCGAAACCCGGATTCGGTATTGTGCCACAACGGGGCAGGGCAACGGTTGTGCACAGCGGAGACCGGCAGGCGCGCCCCTTGTTACGCGCCAAGACGGGGGCCCGGGCTACGGCGTGATGATGTCGAAGGTGGTGGTGCCGTACTGGCGGACCTTTTGATAGACCGCGTCCCACTCTTTGTGGGCCGGATGCGCGGCGTAGGTCTTCAGCGCCTCGGGTCCGTCCATCTCCATGCAGACGCCGTGCTGGCGTTGAACCATGGTCACCGTGCCGGTGGCGGACTTCTCGCCGCCCCGGAGCTTCTTGGCGGTTTCCGGATCGGGATTGAAGATGCCCATGGGCATGCGGAGCTTCCCGTACCAGACGCGCGTCAGGCCGGGGATCTTACCGGGCAGGGCGCCGGTGGCTTTGTAGAAGGCGTCCCAGTCGGCCGGCGTCGCCGTCTCGACGGCGGTGAAGTAGAAGCAATGCATCAGCTTCGGCTGCGCCGCCAGCGAGCCACTAAATAGCAGCAGAAGTGCCGCTCCGGCGGCAACCCGAGAGAGAGTAGACAGTCGAATCATCCCATCCTCCGAAGTGGAGGCGGTTCGCATCCCAGGGAACCAAGCCTCGCCTCCATTGTACCCGGGCGGCGGGACGAAAGTCGGCACGAAGCGCCTACCCCGTTTCCGGTATTGACCGCCGGCCGAGACGGGTTCACAATGCAATCGTCGAGCCCGTCTCGGGTTCGCCGCGTAGAG
>CAZVIK010000304.1:0-2744 GCA_964627045.1 uncultured Solibacteraceae bacterium | reverse complement strand
TCCTCCTTTACCTGATCCGGTGGGCGCCGCAAGGGGCGCCCCCGGTCTGTCCGCCGCCGGCGGGCAGCGGCCCGTAAGCCCCGTGCATCTCCGGCGATCTACCCTGTTCACGGGATTGAATTTCGGGGAGGAATGGGCCAAGCTATAGCTAATTCGAAAAGTCATCAACTTCTCACAGGACTTTTCCCTCCTGACTCGAAGGGCGCCTCACCCCAGGCGCCCTTTTCATTTCCGGGCTCGGCCGGGCGGCTCGGCCTGAACGGGTGTTTGTTAGAAATGACCTTCTTCGCGTTGTGATACTCTGATGTGCTAACCGGTTTACGCTCGTAATCCGGCCGGAATTCCCGCGCTATTTGAGAAGCGGTGTCGAGTCAAAACGAGGTAGATCGGCGCAACACCAGCACGGACGGCACGCGTTCGCCGGGCGCTGCCGCGGCGTTGGAAGGATCGCCCGGGGACCGGTTGCCGGCCGGAGCGGCGGACGCGCGATGGGAAACGTTCGATCTGTTGCGCGGTGTAGCCGCACTTTGCGTCTTTTTCTTCCATTACAAGGGGTTCGTGCCAGCGGCGCCGCCGTCGAGCGCGTGGCTGCGGGCGCTGGAATGGAGCGGCACGTCGCTGGGAAGCGTCGGAACGAATCTGCTTTTGTTGATCAGCGGCCTGTTTGTCGCCAAGAGCGTCGCCTCGCCGCGATTCCGGTATCCAACGTTTCTGGCGCGGCGATTGATTCGGATCTATCCGCCCTATGTGCTTGTTGTGTGCGGCACGGTTGTGTTTGCCTTGGTGTTTCCACGGCTCGCCAAGACGGGGCTGGACTACAGCGGGTGGCGGACGATTTGGGAGCAGATGCTTCTGTGGCCCGGGTTGTCCCCGAACCGACCGGTCCTGACGGTCGCCTGGACGCTCAGTTGGATCATGGCGGCGTACGTGGTGTTGCCGCTGCCGCTGGCGGCCTTCCGGAAGCTCGTCGCGGCTCCGGACGGGCGGTCGCTACTGCTGACGGGAGCGGCGGTGGCCGTGGCCACCTTGGGCCATACCAGCGGGGCTTTCAGCCCGCGCCTCAGTTACATTCTGGGCGGGTGCGCCGTCTTCGAGACGATCACGGTGATGCGCGAACGGCAAGGAAGCAGGCCGAAGCTTCGGCTGGTGGGACTGGCGGCGCTCGTGTTTTTGGCGTTACGGTTCTCGGTAGAATCGTTGGACTTCTGGAACGTGCTCGGAGTATGGCGGCCGTGGTTTCGCACGCTGTGCGGGCTGGCGGGAATCGGCCTGCTTTCGGTAGGGGCGTTTCTGGTGCAATCCAGGTATGCGCTTCCCTACGACCGGTTTCCGCTTGCCTGGGTGCGGCGCCTCGGTCACATGGGGTACTCATTCTACATGCTGCACGGTCCGGTGGCCAAGGTAGTTGCGCTCATGACGTTCCCGGCCATCGCGGCGTCGGACCCGGCGCGCTGCTGGATGCTGCTGCCCGTGGCTCTGGCGGCGGCGACCGGTGCGACGGCGGTAATGTACGTGGCCGTCGAGACGCCGCTGCAACGGCTGGGCGCGCGGTTGAAATAGCGTGGCGGCTTGTGGCCGCGCTCCATTATCTAATTGAAAAACAAAGCTTTCGCAGCTTTTTTGGGCTGCCGGACAAGTCTGCAAATAATTCTGAGCCACTACGCCGGTCCTGCGTTACAATCGACCTGTGTATTCCGGGTAGGGGGATCAACCTATGAAGCTGCAATCGGTTACGACACTCGGGCTCCTGGCGTTGGCGGTGATTTTCGCGGCCCCGTGCTCGGCGGGCGTGATTCTGATTGGCACGTTGCCAGGCCCGAGTTCGAACTCCTTTCCGTTTGGGAATACCGACGGTTCGATCTATCAGCAGGTCTACGCATCCGGCAATTTCGCGGGGCCGGTCACCATTGTTGGGATCACGTTCTTCAACTCCGATGGCGCCGGTTCGTTCGCCGCGGGCACGTACGACTTCAGCCTCTCGACGACTCCCGCGCCGGTGGATGGATTGGATACATCCAACTTCGATGCGAACGTGGGGACGGACAACCAGGCGTTCGCATCGGTTGGCCTGAGCGGGCCGGTGGGAACGCAGTTCACCATCACGGGGACACCGTTTTTCTACGACCCGGCGCAGGGGAACCTCCTGGTTGACATCCGCACGACGTATTCGGAGTCGCAGTTCGGTTCCGTGTACCTTGACGCCTATTCCAGCATGTACCCTGCCGGAGGGCTGTTCAGCCGGGCGCACAACTACGGCACAACTTTCGTGGGCGTGGGACTCATCACGCAGTTCGAGACGTACGACGAGGGAGCTGTCCCCGAGCCCTCGACACTGGCGCTGGTTGGCGCGGGGATGTTGCTCGTGCTCCTGCGGCGGCGGCGGTAGAATTCGCGTCAGCCTCAGTGGCCGATTGATTTTTCCGGCGGCGCCGCGTGCCCCATGGAAGAACACGCGGCGTCCGGCCGGGCCGTCCGAAATTCCCCCGGCTCCTACAAATTCAGAAACTCCCGCGCGTACTTGATGCAGGCGAGGTTGTTGGCGTCTTCCGCCTTGAGTTGCTCGGCGGGGCTCAACTGGCTGATGTAAGGCAGGTTCTTCGAGCCCTTGGTGCGCACCAGGTTGAGGACGTGGGCCAGGTCGCGGCCGGGCAGGGGACTGGAGGGGTCCTTGAAGGTCTCCCAGTACTGCTCAGTGAAGACCGGGATCTTCAGCGGATCGCGCGTGATGTGCTCCAGGCCGAAGG
>CAZVIK010000303.1:3931-4206 GCA_964627045.1 uncultured Solibacteraceae bacterium | reverse complement strand
CTGTGCGTGCCAGCCCAGATGATCGTCTCCGCTGGCCCATGTGAGCGTTCGCGCTTCGCGCAGCGGCTCGCCGAACCGGCCCGCCAACTCCTCGCGGAACCGCGCCACGCCCCACTCGTCGATTACGTACTTCAGCCGGGCCAACTTGCGGTTCGAGCGGTTCCCGAAATCGCGATGGATGCCGACGATGGCTTCCACCAGATCGCCGAGCCGGTCCGGCTCGACGAACGCGATGGGTGTGGCGAGCCTCGGATGAGTGGCCCTCACACCGGGGC
>CAZVIK010000303.1:3667-3921 GCA_964627045.1 uncultured Solibacteraceae bacterium | reverse complement strand
AATCCGCCGAGCCCGCCGCCGGCCAGCACGGTGAATCCCTCGAGCCCGTGGTTGCCGAAAGCCGGCGCGATCCCGGCATCCTGCGTATAGACGTCAACGCAGTTGTCGCCCGGCGCCGCAAAGGCGATCTTGAACTTGCGCGGCAGGTACGTGGCCCCGTAGAGCGGCTCGGCGTCCGGGGGCGCCGGTTCGGCGGCGGCGGTCTTCTCGCCGTCGATCCAGACTTCGTAGTAGGCGCGTGTGGCCGGTTTGAA
>CAZVIK010000303.1:2239-3657 GCA_964627045.1 uncultured Solibacteraceae bacterium | reverse complement strand
CAGCGCGAGGGCGTGCCGGCGGACTTCGGCGGCACGTGGATCGGTCGTGGGCGCCGGGCAGGCGACCACGTTCCGGACCACGTCGCCGCAGGCGGCCAGCGTCGAGAGGAGGTTCTCGTTGAGCAGCCGGATCAGCGGGCGCAGTTGGATCTTAGCGACGTGGTGGAACTGGACGTCCTGTCGCGTGGTGAACCGCAGCGTGCCATCGCCGGCCTCGTCCGCCATCCGGTCCAACGACAAGTATTGAGCAGGGTTGAGGATTCCCCCGGGCACTCCCACGCGCACCATCGAGCCCACCGGCGCCGGGAGGCCGGTCTTGCGCGCGTCCCGGTCGGATTGTTGATAAGTGCCGTGGAACTTCAGAATCTGGACGGTTTCCTTCGTAAACGCCGGCGACGGAAGTTCCAGCTCTTCGAGGATGCGTCCACGCAGGTGACGGCTGGCGGCCTTCACCTGTTCGGCGCCCGAAGGCGCGCCAGTGGTGGTCGGATTCATCTAGATTCCCTCCCCATCGCGGAAGCGGGCCACGCCTGGAATCAGGCCGCGCGTCTCCAGTTCCCGGCAGATCTGTAATGCCGCTACGTCGTCGGACGGCGGCAGCGCCTCGGGAGCGAGTTCCAGAAAAGCCGCCTCTCCCACCAATTCCCGGGCGCGTTCGGCTTCGGCGGCATCCATCCCGCAGGTCGAAATGACGGTGATCAATCCGGCAGCCGAGAGCAATTGCGCCAGCTCCGGAAGGATGCGGCTTTCAGTGTCACTGGCCACAACATGCACCTGGCAGCCGCGCCCGAAGAGCTTGACCTCCAACAAATAGGCCAGGTCGCGCCGGGCCGGCAGCCACACGACAGCCGGCAGGTGGCCCGCTCGCGCGAGCCGCTCGGCGCGGGTGATGCGGCTGGCGCGGAACTCGACGCCGTCCAGCGCCGCTGCCTGCAACGCAGTTCCCGCGTCCGAACCGGGGTCCTCGATCATTCCCGCGCCGACGGTGGCGTTGCTCAGCGGGTCGATCAGGATGAAGCTCCCCAAACGCCGGTTGGTGCGGTAGGGATCGAAGTAGAGCGGGCGGTTTGTTTCCAGTTCGACCAGGCCGATCTCGTTCATGGCGAGCGTTCCAGCCGGTTCCTCGTTCAACGTGTCCACATCGAGGCGATGCTCCAGGCCCGCCACCGAAGCGGTAACCTGCTGCGTGGTGTGTTTGAGCCGGTATTCGCGCCCCACCTCCAACGCCGTTTCGTGCATCCACACCACCTGCGCCCGGAAACGGCGCGAAACGTGGGGGACGTGCCGCGGGTCCACCAACATGTCGCCGCGGCTGATGTCCAACTGGTGTTCCAGGCACACCACGACGGGTTTCTGGGGCGCGGCGGATTCCAGGTCTCCGTCAAAAGTCGGAAACGAGCGGACGCGGCTGACATGCC
>CAZVIK010000303.1:0-2229 GCA_964627045.1 uncultured Solibacteraceae bacterium | reverse complement strand
CGCGCCGTCAAGGGGCACGGTTTCCAGGTACTCCAGCAGCGGCGGGCCCTGGTACCAATCCATGCGCGGGCTGCGCTCCACGACGTTGTCGCCTTCCAAGGCGCTCAACGGAATGTGCAGCGCATCGGGGATTCCAAGCCGCTCCAGGTGGGCCGTGGATTCGGCGCCGATCTCCCTGAAGGCCGCCTCGCTGTAGTCCACGAGGTCCATCTTGTTCACCGCGACCACCACGCGGTGAATTCCGAGCAGCGCTGCAATGCAGGCGTGCCGCCGCGATTGCCGCGAAACCCCGCGCCTCGCGTCGATCAGAATCACCGCCAGGTCCGCCGTCGAAGCGCCCGTGGCCATGTTTCGCGTGTACTGCTCATGACCCGGGGTGTCGGCGATGATGAACTTGCGCGCGGGCGTCGCGAAATAGCGGTAAGCCACGTCGATCGTGATGCCCTGTTCCCGCTCAGCCTTCAACCCGTCGGTGAGGAGGCTGAAGTCCAGCGGCCCGGTGGATCGGTTCAAGCCGGAACGGCGCACGGCGGCCACCTGGTCTTCGTGGACCCCCTTGGCGTCGTGGAGCAGCCGCCCGATCAGTGTGGACTTGCCGTCGTCCACGCTTCCGGCCGTGGTGAACCGCAGCAACCCGGCGCGTTCCATCAGAAGTACCCTTCCCGCTTCTTGATCTCCATCGAGCCTTCCTGGTCGTGGTCGATCACGCGGTTCTCCCGTTCCGACCGGCGGAACCCCGCCAGTTCGCCGATGATCTTCGCCACCGTATCGGCCTCCGAGCGGATGGCCCCTGTGCAGTACGTGCAGCCGAGCGAGCGCATCCGGCACATCACCAGCTCGGTCTTTTCGCCGGGGAGCAGTGGCAGTTCGTGCTCGGTGGCGAGCAGCGCCCCCCCGCGCACCACCACGGGCCGGAGCTTCGCAAAGTAAAGCTTGACCACCGGAATCTCCTCGCGCTGGATGTATTGCCAGACGTCCAACTCGGTCCAGTTGGACAGCGGGAAGACGCGGATGCTCTCCCCCGGATTGACCCGCCCGTTGTACAAGTCCCACAACTCCGGCCGTTGGTTCTTCGGATCCCACTGGCCGCGAGCGTCGCGGAACGAGTAGATACGCTCTTTGGCGCGGGACTTCTCCTCTTCCCGCCGCGCTCCCCCGAAAGCGGCGTCAAAGCGCCCCTCGGCGAGGGCGTCCAGAAGGGCCCGCGTCTTCAAGAGCGCGCAGCACTTCTGCGTGCCCAGGGCGAAGGGGTTTGCTCCCGCCGCCAGCGCCTCCCGATTGGTATGGACCAGCAGCCGTGCACCCAGGCGCTCCGCCTGCCAGTCGCGGAACTCGATCATTTCCTTGAACTTGAAGGTCGTGTCCACGTGCAGCAGCGGGAAGGGAATGGGCCCGGGGTAGAAGGCCTTCTGGGCCAACCGCAGCATCACCGAAGAGTCCTTGCCGATCGAGTAGAGCATCACCGGCCGCTCGAACTCGGCGGCCACTTCGCGGAAGATCGAGATGCTTTCGGCCTCCAGCGCATCCAGGTGGGAGGACGGCGAAAGCCGGTCGAGAACGGGGGATTTGGAAGCAGCCGCCAGCATGGTCTTGGGTCTCCGTGGATTTGCCTAACTCCGCGCAGCGAACGCCACGCCGGCCGCAAGCCGCGAAGGCGTGCGGGCGGCGCATACCTCTCCGATGACCAGAACGGCGGGAGCCTCGACATGGACTTCTCCGGCTGCGATCCGGCCAAGTGTCGTCTCGATGGTGCGCTGGCGCGCGGTGGTGGCGTTCTCAATGAAGGCGGCGGGTTCGTCAGACGGCCGGCCGGCCGAGATCAAAGAACGGGCGATTCCCCGCCGCTCGGCGACGCCCATCAAAACCACCAGCGTGTCCACGGCGGCAAATCGCTCCCAATCGGTGGTCGGGCCGCATCGGCCGTGCCCGGTAACCACAGCGAAGGAATCCGCCGCGCCGCGCAACGTCAGGGGGATTCCGGCCGCCGCTGGCGCCGCCAGCGCGGAACTGACCCCCGGAATCACTTCCACCTCGATCCCGTGCCGCTCCAAGTGAAGCTGCTCCTCCCCGCCGCGCCCGAAAACGAACGGGTCGCCGCCCTTCAGGCGGACCACCGTCTTACCCTTCCGCGCGTGGCACAGCATGTCGTCCATGACCCGTTGTTGGGCTTCGTCGGATTCACCGTGCTGCTTTCCGGCATCCACCAGCAACGCCCCGGGCCTTGCAAGT
>CAZVIK010000302.1:0-4234 GCA_964627045.1 uncultured Solibacteraceae bacterium | reverse complement strand
TCCTTGGCACGACCCGCTGACCGAACGGGCACTGAGCCAGCCTGTCCCGAAAGCCTTTGTTTCAGGTTTCATGCTGGAAGCCGCTCTCAAGTGCGGCGGCCCGGTGCTCGGCATCGTCCCGCCGGGCGTCGACCCGGAGGAGTACTTTCCGTCGGTTCCCGACGGGGAAAGAGACGGGGTGGGATTGATCTACGGCTCGCACCCGGCAAAGGACCCGGAAACCGTGCTGGCCGTAATCGGCGAGATCTCCCGACGCCTTCCGGGGATCCCAGTTCGCTGTTTCGGCGCCGACCGGCGTCCGCGAGCGCTACCCCGCCGCTCCTACGTGAGGTTTCCGTCCGTGGAGGTAGCCCGAGATCTCTACTCACGTAGCGCGGTGTGGATTGTGGCGAGCAAGTCCGAAGGGTTCGGCATGCCGGTGGTGGAAGCGATGGCGTGCGGGTGCGCGGTGGTCGCCACAGACTGCGGCGGTACCCGCGATATCATCACGGATGGAGAGAACGGGTTTCTGGTTCCAGTGGGCGACGTGCGGGCCATCGCAGAAAAGGCAGGTTTGCTTCTTCAGGACGCCCGTTTGCGGCGGCGCATCGTTGAGCACTCACGCAAGACCGTCGCCCATTACAGTTGGCCGCACATGGTAGACCGGTTTGAGGAAGTACTGTCCGGCTTGCAGGGACTGCCGGCGGCGCCGGGCGTGAGACTCCCCGCCGTCTGCGAGTGAGAGCGAATTCCACCATGCCGCGCTTTACCCCGAATGAAGGGCCAGCCCCGCCGGCAAGCTACGGCGGCGCCGGGACGCGGGACCGCCGGCGCTGGCTACGCGCGGCCTTTGCCGCGCCGTTGATCGCGGCGCTGTGTTTCCTGGCATGGCCAGAGCCGCCCACGGCCGCCGCGCAGCCCTCGGCCAACACGGTGCTGTTCTCCGACGACTTCGAAACCGCCGATCTGGCCCTTTGGAGCGCGTCTGTGGGCGGCGGCGCCTCTGCGGTGGGGACGTCGCCGGCGCACTCGGGCCTCTACAGCTTCGCGTCCACGGCCACGGCGGCCGGCGGGTCCGCAAGCTGGTATCAAGACCGCCCGTTCGCCGCCGCGGATGCCACTTACTTCCGGGTGTATTTCTACCTGCCGGGAAGCTACACGCTGAATCCGGGCACCTCGGTTCAGATCGCGGCCTTGACCAATACCGCGAGCTTCGACCGTTTCCGGATCTACCTGACCAATGTAAACGGGGCCATTTTGCTGAGGGCGGACAACGTCAACGGGCAGCGTGCCGTCTCCAGAGACGCATGGCACTGCCTGGAAGCGGTCCACAACGTCGCCGCTAAGACGGTTTCGGTCAGCCTGAATGGAGTCGCCGACATCTCCAGAACCGGCATTGAGCGGACCGCCCGCAACGCCATCGAGATCGGCGTCATCGGGGGAAACGGCAACTACGGGACCATTTACTACGACGATGTTGCGGTCTCCACCGGACCACTGGGGCTGACCGGGACTTCCGTTCACGTGCGGCACGCCAATCCCCACGTCCGCACGGGACTGAAGCTGTTCTGCACGCTGACCGAATGGTCGGCCAACGATCAGTTCGAAGTGCAGATCAACGGCAATGCCGTCTATAAGCAGACTGGCCGGATCACAGGAGTCATGAAGCCCAAGATCGACCTCTCGGGGCTCTCTGCGGGGACGCACACCCTGACGGTGCGGCTCCTAGAGGCGAACGGCGAGAAGGAACGTGCGGCATGGAGCGGACAGTTCACCAAGCCCTCCGGCGGGATGCCGCTGGTCGCGATCGACGCCGACAACAACATTCTGTTGCAGGGCGTCAAGACCTTCCTGATCGGCGCCTTCCTGTACAACTCCCCCACGCTTATCGAGTGGCGGAATGTCGGCTACATCAACTATGGCGGCTGGGTGACCGAGTGGGCGGCGAACTACAATCCGTCATCCTACGAGGCGTTCCTGAAGGCGATTCGCCCGCTTCCCACCTTCGGTCCGTCGCTTGCCCGGATGGGCGGCTTCGGCTCGGACGTCGAAAAGGTTGCCGGATATGCGGCCGCCTTCGCACAGAGCACGAGCATCCTTGGCTGGAACTTCGTCGATGAGCCGGAGATCCACGAAGGCGAAACGCCCGAGCGCATGACGGCGCTGATGAACGCGGCTCACGCCAAGGACACGAACCACCCGGTGGTGCTCAACCATTACGGCTACTACCCACGTTCGGCCAAGCCTTATCTTTATCCGGCGATCACCGCCGACATTCACGGTTTCGACATCTACCCGGTGATCTTCTCGTCGGGTAAGGCGTGCGAAGACCCTGCCCCCCATGTCCCCGGGAACTTTCAGCAGTGCGCGCCGCAGTTCCGGCACTACTTCCATGTCATGGACGAATTCCGGCGATGGGACTACGGCCTCTCTCCGTGGATTCCGATCATTGAGAACGGAAACGAGGCTTCAAGGGGCCGTTCCGCCTCCCCGACGCCGGCCCAGTTCCGGATGGAGGCGTGGCTCAACATCATTCACGGCGCGAAGGGCCTGGCCTATTGGCCGGCTCAGGATTGGGGGACCGTGCCGCGGGAGATCCTGCCCGAAATGGGCGCGCTCGCCAAGACAACGGCGGCGCTGAAAGACGCCATTCTGGGCGATGTCACCGCACGCACAGTCGTTAGTAACCGGACCGTCACGGGAAGTCGCGTGGACGCGATGGTCCGGCAGACGCCCGGCCACATCTGGATTTTCGCCGCGCGGCTCACCGATTTCGGCGAGGAGAACGCCGCGCCCCTGAGCACGCAGCTCACCGTTTCCGAGATGAACGGTACGCAGACAGCGACCGTCTACGGAGAGGACCGTACCGTCCAAGTGGTCAACGGTGTGCTGACCGACACGTTCGCGCCCTACGCGGTGCACATCTATCAAATTCCTTACGGCCCCGCCGCTCCGAAGCTGGAGAGCGTGCAGGTAAAGTAGCGCGGCCGAAGCCGCCTCCCGGATTTCCCCGACTCGCAACGGTACCAGACATGCCACCCAAACCATTCGGCGGCGGCGGCGATACGCTGCTGCACCCGGCGGCCATCGCCATTCTGGCCGTCGCGGTGTTGCTGATCTGGTTCGCGCCGCGCCGCTACGTCCTGGCGCCGTTCCTGCTGGCGGGCCTGCTGATTCCACTGGAGCAGCAGGTGGTGATCGGCGGACTGCACTTCATGGTCTTGCGGCTGCTGCTACTGGGCGCGTGGGTCCGGGTTCTGGCCGATTTGCACGGTGGACGGACATTGCTGGAAGGGCCGCTGACACTGCTCGACAAGGTATTCATGCTGTGGGTGCTCACGGAAGTGACGGCGTATTTCCTGCTCTGGCAGACGACCGGCGCGCTGGTGGTTAAGCTCGGCACATTGCTCAACAGCTTCGGCATCTATTTCCTGTTGCGGCACTTCGTTCGCGGACAGGAGGATGTCGAGCGCTTGCTTCACACTCTTGCGGTGGTGTGCGCCGTGCTGGCTGCCGTGATGGCGTTCGAGCAACTCACCGGCCAAAGCCCGATGTCGATCTTCGGCCTGCCCGCCGAGGCGCAGATCCGCAACGGCCAGATACGGTCGCGCGCCTCGTTCGCCACTCCCATTACGGCGGGAACCTGCGGGGCGGTGCTTCTGCCGTTCTTCCTGGGCCTGATCTGGGCGGTGCGCGGAGCGAAGCGCTATGCGGCGTTGGGGGCGGTGGCGGCCACCGTCATGGCGGTTACTTCGGCCTCCAGCACACCGGTACTCGCGCTTCTGGCGTCCATCGGCGCCCTCTCTATGTGGATGCTGCGGCACTACCTGCGGCAAATCCGGTGGGCCGTCGTGGGCCTGCTGATCGCCCTGCAACTGGTCATGAAAGCGCCGGTTTGGGCACTGATCAACCGCGTCGACGTGACGGGCAGCTCGACGAGCTGGCACCGGTTTCTGCTGGTGGACATGTATATCCGCAAGTTCGGCGAGTGGTGGTTGGTGGGGACGCGGGACAACGCCAAGTGGGGCGTCGATATGTGGGACGCGGTGAATTGGTATGTATCGGCCGGCGTCACCGGAGGGTTGCTGGGCTTGATTCTGTTCGTCACGATTCTGGTCCTGGCGTTCCGGCGGATCGGCTCCGGATTGCGGCGATTTTACGAGGAACCCGCGCGGCGGCGCCTGGTTTGGGCCGCCGGGGCGTCGCTGTTCGCCTGCGCGATGTCGTTTTGGGGGATCGTGTTCTTCGATCAGTC
>CAZVIK010000301.1:0-4299 GCA_964627045.1 uncultured Solibacteraceae bacterium | reverse complement strand
CGGCGCATGAAATCCAGCGATTCCTTGACGTATTTCTGGGGATTGGCCAGCCCACCCAGCTCCATCGACAGGAACCCGTTGAAGCCGACCTCCTTGAGCGCGCGGACGAAGCCGTTCCAGTCGATCACGCCCTGGCCGACCGGATAGTTGTAGCAGATCATGCCATCGGTATCGCGCAGGTGCACGTGGAAGATCCGATCCCTGAGCTTGTACACCGACCAGGGCAGGTACTCGCGCTGCATCATCTGCCAAGCCGCGTCGAAGTTGGTGCCAAAATAAGGGCTGGGGATCCTGTCGAATGCGCGCAGCATTGCGTCGGTGGTGCCGATCACCACGTTGGCGTGCCCCTCGAGCGCGAAGCGTATTTTGTACGACTCGCACAATCCGACCAGCTTGGTCAGCGAGTCGATGTAGCGATCCCACACTGCTGGCGCGTCGAAGTTCTTGGGCAGCTCCAGCGTGTGCTTGGGCTCAAAATTTTTGAAGCCCGGCATGTAGGGGTGGATCGAGAGCGGCGCGTAGGGGATAGGCGCCTTGAGTTCGTCGGGCCAGTTGGAGACGATGTTGATGGTATCAGCGCCGAGTTCGGCCGCCACGTCCAGTCCGCGATGGAAGAAATCAATGGATTCCCGGCGCTTTGTGGCATCCGGATGGAGCAGCCCGACCACAGCATAGGCATACAGGATGAATTCGCTGAGCTGCATGCCATACCCGTCGATCATGGCCTTAAGGTTACTGTTGCGTTCCTTTGTGTAGTAGCCGTTCAGATCATCAGCTGTAAAAGCGATCAGCTCCAGCCCGTCGAAGCCCATCTCGCCGATTGTGCGCACGGCTTCCTCGTATGGCGGCGCGTAATGGTTTACCGTAAAGCAGCCCACAGCCGCACCAAGTTTCATCACATACTCCCCCTTGCACGCGCCGCGAGGGCGCTTTATAATTCCTTTAGCCTTTGACACCGCCCGCCGTCAGGCCCATCACGATATGGCGCTGGAAGATCAACGCCAGCGTCATAGGAATGATCGTCACCAGGCAACCCCCGGTCATCAGTAGCGGGTAATCCATGCCGGCGAACTTGTCGCTAAATTCGGTCATCGCCACCGTGAACGTCTTGGTGGATTTGGAATTCATGAACACCATCGCATACAACAGTTCGTCCCAGCACATCAGGAACACCAGCGAGCCCACCGCCACAAAACCGGGCTTAGCCAGCGGAATGACCACTCGGACAAAAGCGTCGAAATGGCTGCATCCGTCGATGCGGGCCGCGGATTCCAGATCCGGCGGAATCGACCGGTAATAGCCGTTGAATACCCAGATGGTGTAGGCCAGGACGTTGGATAGGTACAAAACCACGAGCACCGGCAATTTATCGATCAGCCCGGTCATCTTCACCATCTGATACAGAGGCACTATCAGCGCCACCGTCGGCAGCAATTGAATAAACATTGCCAGCATCAGCATGAAGTTCTTGCCCCGCAGCGCCAGCCGCGCGAAGGCATAGGCCGCCATGCCGCCGATGAACAGCGCGAGCGCGGTGGTGGACAGTGTCACGCCCAGGCTGTTGACCAATCCCCGGACGAACACCTCGGTCTTCGAGGAGATGCGCCCGCCCTGGAGTACCTTCATTAAGGAGTCAAAAATCTGCTGGTATCGCTCGAAGGTAAACTGCTTGGGCCAGGTGAGCGGGCCGGAATTGAGCAGCTCCGACTTGTCCACCACAGAGGAGAACACCATCCACAGGATGGGAATCAGCGTCCAGCACATGATCAGCAGAACCGCCAGGTAGATCCCCGTATACATCAGCCATGGCATCCTTTGCCGCCGCATCCTCGTCCCCCCCTTACGACAGTTCTTCGGTGCGCAACACCTTGATGTAAAACATTGCGATCAGCAGGATGATGACGGAGATCGCAACCGACAGCGTGGAACCCGCGCCATAGTTGAGGTTCTTGAACACCGCGTAGTAGGTGTAGAAGCTGATGGCCATTGTGCCGTTTCCGGGGCCGCCCCCGGTCATCATGAAGATGATGTCGAACACCTTGATGGTCTGCGTGGTGCGCATGATCAGAAGCACCAAAAGTAGCGGCTTCATCAGCGGCAACTTGATGTGCCAGAACCTCTGAAACGCGTTCGCGCCATCCACGATGCCCGCCTCGAGGGTAGACGCATCCAGCGTTTGCAGCGCCGCCAGCAGAAGCAGCACCGTGAGCGGGAGCATGCGCCAGGTGTCTGCCAGTAGGATCATGTTGAGCGCGGAGAATGCCGTGGCCATCCAGACCACAATGCCCTTGATGATGCCTAGTTGGAGCAGCACGCGGTTCAACAGGCCGTAATTCGCGTTCAGGATCCAGCCCCAGATGGCTGCGTTCACCATACTCGGAACCGCCCAGGGCAAAAGCACGATCGCGCGTACAAACCCGCGCCCCTTGAAGTTCATGTTCAGCAACAGCGCAATGAGTGTGCCTAGTACGGTCTGCACCGTGAGCGACACCGCCGCAAAGTACGCCGTGATCAGAAGCGAATGGCCGAATCCTTCGCTAGTGAACACTTCGATGAACTGGCTGAGTCCGGCGAAGCCGGTTCTGGCCGTGTTCAGAAGGTCGTACCAGAAGAAACTCAGGCCCAAGTTGTACAGCAAGGGGTAGATGTTCATCCCCAGTATGATCAGCATCGCCGGGGCGATCATCCAAATCGCGGTGCGTCGGATCGAGGCTTCGCCAATCCGGGAACCGCGCGCATTTCTCATCGGTTTCACCACCTCACTTTCCCGGAGAACCGCCGCGCCTGCCAGACTCGGCGCGGCGGTTACGTTACATCGATGAAGTCAGCTGGCGCCTCAGAACTTGGCGGACCACTCCTCGGCGGCTTTGAGCGCCTCGTCCGCGCTCATTGTCCCGGCAAGCGCCTGGTTGAGATACGACTGAACCTTGGCGGACCACTCGCTGTAGGCGGTGACCGTCGGGCGCTTTGTGGAGTAATTGTACTGCTCCGCCATGACCTTGAACTCTGGGTTGGCGGCGAGCAGCTGTTCATCCAGCAGCACCGACTTGAGTACCGGCATGTTGCTGTAGGATTGCAACGAATCCTTCTGGATGTCGTAGGAAACCGCCATCTTCAGGTAATCGACCGCATACTCGGGGTACTTCGTGGTGTAGCTCACGCCCAACCCGCCTCCACCAGTGACCGAGCCGGTCTTCGTGCCGTTGGCACCGGGCACCAGTGCGATGTCCACATTGCCGGCGATCTTGGAATTCTCAGGGTTGTTGCAGAATCCGTACGCGTAAGACCAGCACAACACGAATGCGATGTCGCCCGCCATAAACGGATCCAGCACGACGCGGTCGCTGTAAGTCGAAGACGCCGGATCCGCCACGCCATTTTTGGTGGCCTCGACCATGAAGTTCAGCGCCTGCCTGCCCTGGTCGCTGTTGAATGTCCAGTTGCCCTTGTCGTCCTGCCACGCGCCACCGAAGCTGTCCAGCAGGACGCCAAACTCGCACACAACGCCCTCAGCCTGAAGCCCCGACCACGCGATACCGTACTTGCAGATTCCTTTGTCCACGACAGCCTTGGACATTTCGGCCAGCTCGGCCCAGGTGGTCGGAGCGTGGTCGTAGCCCGCCTGTTTCAGATAGTCCTTGTTGTAGAACAGCCACTTGGAGTTGGTCAGCGTGGGGATGCCGGCTAGTTCGCCGTTGACAGTGAACTCCTGGACATAGCCGGGATAGAGCGAGTCCAGCTCTTCCTGCGAGAAATACTGGGTGACTGGCTGCGCAATCTTGGCAGCCAAGAATTCGGCGGGCCAGATGGTATCAACCGAGAACAGGTCGATCTGGCTGCCGCCCAGCACCATCGTAGTGATCTTGTCGTGCATGTTGTCGTAGGCGACGGAAATGATCTCCACGTCGATGCCGTACTTGTCGTAAAACGCGTCGGCGACCATGTTATACTGGTCAATGCAACCGTTGTCGGTCACCAGAACCAGCGTGCTGGGCTTGTCGTCTTCCGCAAAAGCGGTCAGGCAACACTGGGAGACGAGAATAACAACGAGGATTACAGAGATCAGCGTCCTCTTCATCGGTTCATCCTCCTCACAAGATTGTTGCGCGTCGACACTCAACATCCTGTTCCCATTATCGGCGTATTGTGAAAGCGAAACTATAACAATGCTATTCAAACCTTGCACTTTGTTATATATTATTACCGCATGTGCAGCTCCCGGTATTCGCTGGGGGTCATGCCGCAGTACTTCTTGAACACGCGATTAAAGTAGGTTACGTTGTCGAATCCCACGTTCAT
>CAZVIK010000300.1:0-4306 GCA_964627045.1 uncultured Solibacteraceae bacterium | reverse complement strand
ACGACACCGTCATGCGCCACCCAGGCGTCGCCATCCCATAGGCGCATGTCCGGTTCGACTTTTTCGATGGGGACAAGGCCGCTGTCCGTTAGCACCAGGCTGCCTTCGGCGATGCAAGCCAGTTCCGCGATCTTCCCCTTCTGCCGTAGGTGACCGTTGACGCCGTGCTTCTCCACCGGCACATGGAACATCTGCGACGCGGACGCGCAGTAGATGTCGCCGCCGTTCTTGAACACGTCCAACCGCCATTGCTCGCCAGCCATCCACGCAATAACGCGCGCCTCGATCGCACTGAAGTCGGCCACGAAAAAGCGATGTCCGGGTCTGGGGATGAACGCGGTCCGAATGAGCTCCGACAGCACAATCGGGACGGACTCGTAGAGCATCTCTGCCGTTTCGAACTGGCCGGTGCGGATCAACCGGCGCGCCGCATCCAAATCGGGCAAGTGGTTCTGTGGCAGGTTCTGAACCTGGATAAGCCTCCCCGCATACCTCCCGGTGCGATTGGCGCCATAAAACTGGAGAAGGCCTCGCGCGCGGCCATCCCGGCAGACGACGTTTTCCATGGCGGCGTACTTCTTGACGCTGCTCTTGGCGAGATCCTGCCTAAGAGAGAGCGCTAGCTCCACGATGCCCTCGGCCTTCTCCAGTAGCGTCAGCACGGCGGCTTTGGAGAGGGAATCGGCCTCGACGCCCTGTTCAGCCAGCCACGCTTTCAACTGTGTTGGGGAGTTGGGGTTTTCCAGCCTAGTGACCTCCCGAGCTATGTCCAGGTGGGCCTGCTTGAACTGTTCGTCACAGCGGATCGCCTGGCGAACCAGCGTCATGTCCAGTGCGATACCGCGGTCGTTGATCTGCTGGTCGAGCACATACTCCTCCCACAGGCTATCCGGCACCGGGAACTTCGCGAGCCGCGCTTGGATGGCTAACTCCGTTTCCACGTCGCGGCGGTTGTACGCCTTAAAAAGCGCCCATTTCTCCGGCGCGTGTTCGGGCAGATTGCGTAGGCGCTGGCCGTTGCTGTTTGTCGGCGCACAAGGCTGGCAGAAAAACCGGATGAGGTCTTTGCCCTCCTTGAGCTTCTGCTTTTCCAGGCCGAGAACAGCGCCCACACCTTCCAACGAAAGCGGGAGACCCAGGGTGGCCGCCCAGACCATCGTGCAGCGCCACGAGGACGGATCAAGGTATTCCCCTGTGGGTAGGCCCAGAAAGCGGGTTAGGCACACCCGCTCGAATTGCGCGTTAAAGGCCCATTTCGTCACACTGGGATCGGTGAGCGCGGCCACTATGTCCGCAGGAAGCTGTTCGCCGCCTGCCAGATCAACTACGTGCACAGGGCCACCGTCGGCAGAGTATCCGAACAGTAGGATTTCAAAATCCTCGCCCTCCGCGTATCGGAATACGCCCGACTTGGCTAGGTTCACGCTGCAGAACGACTCGATGTCGCAGCTGAGTGTCTTCATTCTTTGCTCCTTACATGGAGCAAGAGTGGCGGAGATGCCCCCGCCACCCACTCCAGCGTCATATGTTAGCCCAGGAAATCGTCGTCTTCCAGCGTGGTGAACTCGTCCGCCGCATTGCTCTTGCCGCCCAGTACCTGGCCGTCGCGGACCTTCTGGATGTTGCCCAGCCCGCAGGCCACGCCGCGGTTGCCGTTCGAGTTGAAGGCGTAGAAGCCGATGGACACGCGAGCGTATACGCCGCTGTAGATCTCGCTGCGCTCTAGGATGGGGCGTACGCGCTGATCCACGACCTGCGGGGCCGTGGTGCTGTTGGCGTTGACGAACCAACAGCCCTTGTAGGCTTCGTCGTCGCGCTCCGTATCGCCGTCGCGCAGCGGTATTCTCAGTGCGGCGCGGTTCGGGATCTTGCCGCCGAACTTGTGCGCACCTTCCTGGATGGCCGCATCGATGGCCGCGTTGATCGCGTCGACGGTCTCGGTGTCCGACTTGGGGATGATGAGCGAGACGGAGTACTTCTCTGTTCCGCCGTTGATGGACTTGGGTTCCCAGACGTTGGCGTAGGAGAGGCGTACGATGCCGGTGACGATCTTGGTGCTTGACTGCTTAGCCATGGTTTCTATTCCTCCTCATGAAAGTCGGTTGTTGCATTGGTTATGGCCGGGCGCTTATCGGAGATGGGCACTAGCGTCGGCTTGCCGCGTGGCTTATGGATCAGGTTCCCGAGGATGTCCGTAAAGCGCTGCTTGCCCATGAGCTTCTCCAACTCCGTGACGGGCAGCAGGGTCTTCTTGTAGAGGTCGTGGTAGCCGGCTGCGTTGGCCGCGTCGATCACCGCGTCTTCATCGGCATACTTGCGGTTAGATCGGCCTTCGACCACTTTGAAGCCGGACCACTGTTTCCCGTGGTTCAGCGCCGCGTCTTGGGCATAGCCCATGATGTCGTTGGCCCACTTGGTCAGGTCGTCCAGCTTGCCGAGGATGTCCTCAATCTCGGCGTCCGTTAGCATTGGTGGGAGCGCGAACTCGTGCTTCGCCAGCGTCAGCTTGGCGTCCGCCCGGGCGCGGCACTTGACCGCCGCTCGGCAGAAAGTGCACCAGGAGCCCGGCAGGTATTCGCCCTTACCCTCATAGGCCAACATGGCACGGGGGCGAAGTGTGTTTTCTGCCCAAGCCTTGAGCTCGGTGACGGGGATCGTCCAGGTGCTGACGTTTTCCCGGCGTGGCTGGTAGATCGTCATGGCAACCTGATCGATATCGTACAAGGCATCGTAGATCGCAAGCGCTCCCAAGGCATAGAGCATCATCTGCGGATTCTGCTCGGCGTCAACCAGCACACCCTGACCGTACTTGAAGTCGATGATGTGCAGGATGCCGTCCGCGATGATGACGCAGTCGCCGGTGCCGAACCCGTCCGGCACATAGCAGGAGAAGTCAAGCCGCTGTTCGATCATCACGATTGGATCGGCGCAGTGTTGCTTCGCATCGGCTAACGTTTCGAGGACGAATCCCACATAGCTGTCGGTGTGGGCATCCATCTCATCACAGTCATACGGGGAGATGGGCTTTCGGGATTGCAGCTTCAGCGTGCGGCGGAGCTTGTGCTCGCACAATGCGTGCGCGGCGGAACCTTCCGCGGCAGCCTCCGTCCTCCGATCTTCGAACTCCTGCTCCAGACGTGCGGACGGGTTGCAGTTCAGCCAGCGATGGGAAGATGATGCAGAGAGGAGGGCGTGCGGCATTACAGCGCCTCCACTTCTGACATCAGGCTGGCGTACTGTGCCGGGTCGACCTGGCTGAGCTTGTCTGCGCCATGCTTTCGGATCAGCGTCTGTACCTGGGCGGTGTGGCCGTCCACGGATTTCCGGGCGAGGGATGCGCGGACTTCTTCAAGCGTGGGTGCCGGTTGCTCCGTCGGATCATCGCGGAAAAGGCCGGCGAGGGATTCGGAGATCGTGATCAGGTTCTCGCCGCACTTGCGCAGCTCGGTAACCGCCACAGATAATTCGCTCATCTTGCCCACGCTGGTATCCTCCTTCCGCTTTCTGGCTCTGCCCGGAAAGCTGCATCAGTTGCTTCGCCAGGCGCTTTGCGACCACGCTGATCGCCGTCAGTACATCTATCAGTTCTTCATCTCGGTTCTGCATCGTCTCACCTCCCGTCCGAGGGATGTTTTTACCCCTCACAACCCACAGGACAGAAGCCGCTGCCTTGAACGAAAAATGTTCAAATATAAATCTCCAGTTGCTCACGGAGCACGCCGAACAGCTTATTCTTGCGGTAGTTCAGCGTGGATTGCCGTACACCAAGCACCGTAGCGATTTCGCGCTCGGATGCGCCTTGGCTGATCAGCTCACAGATGCGCCGGCTATCAGGGTCCAGCTCAGTGAGCAGATGCATCAGCTTCTCCAGAAGCAGTTTGCTTACGACGATGTCGGCCACATCGGATGTGGGGTCTTGGGGCTCAAAACCCTCCTCGCGGCTCTTCTCTAATGAAAGAACACTTCCGGTCCGCTGATTGGGGCACTTGCTGCATGCGCTTTCGCAGCGGCTACCGTCTGGTTTCCGGCACCGGCTCCAGCGCTCCTGGCGCTTCCGTTCGGCCCAGACGGGGCGTTTATAGGCGTAGTAGACCTCCTTAGTCACCGGTACGCTGGTGTCGTCGATCGTAATGCAATACTGCCGCTGGTCCATAGTTGGCTCCTTTCGGAACCCGCAGGAGCCAGCCGTATCCGAAGAAACAGAAAGACGGGCTGGGTGTACCCCAACAAGGGGGTACTCATCCATGCCCGTCTAGCGGTTCTGCGGATTCGTTCTTTAGTTTTTACGCGACTTTTGTGTTGATGA
>CAZVIK010000299.1:0-4442 GCA_964627045.1 uncultured Solibacteraceae bacterium | reverse complement strand
ACGCCTCACTGTGTGCACCTGCGCGCACGTGTGTGCAGGTGCGCGCAGGGCTATCCCCATTTTCGCCGGGCGCCCCCTCCCCCGGCGCAACGAACCGGACGGCCAGCTCGACATTCGCCCCCTTGCTGAGAGCCTGCGCCACGGTCGGCGCGAGACGCTCGGTCAGCCAGTCCCTGGCGTAGGCGTTGCGCACGGCGATCACCGCCGTGCGTCCGTCCAGGCCCACCACCTCCGACCCGCGCAGCCAGAGGTCGAATGTAGACTGGTTGAGCTGTACCCGGAGCTGGCCGAGCACGGCTTTCCAGATTGTGGCGAGCGAGTGATTCCACGCACCGGGGATGACTTCGCACAGCGGTCTCGTCACGATATTCGGAAGCGTCGCACCCTCCGGCGCGGGGTGCGGCGTCTCCGGGACCTGGACGTTCTCAGCGCTGTCGCCGTTTGCGCCGCCGTTGTGTGCAGGCACTTTCTCGGCCAGGAGTCGCTCCACCACGGCGGCGACGTAGGCGAACTTGCCCGCGTCGTGGGCGACCGCCTCGCCAAGCGCGTGCTCGAACTCGGCCGGCGTGAGACCGTCGGCGACCCAGGCGCGGAGGCGCGCGCGCAGCCGAGGAGTGAGCGCCGGTTTGATGCCCTCGGAATCATAGAGCGCGAAGAGCGCCTCGCAGGGGCCGGGCGGGGCAGCAGCAGGGGCGGCGCGCACGCGCGCCGGTTGCTCCTGCTGCTGGTTCTCGTTCTCCTCCTTCTGGTTCTCGTTCAGAGGAGTCTGGTTATCGTTTGGCGGACAGGAGAGTCCTGTCATCGGGTCGTTCACAGGACGCATTTGTCCGGTCATCGGGTTTTGAGCGGACATATTTGTCCGGTCATCGGCGTCTTGACCGGGCACCGGCGTCCGGTCATCGGCTTGAGCGGACATATTTGTCCGGTCATCGTCGGCGCGCGGCACTGGCACAGCGTGCAGTGTGTAGAGGTTGGTCTTGGCACGCCCACGGCGTTTTATGGTGACCCAGCCGGCATCGGTGAGTTCCTTAAGGAATCGGCGCACGCTGCGTGTCTTGCTCGCGTCGTTACCCTCTAGCCCCAGATCGTCAGCAAGCCGGAGCTGGCCCGGCCAGGCGTGTTTCTCTTCATCGGCGTAGGCATAGATTGCGCAGAACAGCCGCACCGCGCCATGCGACAGGTGCTTGTCCCGGATCAGCGCCTTGGGGACTTGGGCGAAGGTCCAGCCGCGCAGTTCGATCTCGCCCTGGTCCCGGTCTTGTGGCTCGGCCTGTTGCGTGAGTTTATCTGGGTTCGTCATAGTGCACCGACGATAACTAGGGCTTGAATGGAAGCGCGTGGTTTAGGGAAAGGAAATCCATACGCTCGTTACACATCTGTAATGCCTCGTTGCGCCAACATTAACTTATAATTAAACCACGCAGCGAAAGGAGCGCGCAATGCCGGCGGGACCATGCCCTACTTGTCGAAGCCAACTCCAGTTTCCGCGCAACGCGGAACGGGTTACGTGCCCGCGCTGCGGCGCCGTGTACCAGGTGCTTACTGGCGCAGACGGGCGGATGAAGCTGCGCCGGCTGGCGGCGCGCACGGGCGAAGCGCCGCCGACGCGCCCCGCGCCCCGGTCGCGGCGGCGCCTGTGGGGGATCGGCCTCGGCGTGGCGTGGCTGCTCGTCATCGTGGCTGCGCTCGCCGGCCCCTCGGACACGCGCGACACCGTCATCGTGCTTGCGCTCGTGTGCGCCGCGCCGCTGGCAATCCTGGCCGTCGGCGGCGCTGCGCTTACGCACCGGATCGACGCGCTGCCGGGGTGGGTGATTGGCCTCGGCGCGGTGCTCCTGCTCGTCGTGGTGGCCGTGCTCGCCGGCCCCTCGGATGCGCGCGACGCACTCATCGTGCTTGTGCTCGTGTGCGCCACGCTGCTGGTCCTGTTCGTCGTAGCGCGCTTCGTCATCGCGCGCGTGGAGGCGCGACCGCAGGGGGCGCGCGTGCTTCACCGGATTTCGACGGCAATCCTGGGGCTGTGCGTCGTGCTCGTGCTGCTCTCGATGCTCCAGTTTCCGGCGCCGCTCCCGTCGGTCAATCCCGTCATCCCGCTCACGCCGTTCGCGCTCAACACCATGCCGGGTGAGTTCTGCAAAGCGCTTCGGGAGCGCGTGCAGGGTGCGGCGACTGTGAATAGCTGTAGAGGGTGGCCCAAAGAGCACCGTTTCGTGATGGAGGACGTGGACCTCACGCTGACCACTGACCGGAATCGCGGCGCGGCGCTGCACATGATCGAGCTGGCGCTGCGGCACTACGCCGCCATCGCCGGCGACCAGGCGGCGTATATTTTCGTGCGGGTCGAGTGGAAGGCCGACACGTTCGTGTGCGCCACGGGCGCTGGCATGGGATACCTGGTGATGGAGAGCATCGATTGGGCGCGCGCTTCCCAGGCGGACATCTTCCACGCCCTCGACCAGGAAATCTACGGCGATCTCGGCGAGCACTACAGTCGCATCGCCTGGACGCCGGGCAGATCCGGCGTCGCGGCCTGCAATCGCTGACATGTCTCACGCACCCTTCGTCTCACGTGCCGGCGCTGCGCCGTTCGTTCCAGGGCGGGCAATCCGCTCGGCGGCGCTGCGGGCGACCTTCTGACGCTCGCGGGCGCCGACAATGGTCTTGAGCGCCAGCCGCGCGTTCGCGCCGGCGCGCTCGAACAGGTCGGCAATGTTGGTCATGGCGTCTTCGTTGTACCGATCCTCGTGCACGGCCTCGACAATGGCGCTGATTTGCTCCAGGTTATCGGTCAACTGCGCCAGATACGCCAGGGCATCTTCGTAGCTGCCCGTAGCCGTATAGGTGTTGTCAATCGGCGCGGCGCTGCCGCCGACGGCTGCCGTCACCGGCGAGCCGTCGCCGCTGTGGTTGATGTTGACCAGCGGCGGGAAGGGCCGGCGGAACACCGCCGCAAGCAGGACTGCGCTCATGAGAATCTGGGTGACGAAAGCGGCAAGCATTACGACGGTGGTATTGGAGTCCATATCATCCCTCCGGTAAAGGCTTCAGTTGTTTCGGCTGGGCTGGCGGCCGGCGTGACCGTGTACGTCGGCGTGGGCGCGCCCGGCGTTTCCAGCGTGCTGAGGACGAGCAGCACCAGCACCAGGTCAACGAAGATGAAGACGATCAACAGGGCAGCGAGCACCCACCTGGGCACAGGTATGCGCTCGGACAGACGGGTTTTCCACCTCATATTTCGTCCCCTTTCCGGGAATCCGCGCTAGAAAGGAGGGTAAGCGGTTCTTTTAGTCGCTGCGTTGCGCTCATGTATGCACGGCATCCGTTTCGCATTTGATTTTGGTGTGTATTGGAGGACATCCATGTTGCTGAGCGAACTTCTCGACGATTATCTTCTCACCCTGACCGGCGAGACCCGCCGCAGCAGCGGCAGCGTGCTGCGCCGCCACGTTGCCTACCTTGGCCCTGACCGCGAGGCAGCATCCGTGCAGCCGGGCGAGATCCTGCGCTGGCAGGAATCGCTGCGCACCCAGGAAGGCCGCTACGCCGATCACCCGCGCCGGCCCGCCGAAGACGACGGCGGCCTGGCCGAGATGACGATCTTCAAGAACATGAAGGTCGCGCGCGGCTTCTGGTCCTGGGCGGTGGAGTGGGACGACGACCTGGGCCGCTCGCCCATGCGCGCCATCGCCATCAAGACCCCGCCGCGACCGCCGGCGTCGGAGAAGGCCGCGCCTATCTCGACGCTGCGCGCGCTGCTGCCGGTTGCGGCGCAGCACCCGCGCGACTACGCCCTCTACCTGTTCCTGCTGGCGACCGGCGTGCGCCGGAAGAGCGTGTGCCTCCTCGCGCTCGACCAGCTCGACCTGGCGAAGCGCCGCGCCGAGGTGGTCGGCAAGGGCGACCGGCAGTACACGGTCCCCTTCTGCACCATCACGGCGGCGGCGCTGCAGGCCTGGCTGGACGTGCGCCCGCTCGTCGATACGCGGGCGGTCTTCCTCTCGCTGCATCACCACCAGCCCTTGACGCGCAGCGGCGTGGGCACCTGGATCCGCCGGCTGTGCGACGAAGCGGGCGTGCCGCGCATCGGGCCGCACGCGATCCGGCACGCGGTGGGCTGCTACCACGCCAGCAAAGGTCACCCGCTCTCGCTGATCCGCGAGCTGTTCGGCCACAGCGACGCGCGCATCACGCTGGAGAACTACATGCCTGACAGCCTGGACGAGGTGCAGGCAATGGTCGAGGACGGCCTGGTGCGCCTGCTGGCCGCGTAGTGTTCCGGTGGGCCGGGAGGACAGCGCGGGCGATGGGAACGAAAACGGCCTCGACAAGAGGCGTCAAGGCCGTGGGTGGTTCAGTCCGTCGGTGCGCAGCGTGCTTCCGGCCCCCACGATCACTGGCGCAATTGCGCCGAATCGTGTATGCTCTTGGTCAGGATAGAGGTC
>CAZVIK010000298.1:0-4478 GCA_964627045.1 uncultured Solibacteraceae bacterium | reverse complement strand
GAGATACCGTTTTGTGCCTTCAGGACCGCGGCCCAGGTCGCCTCGGTGCCGATGCCGACCGACGACAGCAGGCCCACGCCCGTCACTACGACTCTGCGCGGCAAATTGAACCCCCTAATGGTGGAGACTGGTGCGAGGCGCGGAAGGATTACTTCTTGGCGCTCTTGGCTTCGATGTAGGCGACAGCGTCCTTCACCGTCGTGATCTTCTCGGCGTCTTCGTCCGGGATGTCCAATTCGAACGCCTCTTCGAACGCCATCACGAGTTCGACGATGTCCAGAGAATCCGCGCCCAGGTCGTCCACAAAGGACGCGCCCGCGTCCACCTGTCCCTCATCGACGCCAAGTTGCTCGACGATGATCTGCCTCACCTTCTGCTCAACTGACATGAAACCTCCCATATACCCACAAACTGAACGATTCTAGCGATCCTTCACGCCGGACGCAACTGCCCCGCGGCCGGGCTCCGGCACACCACCACCCCGGGCACTGCGCGGCCGCGCCAAGGGACCAACACCCATAATAACCCGCCGCCGCGTAAACACAAGCCCCGCCCCCGCCCGGCAATCGTCTTGTGTTCCGGCGCTCCTTTTGGGGCCGCCACCGGCCCGGCGTGGTACAATTCCCCGTAGGCGCCCTGTCACGAAATCTATGGTTTCCTGTAACGCGCGCAGGGTCCGGACCATCCAAACAGGTAGGTGGCAATCGGCCCCGTTCAGGCCGTGGCTCGAAGATGCCGGAAGGTGATATCCAAAAGCCAGTAGATCCGCCGGCCCCGGCGGCGCGCACCGAAGACGACGAGGTGCGGATCATCACGGCCGAAGACCACCTTAAGGCGCTGGGGGTGGAGGCCGGGCAAGCGAATCTGTTCAAATCGCTGGTCCAGAGCATCCGGGAGTTGCTGAATCCGCCCAAGCTCCCCCCGCTGAAGGTCACCTCCAAGCCCGTCCAGGTCAAGGACATATGGGGCCTCTACGAGGGCCAGAAGAAAGCATGGGTCTCTTCGATGGCGATCCATGTGGGCGTCGTGGTGCTTCTGTTCTCCCTGGCCACGAACAAGACCGTCCAGGTGGCGGCCACCAAGGCGGTGACCCTCATCGCCCCCGATATCGCCCCGTACCTTCCGCATCCGCATAATAAACAGGCGATGTTCGGTGGCGGCGGGGGGAGCAACCGGTCGCCCTTGCCCGCCAGCAAGGGACGCCTGCCTCGCGTCGCGCCGCGCCAGTTCACTCCGCCCTCGGCGGAGGTCCTCAATCCGAATCCGAAGCTGATCATGGAGCCCACCATCGTGGTGCCTCCCGACGTGAACTTGCCCAATGTGAACATGGCGCAGTTCGGGAATCCTTTGGGCCGCGTGGGACCGCCTTCCAGCGGAACCGGTTCCGGAGGAGGCATCGGTTCGGGCTCCGGCGGCGGCGTCGGGCCTGGCCGTGGGCCGGGTTTCGGACCGGGTGAGGGCGGCGGTTTCGGTGGGGGCGTGTTCCGCGCCGGCGGCGGTGTCACCTCGCCCGTGCTGACCTACAAGGTGGAGCCGGAGTATTCCGAGGAGGCGCGCAAGGCCAAGTGGCAGGGCGTTGTCCTGCTTTACATCGAGGTCAACGAGCGCGGCCTTCCCCAGAATCCCCGCGTGGTCCGAGCCATGGGCATGGGGCTCGACGAGAAGGCCATTGAAGCAGTCATGAAATGGCGCTTCCAGCCCGGGAGAAAAGACGGCAAGCCCGTTACCGTCATGGCGCAGGTGGAAGTCAATTTCCGCCTGTTGTAGTGCCCGGGTCCCGTAGGTTCAACCCTTCTCCGTCCCGTCTTGCTGCTTGCACTCCGCGCACGGGCAAATCTCCCGCAGGTGTTCGTAGGAATAGATCCCGTCGTCATGGCCGTCGTTCCATTCGATCTGGATCGCGTAGGTGCCCACCGGCTTGACGGCGGCGATCTTCAGCGACGGTTTGTACATCTGAAACGGATTGACGGGCGCCGGGGCGGCGGGCTTGGTCCCGTGCGCGCCGGTACAGGTCGCGCAGGGGCAACTCGCACGGAGGTAGTCGAGAGGATAGGAGCTGTGGTGTCCGTCCTTCCAGTCAATCTGTATCCCTTTGGACTTGGATACGGCGATATGCTCGGCTTCCACGGAAGGCTGTGTCAAAGAAGTCTCTCCACGTCGCGCACGCCCGAGGTCCGGCGCATGCCGTTGACTAACCTTTCGAGCTGCTTTTTGTCTTTCACTTCCACGGTCATTTCGATGATGGCGCCGTCGCCGTTTCGGGCCTCGTCGGGCCGGGCGTCCAGGTGCCGGATGTTGCATTTCTCCTCGGCCAAAACCGTGGTCAACTGGTTGAGCACGCCGGGCCGGTCGTCGGTGTGGACCACGACGCGTACCGGAAACGCATCCGAGCCACTGCGGGCCCATTCGACGTCGATCCGCCGTTCGGCCTCGTAAAGGAGACTCTGCACGTTCGAGCAGTTGGCGGAGTGGACCGCCACGCCCTTGCCGCGGGTGATGTACCCGACGATGGCTTCCCCGGGAATGGGGTTGCAGCATTTGGCGCGGTAGACCAGCAGGTCTTCGGCGCCCTTCACCTTCAGCACCAGGTCGCTGGGGACCGGGGCGCCCGCGGCCGGCGGCGCCACGGGCGGAGTCAGGGCGGCCCGTGCCACGTCCTGAGGCGAGGCTTCCACAGCGTGGGGAGCGAGCTTCTGGAGAACCTGCCGCGCGGAGAACCGCCCATAACCGAGCGCGGCGTGTAGGTCTTCGAGCTTGCTATACCCGTAGTCGCCCGTCACACGTTCGTAATCGGCTTTGCCGATCCGGCTGAGCGCGACGCCCAGGCGCCGGGCCTCTTTCTCGAATAGCTTCACGCCGATCTCGACGGCCTTGGCGCGCTCGTTGACGTTGATGACGTGCTTAATCTTGTTGCGCGCGCGAGAGGTCTTGACCAGCCCAAGCCAGTCCTTGCTGGGCATGTGGCCGGACTGGGTGAGGATCTCGACCACGTCGCCGTTGCGCAGCGCGTGCCGCAATTGAACGATGCGGCCGTTCACCTTGGCTCCGACGCAGGAATGCCCCACATCGGAGTGGATCGCGTAGGCGAAGTCGATGGGCGTGGCGTCGCGCGGCAGCACGATCACCTTGCCGCGAGGCGTGAAGCAGCAGACCTCTTCCGGGTACAGATCCACCTTGAGGGTGGACATGAAGTCGCCTGGGTCCTTCATCTCACCCTGCCACTCGACGAGCTGCCGCAGCCAGGCGATGCGCTGGTCGTCTTCTTCCGGCCCCCGGTGCCGCTCTTTGTACTTCCAGTGCGCCGCGATGCCTTCTTCGGCGATGCGGTGCATCTCCTCGGTCCGGATTTGGACCTCGAAAGCGTGGCCTCCGGGCCCGATGACCGACGTGTGCAGGGAACGGTACATGTTGGGGCGGGGAATCGCGATGAAGTCTTTGATGCGGCCCGGAATGGGGTGCCACTCGTTGTGGATCACGCCGAGCGCCGCGTAGCAGTTCTTGATCGAATCGGTGATGATACGGAGCGCCAGCAGGTCGTAAACCTGGTCCAGGCCTATCTTCTGGCGCCGCATTTTTTGGAAGATGGAGTAGACACGTTTGAGCCGGCCCGAGACGCGGGCGGGGATTCCCTCGGCCCGGAGCTTCTCTTCCACCTTTTGCTGGATCTCCACCAGGAAGACCTCGATCTCATGACGCCGGCTCTCGACGTCCCGCATGAGGTCGGCCGACGCTTCCGGCTCGAGAAACGCGAAGGCCAGGTCCTCCAGTTCGCCCCGGATCTTGCCCATCCCCAGGCGGTGGCTGATCGGCGCGTAGATCTCCAGGGTTTCCCTGGCGATGCGCTCCTGCTTGTCGCGGGGCAACCCCTGGAGCGTCCGCATGTTGTGCAGGCGGTCGGCCAGTTTGACGATGATGACGCGGATGTCGTCGGTCATCGCAAGAAACATCTTTCGGTAGCTCTCGGCCTGGCGCGCCTCGGCGGTGTAGAAATCAAGCTTGCCGAGCTTGGTGACGCCGTCCACGCAGCGTGCGACATCCGGGCCGAAGCGGCGCCGGATCTCGGCGATGGGTGTGCCCGTGTCCTCCACGACGTCGTGCAACAGACCCGTTTGAAGGGCCACCATGTCCATGCTCATACCCGATAGCAGGCGGGTGACCTCGAGCGGATGGACCATGTACGGTTCGCCCGAACCGCGCTTTTGGCTGCCGTGGCTCGACGCCGCAAACTCGAAGGCGCTGCGAAGGGGTTTGAGGTCCTCTTTCGGGCGGAGGGTAAGTATGCGGGCTTCCAGGTCGGCGTACTGCCGCTCTAACGCCGGATCGATGGAGAGGGGCTCCGGGCGGGCCGGAGATGCTTGACTCGCGTCCGGTACCATGTGGGCGGTGGCGGACCGCCCGAAAGCGGCCCGCCACTCGATATTATAGCGGCTTGATGGAGGAGAGCGCCAAACCCGCGACTACTCGGCCTTGGCGGGGCC
>CAZVIK010000297.1:3460-4497 GCA_964627045.1 uncultured Solibacteraceae bacterium | reverse complement strand
GAAGGAGACTCAGCCGGCTCTTGTCCTTTACCAGGATGGTACGCACGTGATTGAGGAATCGATCAAAGTCATCCCCAAGCTCGCTTTCGGCTTCCTCCCACATCTTGGCATACTTGACCTTCTCTTCCTGTTTCTCCAATGCCCCGAGATTCATGGACTTGAGAATGTCGCTGTTGCGAAGTGGGATGCCCCGATCGTTAAGAATCATGAACAACCGGAAGGCATCTTCAAGGTCTTCAGTCGAGACGTAGATGAGAAGCACCTTGTTAAGGAGAAACTGGAGCAGATCTTCGGGCTTCGTGTTCGGATTCTCGCGGAAGAACCTGCGGATCTCGAGGATGGCCGCAGCCATGTTGCGTACGGATAAGTCGGCACTTTTGGAGACCATCTGGTTGAGGTCCTTCTCGCGATCCGTACCGCTATCGGCCTTCACGAACTCATCGATAAACTTTTGCACCTCATCACGGATGGTGAAAACTAAGCGGGTTCGCTCGGGAATGTTCTTGTACTTGCTGGCTTTCTGATAGATGCACTTCTGGCAGTCATCCTTGGCATCGGGGTCCTCAGCAAGATCGCGCAGCACAGCAAAGAGCATGAGCAGTGTGGCCAGGCGCTGTTGGCCGTCGAGCAGATCGTTTTCGTCAAACTCCTGTCCGCTATCCGGTGCCGCAGGTTTGGATTGAAACACGAACGACCCCAGGAAATACTCGAAATCGGGCTTTTCCGTCATGGCAAATGTTAGGTCATCAAGAAGGGCGGAAATCTCTTCCCGGCCCCACACGTAAGGGCGCTGGTATTCTGGGACGCGGAACCACATCCCAGAAAAGATGTCCTTAACCAGTATCTTCTCGCTCTTTATCTCTCCTCGCGACGGCATGTTTACTCCTCCTGGTTTCCTCGTTCGTATTCAAGAGTACCCTGCCAGTACATTCTGCCAGCATTGTCGTACCACCAGTTCGTTTAGCAAGCATATCAAAATTTCATAGAAACGAATCTGATCGTAGAGCCGATTCTCTGAGAGCGTCATGATCCGCCCG
>CAZVIK010000297.1:0-3450 GCA_964627045.1 uncultured Solibacteraceae bacterium | reverse complement strand
GTGGCTTCATACCATTCATTCGCCCCGATCCACTTCAGGCCTGTGCTATCTCTTTCGTCATGATCCGCCGCCCTTCGCCGCTGGCAGGCTTTCCTCGCGGAGCATGATCAAGTCCTGGTCAAGGCCGTGTCGCAGCACATCGAGCCGCCCGGAGACCGCGACCAGATGAGCCGCGGAAACAGGGCTCAGGCGGAACGGGAACAGGCTCGTAGCATCGAGGACCGCTCTCAGCGCCACCGAATTGCCCTGATGGGCGTGCAAAAAGGCCTCGGCCAACCAGGCGATAACCTCCACCTGAGCTATGGCGAGTGAAAGCCCAGCGGTATAGATGCCTTTTTCCGATGTTTCCTTCAGGACCTCCCAATCGACGAAGCTCCGCAGCACCCGTCGTGCCGCTCTGGATACCGTGCCGCGTTCCCCATATTGCTCCCGCACGCGGCGCTGTACCTGGCTGGCTGCGGCCGTTCCCTGGAGCCTGAGCAGTCGCCCCACATGGGCCGCTACGGCCCCCCAGAACGGATAAACCGCCATGGCCATGCCCCAGTGGACCGCGATATGGTCCTCACGCGGCAGGTGTGAGAGAAGCTTGAGGCCTTCCCGCTGAAGGGGATGGAGGTCGCGCGGGGGGCGGACCCAGATCTTCATCAGGATGGTGATCACCTTCTCCCGATTGCCGCGTTTGGCATTCCCGCCGACAGACAGCTTGTCTTCGAAAAGCTCTTGGAGGGCGTTGTAGATGGACGCCTCGTCGTTTCCGGCAAGCACCAGGTTGGCCGTTCTCTCCAGCCATTCAAGACGGACCCGCTGGCTGAAACCGATCTGGGTCAGGCGACTGTTCATCGGTCCCTCCTATCGATCTGGACAAGAGGGACGAGCAGTTCCTCGACACTAATGCCACCATGACCGACGAGGGTTTCAGCCGCCCGCACGAAAGCAGCCCGGTTCGGAGCGATGAGGGCGAGGTAGTCCTCTGGGAGGCCCACCGAGGGCCACTCCAGGGACTCCGGGAATCGCTCCTTGATTTGAGCCCTGAGCCTGGGATCGGAGTAGACACGCACGCGCTCGCCGCGCAGGTCCGCGACCGCCCCTTCGGCAGGCCGTCCCACGCCTTTCGCCTCGATGTTGCCGTGGTCCGAGGCAAGGTAGACCTGGAAACCGCGGTCATGAAGCAGGCCGAGAAGGTCCCGCATGAATCCCTGTCTGGCCCATTGTCGAACCTGGTTGTGCATGCCCGCCGCACCCAGCTCCATGCCGTGCATGATCCGGTCGACCTTGTCGATGATCAGTCCGACGACACGTAGCCTGGGCCGGCTCAGTAGCTCGGAGACCTCGTCCAGGTCCCCGTCGCCTAGCCCCTTGGCGTAAGCCACCTCATGCTGCGTCAGCCCCTGATCGACCCAGAACTGCGTCCAAAGGCCCGGCTCCTTGTCTGTGGTATGGATACTCGCCGGGAAGTAGATCGGCGGCTTGCCGGCAAAGGCGGCCTGCCGGGAAACAGAGGTGATGGTGGGAATCCAGGCGAAAACAGCGTTCTCACGGAACCGCAGCTTTGAATCCAGCTCTCCGAGCACATCGCGCAAGGCGATCCATTGGTCCAGGGCGAGGCCGTCCACCAGCAGAAAAGCGATCTTCGTGCGCCGGTCGTCTCCGAGGCTTCGGGCGAGGAACCGCGGGATGTGATGCAGCATCACCGGCGGCGCGGGCGGAAGGTTGATCAGGCTCGCGTAGCGCTTCACCACCCAATCGGTGAGCGCAGAATCGATCCGGGATCTCAATGCCTCCAGGCGCTCCCGGTATTCTTCCGGCAGGGTGGTGTCTGGCTCCAGCTCCAAGGCGACGAGCTCCGCCCAACGGTAGGCGAAATGGAGCCACTCCCCATGACGCGCCTCCACCGTGGGGATCGTCTTCTCGATTGCTACCAGCAGCCCCTCCATGCGGCGGCGACGGTTCTCCACGGGGGAGACTTTGATGCCGTAAGCCACCCAGGTCTTGGCGAGCGCTTGCGATTGCTCGTGAGGAACCGGCTGGAGCAAGCCCTCGAGGAAAAGGTTGTCGATGTAAATGCGGACATCGTGGTGGTCGAAAGGCAAGAGCGTCGGTCCTGGGAACTCGAAGCCGTAGTCCGCCGCGTCCTCGTGGACGGCATCGTCCTTCGGCTTTGCGAGCGAATCCAGGAACACCGGCCAGCGCTCCTGCAGGAACGCAAAGAATGCTTGCGCGTCGGGAATGATGGCTTCCAGAGGCCAATCCTCGAACAGGCCGTTTTGACGAAGCACCTGGATAAAGCGCTCATCGAGGATGGCCGGGATTCTCATGCCCCGGTAATGGCGGCGCAGCAAGACCCTGAGCAGGTCCGATGGCTGCTTGATGAGTTCCGGCGCGATCTCGAACACATGACGAAGGACGAACTCCTTCGTAGCGTTGTCGCCGAGCTGCCCCGGCGCGTGCTTCGCCTGCGCATCGAACAAGGCGTCGAGATCAGCCCGGTCGAGCGCTGCGACCACGGGGTAGCTGAGATTCGGGAAGAGATCGCCCAGGTTGAATGAGAGCTTGCGGCCAGCCTGCAGCAGGGCGTAGGGCAAGGCATCGAGATCGCTCGAAGGCGATCTCAGCACCACCACCAGATCGGTTTTCTCGCCACGGTCCCAGCGGGAGCGAAACTTGGATTCGTAGGCATAGCGAAAGGCGACATGATCCTCGAACGGGATCAGCTCAAAGCCCCGTTCCCGGATCCCTTCGAGGACACCTTCTTCAAGGAGCAGGCCATCCGGATCCGCGACCAGGGTAAGCCGGGCGACCTGGGGTGTGAACTCACTCAGGATTTGGTCACGCCAACTACCCATGGACGCCTCCCTCCACGCGGACTAAAGCCAAGGGCGCCATTTCCGGCAAGATCTGGGCCCTGCGCTCGAGTTGTTCCCTGAAGCGTTCTTCCTCCTGTTCCAAGAGACTCAGGCGATGGTTACGGACCTGTGGCAGTCCGATGCGCTCGATGGCTCTGCGTCGCGCAGCGAAGGCGTACTCGCCCTTCTCACGCTCCCGAGCAAGACGCTCCCGGTGAGCGGCTACCTGCTCGTCGTAGATCGTCTTCCCCTGTCGTTCCGCCGCCTCCCGGAGTTGCTCGAAGGCTTGATGAGAGGTCTCGATGTCCAAATGCCAGAGGATCGTGGGCGGAGTGGTCAGCAGTTGATCCCAGATGTGCCGGGCAGTCGGCGTAAACACCCGACCGTCGTCGGCCAGGAACAAGGGCATGATCCGGCGACGATTCCAGTCGGCAGTCGAGATCGAGATTCGCCAGAGCGACCAGAAACCCATGATCTCTGGGGCAAGGCCAGGAAGCGTGATGACCGGGACCGGTTGTCCCGGGGTAAAGGGAGGTAGGCGAATGTACAGCCCACGCACATTGGGATCTTCAAGCGTCAAGTGGCGTCTCAAAGGCTTATCTTCAGC
>CAZVIK010000296.1:0-4500 GCA_964627045.1 uncultured Solibacteraceae bacterium | reverse complement strand
ATCGCAGAAGAGCAACGTCGCCTCCGCCGAGCCGTCGTTGAGCGTCGTGCGGGGAACACCCATCTCGCGTGCGGCGTCGGAGATGGTGCCGGTCTTGAGGTATTCGCAGAGCCTGCGGAGATGCGCCGGGAGCGCCGAGAGCGTGGCCTCCATGTCCTGGAGGAACTCCATCTCTTCCGCGCCGGTCCGGTTGCGCCGTCCGCACCGGAAATCGGCGTCATCCTGCGAGAGGAGATCGCCGCGCTCCACGGTGGAACCGTCTCCGTCATCGACGCGCTCGTTGAGCGAACACGCCTCGCGGCGGTAGTCGCGCATCTCCGAGGTGCGATGCCGGATGAGCTTGCTGATCTTGCGTTCGATGATGCGGGCGACAAACGTCTTGTGCGTGCCTTTGTTCTGGTCGAACTTCGGCGTGCGCGTGATTACGTCGAGCATCATCTCCTGTTCGAGATCGTCGCGGTCGGACTCGGTGTAGCCCGCCGTGCCGACGAGATGCCGGGCTTTGTGGCGGATGACTTTCGCTGCGTACTCGTTGATTTCATTCTGCTTCTGGTTGGTGTGCATTGCTGCCTCCCTTGGCCGGGGAGGCGTGCGTGGGTGCCAACCATGGCAGCGACCGTGACGAGCGGAGGCATCGTGAGTTCGCCGTTGCGGCGGCACCCACGACTGCCTCCACTGCGTGGCCGGTTAGTCGTCTGGTTTCCGAAAACTGTTATTGAACGTTGGTGCGGGGGCCGAACCCGCTCGTCAGGCGCGCACCTCCTCCGCGACGGTCATGCGGAATGGCAGACCACGCTGGATTTCGATTGAGACGATGAGCCCGTCGCCCATAGCCTCCATCTGGGCGAACAACTCGCGGACCTGGACCTTGAGCGCGAAGTCGGATTTCGACAGTTCAGGACGTGGGCCGTTCTCGCCGCCAAACTTGACCTCGCGGATCACGCGGGGCGGCGGAGTGAATATCGGTTCGCCGCTGCGGACGTGGAGCTCCTGGACGGAGCCGAAGTTGATCCCCTGAAGAATTTCAACGAGGCGTTTCCTCTGGGGCGAGAGGGACGCCTTTGTTACGCTGCCGATCATGCCGGACCTCCTTGTGCGCCATAGGCGCAAACAAAACACCCCTGAGAGGCGGGTCCGGCAAGGGCTCCTCTCAGGGGCGCGGTTATGTTTCTGTGATCGCCGGACCGCGCCTTTACTCCGAAGGCGCGACAACCGGCGTAGCCGATGCTACAGATCGTGTAGCATCAGGTTTTCGAGGCGGGAACGGTGGACCTGGTCAGGTCCGAGCGCGGGGCGTACATGATTGAATGCCCAAGGTTTAGAATTGGCCGCTGGAGATGTTCGGATAGCGGTTTGTCATATTGCTTGATTTTCTTGATGGCACGCTGGATGGCGTTGCAGACCCGGTTTCTGACCTTGTTCCGCTCGTCATCGAGCTTCCGAACACGGCCACCAAGACCATGGGCGTTGGTCAATTCAGTTGTGATCCAGTCCTTCTCTTTTTCCAGTTCTTCAATTTTTCCCAGATCATTGTTCTTGCGCGCTTGATCCAGATCCTCGTCGATCTCCTGAATCCTGAGGCGGTAGGACTGGATGGCCTGGGCGTCCAACTGCGGTCCAGCATCCGATTGACCGAGCACGGTAACGCCATCTTCCGTGGGGTCTTCACCCGCGGACACGGATGCCTGGATGTCGCCTTTCGTCTTGCGGCTCACGGCGCAGTCGAGTTCTGCAGCGGAGAAGGTTTCGCCAGGGTTGTCCAAAAGCATCTGCAGGTGGTAGAAGCCAACCTCGGGAGTGTATATCTTCTCCTCGTTCCCGCCGAACCGGATCGCCCAGCATTCGCCTTTCTTGCGGCAGTAGTTGTCGGGCGTTGCCACGTTTGATGCCGGGGCGGTGGAAATCGAAGTTGCGGAAGATGCATTGCCGGAGGAATCACATACCAGCCGGAGCAGACAACTGTCGGGAAGCCGCCGTTCCCTGATTGCGCTGGCGTACCTGGCGATGGCATCGTCCACAACTTTGGTGACTTGCTTCGCGTGACGCTGGTGCAATTCGAACACCTGCATGGCCGTCGTTTCGGCCGAGCCGTTCAAGTGCCTGAGCACACGGCTGGCTTCCCCATAGCGCGAGTAGAAGTCCATCGCCGACATCCGAGTGAGTTCGGATGATGTTTCCACATAGCTGGCCAGCATTGTTCGCGGTTCGCCTTCGTCACGCGGGTGAAGTAACAAGTCCACCTTGTATGCCTCGGCCGGGTCGTGGCTCTCCAGACCCGCCGCGAGAACCGCGAACCGCCGGTCAATGCACTGAGAACAAATCCCGCAATGCGTCTTGAGCCGCGTCATTTCCCATGTATGCGTGCAGCTCGTGGCAAACTTCACCATCTCCTCGCAGCCGTTCTTGGCGATGTGCTGCAATATTTCCGTCTTGGTTTTCCACAGGAACGGGTTTTCGACGGTGAATTTCCTGTCTGCCACGGCGGATAGGATGGCGGTGAATCCGTTGATGACCTGCGGATGGGTGGTTCGTGTCGCCCGAGCGCCCACCACTTGCGCCGACACCGGCAGATTAAGGCTAATGACCCCGTTCTCGTAGAATCGTATGCGTGAGAGACCGAGCATCTGGGCGATGGTCGCGCCAAGCGAGGCGTAAAGGAACGACCGGCTGCGCTGGGTGTACTCCCTCCCCAATTCCTTCTTCTTGTTGATGCTGACCGGGAGATGGACAGGTTTGTGCGCCGCTTTCTGGGCGAGAAGCTCCTTGAGCTTGTCATGCCGCTTCACCAACTTATTGGTTGGCCGGTGGGTGACCAGCACGACCCGTCGCTGATCGCATATCGATTCCTGAATGGCACCGCCAAGCGAATCCAATCCGCCGGAGAAAAGGACGACCTCCTCGGGCCGTTCGTCAGGTCCGCCGTCGTCCGCGCAAAACAAGTATTGCTGATAGGTCGGCGGGTTACGGAGGTCGGTGAACTCGAAGTGGTACTCGTCCTCCGAAAGGAAACTGAGCGTTGATCGCAGTGGCTCCAGGAGATTTGACCCGCGCCAGAGATCGGGATTGCGGACAGGAATTCGCAGAAGCAGGCGTCTCCGCCAGTTCTCACCAAACTCTTCCACGCCGCTTCCCCCACGTGTCGTGGCTTGGTCAGCGCAATACACATAGGTGGCGATCTCGATCAAGTCGAGGAATGCAGCCGGGACATCCCGCATCATGTGGTTGCGGATGTCGTCAACCCGAAGCTGGACGTTGCTTTGCGGTCCCCACATCCGCAAACGTAGTGGGGCGTCTCCCCCGAAGGGGAGGTTGCCGCTCGGCGCGTCGCCGCAGAGGATGGCGCGTTCATTCGACATCGGAACGAGCCCCCTCTTTCAGTTCGGCGACAATCTTCTTCATCGCCACATGTGCAAAACCAGCGGCGTTGTCGCGTGGAATTCCTTTCTGTTCCCAGTTGGTCTTGGAGAACCATCCGCCAGAAAACACCTCGACAATCTTCGATGCCTCCTGACAGTGCGTTTCGAGCGCCTTCGAGAAGTCCGCTTGTTGCGCCAGCGTTGCGAAGCGCTTTCCCTCGCCGACATGGTGCGCCATGGCGCGGCTCAGGAAATAGTCGAGGCACTTATTCGTCAGGCGGGAGAAGAACTGCCGGGCGAATCCGCTGAACTGCTTGTTGGTGGCGAGCTGCGAGAAGGCCGACTGGACATCGGCAGGTGTCGTGCCGAAAAGACTCTGTGTCCGGCCGCCAACTTCCTTCGAGATGGTCTCGGCGGCAGCCATTTGGGCCATTTCGCCGAGATCGGTCCGTCCGCCATTGTTTGCAAGCCGGGAGTCGATGGCATCCGACAGCGCACCGACGACCTCCATCAGGGACGGGGCGTCGGAGACATTCAGCCCGGCGTTTCGTAGCGATGCAGCAAAATCGTCGGACCGCGCCGCGAGGGGAATCTGCGTGAGCAGCCAGATGGTTTCGACAAGGCCCTTGTCTTCCGCCGCAAGCCGCAGTCCCTGTTCGGCAGCGGAAATCGTGGCGTTGGCAAGTTGCACGGTGCCCGCGCCGCCCTGAATCAGGGCGACCACATCGCGCCACTTGCGCGTTCGCGGTAGATTGCCAAGCCGAACGTGACCCACGGGTTACTCCATCCTCTTGGTGCCGGGATTCCCCGCAGGAACATCCCTTGCTGTTTTGAGGACCACCAGTTCTTCGTCAAGGTTGTGCCGAATAACATCCAGTCGGGATGTCGCCGATATCAGTTCGTCAGAGCTGATCTGCGTCACTCTGAAAGGGTAAAGGCTCGTGCTCTCGATAAGATTTTTGAGCGTCATCGGTCCATTGGTGCGCGATAGTACAACTGCTTCGATCAGCCAGGCAGCAATGTCCGTATCTGAAACAACCAATGCTGGCAGTGGTTCATACACACCAACCCGATCCGTCTCACCAAGAACGCCCCAGTCTACGAACGCCCGCAGAACATATCTCGCCCGGCGAAACACGGTTTC
>CAZVIK010000295.1:0-4507 GCA_964627045.1 uncultured Solibacteraceae bacterium | reverse complement strand
CCCGGAGTTGATGCGGAACAACATCATCGTGACCCGGGGGCTTAAGGAAAAACAGGACGGTGTGCGCTCGGTGTGGCCCGAATACCGTTACATCCGCAACATGGCGCTGGCCAGCGGGCGTTGGATCGGCGACGACGATGTCAGCATGCGCAACCGCGTCGCCGTCCTGGGGGCGAAGGTCGCCACGGAACTATTCAGCGGGATCCCCCCGGTGGGCGAGGAGATCGCGATTGCGGGCATCCGCATCACCGTCGTCGGGGTGCTGGAAAGCAAGGGGCAGATCGCCAACTACAACCGGCAGGACAACGAGTGCATCTTCCTGCCGTATGACACGGCGTCCCTCATCGGCGACTTGCGCTACCCATCATTCATCGTGTGGACGCCGGTTTCGGGCCTGGAGCGCGAGCAGGCCGTCCGCGACGTGCGCGCCGCGCTCGGCAATATCCACCGTTTCTCGCCTACCGACGACCAGGCGGTGTTCATTCTGGCCTTCAGCCAGTTCATGTCGATCATCGACGGGATGACGCTGGCCCTGAAGCTGCTGCTGGGCTTCGTGGGCGCGCTGACCCTGGGCATCGGCGGGGTGGGCCTGGCCAACATCATGTTGGCGGCGGTAATGGACCGAACGCGCGAGATCGGCGTCCTCAAGGCGCTGGGCAGCCCGCGGCGGGCGATCCTCGGACAGTTCCTGGTCGAGGGGTTACTGATCGTGTTTGCCGGAGGCGTGTTGGGGACGCTCGGCGGCGCCGGGGCGACCTACGTTCTGGGGTCGATGCCGTTCCTTTCGGCCCTGGTGGAAGGCGCGGGCGAGAAAGGCGACGTGCAGATGGCCGTATCCGCGGCGTCGATCATGACTTCGGTGGGAGTCCTGCTGGTGGTAGGCCTGATCGCCGGCATGATCCCCGCCTTGCGCGCCGCCCGCCTGGACCCCATCGAAGCGCTGAGGTATGAGTAGGCGCTTTTTGCCCTGGGAGTGCCTCCCCGGCGTTCAGCGTGGGGAAGCGTCGTGGATCTGTTCGTGAGGCGGCAAGCCCTGCACCGCCCTCTGCGGGTGCTGCCGTGGGGACCGTGGACTCTGGCCTGCCACGGCCTTCAGCACCCCTTTGGTGTCCGCTGATCTCCCGCTAAGTTCGGTTTGCTCCTGGGAAGTTGTCAATCGCGGCAACCCGGCTGAAGGGGATTCCTCAACTACAGGTCGAAGTCTGGCTTGCAGTAGGGACCGTGTGGGTCGCTGCCAAAAATGATGAATGCGACGCACTGGTATGCAAGCTCGTCCCGGTATCCACGCAGCTTGACGTAATCAAACGCGATTTCCTTCTTCGTGAGATCGCACTCCCGTTTTGCTTCAATCGCAAGTAGGTTGGGGCCTTCGGGACCCCGGTGATGCACGATGATGTCAGGATACACATCACCTTCGGTCCTGGAGGTCGGATCGTGCAAGCGCCGTTGCCGCTTCACTTCGCTCAACTGCTTCGGGAACCTGCCGTCACGATTGTATTCGCAATCCACCCGCCAGTCCGGGAACTCCGACTGCAAATACAGAGCAAGCCGGAACGTCAGACACCGTTCGCAGACATTGACGCTGAAAAGATGGGCATCCTCTTGGGTCAAGCGGTCGAGCGCCCGTTGCACCGCATCTCTAATCTGGCGTTCTGTCGGCAACGGCATATTCGGTCACTATGGCTGTGTGGGATCTTTGTAGACGACGTTCACCTTCACCATAAAGTAGGTGTCGCAAGGCCCGTCGTTGCGGCGTCCCTTCGGAGAACCTTCGTAACCACGACAGCGCACCGTAGTCTCGAACTCCGTGCGCTTCGCTTCAACAACTGACCATCGAATCAAGTAGTCTATGTCCAAGCCGCCGCCGAAGCACCGTGGGTTGCGGCAATCCAGTTTTGAGCGCATGTTGCTCTCGGTGTAGACCTCAACCCATTCCGTCATGTTTCTGAACGGCTCAAACCCCTCACCGATCGCACACACTTCGACCCCGATGCTCTTGACGGTGGGATAGGCATCAACGAAGGTCTCAGCGGGGGTGCGGAAGGGGTATACCGTCTGAGCTTCAACATCGGACAGCTTCATGTGGCGCTGTGCCATTGGATTCACCTCCGTCTCGCCTGTATCGTAGCAGAAACATAGGTCCAGATAAGTTCGAAGCGCTCGACAAACCGGCCTGCTCCCCTGGACCGCGGCACCGCGATGATGGTGTCCCTCCGCCCCTCGCGCCGGAAACGAATGGTCACAACCTCCCACCGAACCGCATCCCCTTCCGTTTCCTTCGCTTCCACCCATCACGCGCCGTCGGCCGGCTGGTCCTGCGCCCTCGCGCTGCCATATCTCAAGAAAGAGGCGCACGCCATGCCAACTCGCGCTCGCCCGTGTCCGCCAGGCAACGCGGAGCGCTGTGAGCGTTATTTACCAAACGAACCTATTTGGGAGGCCTAACGCAAAGGAAAAACAAACGCTTACGCCTCGCGAAACGAACCCATTTCGCCGCTCCCGCGTGTGGGGCAGACGATCGCAGTTTGTCGGCGTTTGTCTCGTTGACTTAGCGCCAGGCCCCGCGTATGATCCGCATAGGGCCGACAGCGATGGAAGCACTCGAAGGCGTTCGATGGGGATGGGTAGTCATTTCAGGATTTGTTCTTGGCTGCCTCTTTCGCCTTGTTCACTGGAGGTTGAAGTCGCCGACTGGGCCGCGCAGCCTCTTTAGCGCTGTTCTGCTGGGGGGCGCACTTGCCGTGCTTCCTCTCCTGTTCCACGCTTCGCGGGAAACCACCGAGTTGTGTGCCGCCATGTCGCTCGGAATGGTGAGCGAGGCGATTCTCGGGTTGTTGTTGAGACAGCGAGCGGCCACGCTGTCCAGCGCGGCGGGACACGACCAACACGGAAGTTGAATCGGGAAGGCCGCTCGCATCGAAGAGCAACCGAACGGCCGCGTCGTGTATCGAGTGTGGCCGCCGGTTGGTGGCAAGGCGGCGTGGAGGAAATGCGGTGGAGGACAACTCGGAAGGGTGCGGATTCACCTGTCCTAACGGTGAAGGGGCTTGGCTTGAGCGCGTCGCCCGGAGTGTGGCGTCCCTTTGGTGGGAGGTTCGTATCGCAATCCGAGGCTTGCTCAGGGGCGGCTTCGCCACATATACTTCGGGCGCAATGCTGGCCCTGGGGATCGGTGTCTGCGCGGCCGCGTTCAGCATAGCGTATTCGGTGGTCGTGCGCCCCGTTGCCTGGCCTGAGGCGGGGCGGCTGGCTGCGGTCCTCCAGACGTCATCCGAGGTGCAGCGGCCCTTCACGGTTTCCCCGGGGGTGTTTCTGGACTGGCAAAGCCGCGCCAGGAGTTTCGACCTCTTTGCGGGCATCTGGAAGCGCCCCGGGACGGTCCGGTTTTCCAGCCACGCAGATACCATTTCGGTGGCGTGGGTCAGCGCCGATTTTTGGGCGCTGAGCGCGATGCAGCCGGTGCTGGGACGGGTCTTTGGGGCCGACGAAGACCGGTACGGACAGCCGGGGGTCGCGCTGATCGGCGTCGCCATGTGGCGCAACGAATTCGGGGGCCGCCGCGATGTCCTCGGCCGCACTCTCCTGTTGGATGGCGAAGCCCGCACCATTGTCGGCGTGTTGCCGGGCACAACCGGAAGCCCGATCCCCGGCGACTGTGACGTTTGGGTTCCTCTGGCGGCCGACCCGCGCGCTCGCGTGGGCGGCGGAATTGTCGCCGTCGGAAGACTGCGCCCGGGCGTCACGTTCAAGGCAGCGCAAGCCGAGATGACTGCCCTTGTGCGGCAATTGGGAAGCGTGCGCTTCACCGATTCGAAGTTCGGGGTGAGCGTTCAGCCTTTCGGGGCGTGGGTGATGAGTGACACCCGGTCCACGGTATTGTACCTGGCCGGTTCGGCGGCCCTGTTCTGGTTGATATGCTGCGGCAATGCCGCGGGCCTGCTGCTCATGCGGGCCGCGGTCCGCTCGAGGACGATGGCGGTGCGAGCCAGTCTGGGAGCGAGCCGTTTCCGCCTGGCGAGCCTGGCGATCATCGAGAGCGCGTTGCTGTCGGCGGGTGGCGGCGTGGTGGGCGCGGCGTTGGCGTTGACGCTGGTGGCCGGCGCGCCTTCGATGCTGCTCTGGGAGGAGCAGGGCGCCGGGCGGGTGGCGATGGGGATCACGGTTCTGTTTTCCGGAGCGGTCGCGGTGCTCAGCGCATTGTTGACGGCCACGGCCCCGGCGTTGCGGTTTATCCGCACCGGTCAAAGGCAGTTTCCCGGCGCAGACGTGTTCCGGTCATTCACCGGTGAACGGCCCCACCGGGCACGGCACGCACTGGTGGCTTTTCAGTTCGCGCTGACGCTGGTTTTGCTGTGCGGAACGGGGCTGCTCGGCAACAGCATGTTTCGCCTGTTGAGCGCCGATCTCGGATTCGTCCGGCCCGGTGTCCTTACCGTCAAGGCATCGCTCCCTTATGACCGCCACAACGGGCACCAACGGCTGGAATTCCTGCGCGGACTGGCGGAGC
>CAZVIK010000294.1:0-4516 GCA_964627045.1 uncultured Solibacteraceae bacterium | reverse complement strand
GGGATGTCCATCGGCACAGCATGCTTCACCGAGGTGTAGTCCTTAGGTTTGATCCAATTGCCGAACTGGAGCCCGATCGCGAACCGCCCGCTGTCGTTCGACGAGACCATCGTCTCATTCAACCCGGCTTCCGCCGTGAACGCCCAGTGCTCGTTCAGAGGATGCACAAAACGCACAGTGCCGCCCGGACGGTTGCTGCCGCCCTGACGGAACAGCGCACCCGCATTGCCCTCGATGTAAGCGTCTCTGTAGAGACCGATCTGCGTGCTGCCTCCGACCTGGTCGACCACGTGCAAATAGGTTTCCTGGGTCTGGGTGCGATTGAGAGCCACGCGGTTCACAACCGGGTTATCCAGGAAGGACTTGGAAGCGTAAGCGCCAATGCGGCCGCGTTTGAACAGGTAGTCCAGGGCGACCGAGGCCTGCCCGAGGTTTCCTCCCGCGCGGAACTCCTTGAATTCGACGCGCTTGAAACTGGCGAACAGACCCGCCTGGAAGTTCTTGTAACGGTCAATCAAGCCGGCATCGATCTGCCCTTCCTGGCGGCCCAGATAGCGCAAATACTCACCGCCGCCCTGGAACGCCAGGTTTTCGCCGAACGGAGCGAAGTAGCGGGCGCGGCCGTTGACGGTCAGGTTGCCCGTGGTGTCGGCGCCCATATTGATTCCGAGAAGCTGGAACCGTTTGGGCCGGGTTTCTGCGATAGCCCGGTCAGCCGTGGATTGCATCATCTGGCTGAGCTCCTGCCGCTCGGGAGGCTTCGGAAGCGCCGCAACCTGCTGTTGGACTCCCGCCTGGGCTTCCCTCAGGCCGGCGGTATCCTTCTGAAGCGCGGCGACGTCGGCCTTCAGCCGGTCGTTCTCATTCTTGAGATCCTTCAGAGCGGCAAGGATGTCATCCAGCTTGTCGAGTCTCTTAAGGATGTCCTCGCAGCACTTGTTCGACAGTGCTTGGGCGCCAGTGAGCGCCTTGATGGCGTCGTTCACCCCACCGGCAGTGACGATTCGCCCCATCGCGTCGGTGACGGTGAGCACGACGCGGCGGTTCATGAAGCGCCCTTCGGCGCTCTTATTGTCAACCTTGGGGTCGCGTTTGCCCTGGCCGAGGGCTTCAACCTGGGCCGCACGGGCGCCGTACTTCACCAGAAAGCTCTTCACCGTCTCGGCGCGCGCAGCCGCCAACTTGTCGTTATAGTTGTCAGACCCAACCCAATCGGTGTGGCCCTGGACCCTCACTTTCAAGTCCGGATGCTGGTTCAGCAACTCCGCGAGACGCAGGAGGCTTGGGTATCCATCGGACAGAATGGATGAGTTGAACTCGAAGTTGATCTCTTCCCAATCGTCTTTGGTTGCCGCCGTCTGGAGCCCTTGGGCACATAACCCCGTGGCAAGGCTCGCGATCAGCAACAAGACCGGGACGAGCGATCGTATGGAACGCATGGTGAACTCTCCTTATCGCGACTTCTATGGACCAATGCGGCGGGCAGAGCCCGCAGGGTTTGCTCTTGGTGTCTCTAGTAATCCGAATATACTACAGTCCTAGGGACATGGGGGCGAAAACACAGTTAACATCGCCCACCGCAGCCGCCAAGAACGCGATAATGGAACCGGATCCGCCGGACGGGCAGTCGCGCGCGGTCTGGACTCAGGTTCGGGCGCGGGAGGAAAGTCCGGTCTCCACAGGGCGGCGTGCCGGCTAACGGCCGGGGGGGTCGGCTCAAAGCCGGCTTCACGGAAAGTGCCACAGAAAACGTACCGCCCCCGCAAGGGGGTAAGGGTGAAAAGGTGCGGTAAGAGCGCACCGCGGCCGGAGCAATCCGGTCCGGCAGGGCAAACCCCACGCGGAGCAAGACCAAATAGGGGAGAAGGAGCGGCCCGCTCCGTTTGACTTCCGGGTAGGTCGCTTGAGCCCGGCAGAGATGCCGGGCCCAGAGGAATGACTGCCATCCGAAAGGGTACAGAAACCGGCTTATAGTCCGGCGGATCCACGACGAGATCCAGTTCTTGCTGTGTTTGCCTACACCCATGTGTGGAATTTAACACACACGAATTCGTGATTTAACCCACTGTTGCATTTCTGGACACAGGTTCCGACGGGTCAGTCCGTTCGGGTCTTTGATTCTGCTAGGTTTTGTTCGTTCAACCGGCGGAGAAGTTTGGGCCTGGTCCTGCACGGTGTTTCAGGACCTGGGGCTGGAGTGTAGGAATAATCCCCAGTGAAGTAGGGATTGAGGGGATTCGCGTACACCGGATCGTTAGGCGCGAGTTCGGCATCATTCGAGGAGGCGGCGGTGAGGGATCTGATCTCTAGGAAATGGGGAATCCGGTTGGCGGCGGTTCTGCTGCTGATTGCGGGTTCGGTCTATCTGGTGAGCGCCGATGGTCCGGCGTTTTCCGAACTGGAAAAAGCGTACTACGCCGACGCGAACCTGGTGGCCTTCGTCCGGCCGGGGTTGGCGTTCAAGATCACCGGGGTGACTGTGGCCTCCGACGGCACGGTGAAGGCAAGGTTCACCATCACCGATCCGCGCGGTCTGCCTCTGGACCGTGACGGCATCTACACTCCGGGGACGGTGAGTTCAAGTTTCATTTTGGCGCGCATTCCGGCGGGGCAGACTCAATACGTCGCCTACACTACCAGGACGCAGACCAGTCCGATCACCGGGGTGAGCGCGGTTCAGGCCGGCGCCGACAGCGGTGGAACGTTCGAGAAGCACGACATCGGCGACTACACCTACACCTTCCGCACGAAGTTGCCGTCGGGCTACGACGCCACGGCGACCCATACCGTGGGTCTCTACGGCGCGCGCAACCTGACCGAGTTCGACCTCGGGACCAACCTGGCTGACACGACCTACAACTTCGTACCGAACGGTTCGGCCGTGACCGTGACTCGCGACGTCATCAAGGATGTCACCTGCAACAAGTGCCACTACGACCTGACGGCGCACGGATCGACCGGCCGGACCTCGATGGCGGTCTGCGTTCTGTGCCACACGCCGCAGACGATCGACCCGGACACGGGGGAGTCGCAGGACATGGTGGCGCTGACCCACCGGATCCACATGGGCGAGGAGTTGCCCAGCGTGCGGGCGGGCAAGCCCTACGTCATCATTGGCAACGCGCAGTCGGTGCACGATTTCTCCGACGTGGTGATGCCGTCCGACGTTCGCCGTTGTACGTTCTGCCACGAGCAGAATACGGGTGCCAAGCAAGCTACCGCTTATTTGAAGCCAACGCGCGCGGCCTGCGGCTCCTGTCACGACAACGTGAACTTCGCCACCGGCGCCAACCACGCCGATCTGATTCAGATCTCCGACAATCAATGCGCCAACTGCCACACGCCGGACGGAGAGGTGGAGTTCGACCTTTCGATCCGCGGCGCGCACACCGTTCCGGTTGAATCCCGCTACCTGCCGGGGACCGTGGTGGAACTGAAAAGCATCACGGATACGGCTCCCGGGCAGAATCCGAAGATCACCTTTACGGTTAAGACCAAGTCCGGCAACCCGATCCCGCTGGCCGAGATGGCGCGTCTCCGGTTCAGGATTGCCGGTCCGAACACCGACTGGGCCTCGCAGATCCAAGAGGATTACGCCGCTGCGCGGACTGTCACAAACGGAGATGGCAGCTACACCTATACGATGAACTACGCCGTCCCGGCGACGGCGGTGGGTAGCTACACTGTCGGTGTTGAGGCCTACCGGAACTTCACGATTCTCCCGGGAACGGCCAAGGCGCAGACCATACGCGACTTCGCCCGGAATCCGATGTTGGCCTACTCGGTGGATGGCTCGACGCCTGTGGCGCGGCGGACCATCGTATCCACCGCGAACTGCGAAAAGTGCCATGCCTCGTTGATGGGCATCTTCCACGGCGGCAACCGGAACGCGGCCGAGTACTGCGGCACTTGCCACAACCCGAACGCCGCGACGACGGCGACGGCCACAAACCCAAGCCAGGCCTACGATTACCGCCTGATGATCCACAAGATCCACACAGGTGAGAACCTCACCCAGCCGTACTGCTTCGGCAACACTTGCTTCAACGAGGTTCGATATCCGGGCGACCGCCGGGTCTGCACGCAGTGCCACGTGAACAACTCGCAGAACCTCCCGTTGCCCGACGGGCTGCTGAACGTGGTTGACCCGCAGGGCTACCTGAACCCAGTCGGCCCGGCGTCGGCAGCCTGCCTGAGTTGCCACACCAGCCTATACGCCGCCTCGCACGCGCTGGCGAACACCACCAGGCTCGGCGAGAGCTGCGCGACGTGCCACGGCTCCACTTCGGCGTACTCGGTGGCCAGTTCACATGCCAGGTAACGAGCCACGCTCCTTGACCATTGGAAGGGGTCCCCGGAAAACCGGGGGCCCCTTCGTGGCATTGACGCTCGCGGCGGCGTTGGTTGGAGTCCTGGCTGCGGCCGAAAAGCAGGCGCCCGCGACCACCGTCGGGTCGGATACCTGCCAGGCCTGCCACGAGGACGTGTTCAACTCGTTCGCCAACAACCGTCACGC
>CAZVIK010000293.1:0-4541 GCA_964627045.1 uncultured Solibacteraceae bacterium | reverse complement strand
CAAGCACGCCGACCAGATGGTGCGCGGTACCGTGGTGCTTCCCAACGGGCTGGGCAAGTCGAAGAAGGTTCTGGTCATCGCCTCGGGCGACAAGCAGCGGGAAGCCGAGCAGGCGGGCGCGGACATCGTGGGCGGCGAGGAGATGGTCGCCAAGATCCAGCAGGAAAGTTGGACCGACTTCGACGCGGTGATTGCGACGCCCGACATGATGCGATCGGTCGGCAAACTCGGCAAGATCCTGGGCCCGCGCGGCCTGATGCCGAACCCCAAGACCGGCACGGTCACCGTGGACGTCGATCGCGCGGTGAAAGAGGTCAAGGCCGGAAAGGTGGAATTCCGGGTGGACAAGACCGGGGTTCTGCACGTTCCGGTGGGCAAGGTGAGCTTCGACGGCGGCAAGCTGCTGGAGAACGCGCAGGCGTTGATCCAGGCGGTGCTGCGCGCGAAGCCTTCGGCGGCCAAAGGCAAATACGTGAAGAGCGCGACGATCTGCTCGACGATGGGGCCCGGTGTGGCGCTGGACGTGACCCCGTTCAACTCCAGGGTTCAATAGCGGGTGCGGCATGAAGAAACGAGAAGACAAGCAAAAAGACGTTGAGTCGTTGCGCCGTGATCTGGGGAATACGGGCCACATGTTCGTGGCCGGATTCGAGAAGCTCAAGGTGCAGCAGGACTTCGAACTGCGCAAAGCGGTTCGCGCCGCCGGCGGCCGTTACCGGGTGGTGAAGAACAACCTGGCGGAGAAGGCGGCCGAAGGCACAAAGGCCGAGGGTCTGATGAAGGGGCTGGCCGGGATGACTTCGCTGGCCTACACCGAGACAGACCCGGTGGCGCTGGCCAAGGCGCTGACCACCTATGCCAAGAGCAACCCGACGTTCGTGTTCAAGGCGGGAATGGTCGAGGGCCGGGCGATCGACATCCGGACCATTCAAGAGTTGGCCAGCCTCCCTCCGCGCGAGGAGATGCTGGCGAAGCTTCTGTTCCTGATTCAGGCGCCGGCGCAACGGCTGGCGACCGTCGTCAACACGGTCGGCCGGAACCTGGCCGTGGTGGTGGATCAGGGCTGCAAGGAAAACAAGTTTTCAGGCTGAGGCTTGGGACGCGGGGGCGCAAAGGGTGGGTTTCGGTCCACCGCTCGCGGCTTCACGCCCTACGATCTTTAACGAGGAAATCAGGAAATGGCGGACATCAACGCGATTGCGGAACAGATTCAGGGATTGACGCTGCTGGAAGCTTCGCAGCTCGTGAAGTTGCTGGAAGAGAAGCTGGGCGTGTCGGCGGCGGCGGCGGTCTCCGTGGCGGCTCCGGCGGCCGGTGCGGCGGCGGCTCCGGCGGCGGAAGAGAAGACCGAGTTTTCGGTCATCCTGACGGCGGCGGGATCCAATAAGATCAACGTCATCAAGGCTGTGCGCGAAGTCACCAGTCTGGGTCTGAAGGAAGCGAAAGACTTGGTGGACGGCGCTCCCAAGGCCATCAAAGAAGGCGTGAACAAGGAAGAAGCCGAGTCCATCAAGAAGAAGTTCGTCGAGGCAGGCGCGACGGTCGAAGTGAAGTAGCCAGCGGGTTTGGGGCGGGGCCGGGGGCGCCCACGGGTATGGGCCGATCCGGCCATTTGACGCTTGTAGTCCGATCTGGTAAACTTTACATTGTCTCAACTGGAGTCGAGCCCGACTAGTCGCCTGTGAACGACGCTTCCTGCGTGCGGGGCCATAGTATGCCTTTGCTGGGGCAAGCTGTGTCCCAGTCCGATCTTCGCCGCGCCTGTGGTGTGTCCTCTGTTCTTATCGGCTCGAATCTCCCGCGCATTGGTTTCTCACTGAATCCAGATCTTGGCTTCGCCGGCGGATGGCGGGGCCATTCTGTTCACCGGAGTCCGGGTGGGCGCGCTCCCCTTCCTGCCGCGCCGCCTGCCCGTCTACCTAGCGCCGCGTCGGTTTGATGCCGACGGTGCGCCGCCTTTCGGCTTTTGGGAGAGCATGATGCAACAGCCGGCCAATGGCTTTGCCCGTGAACGGGTCGACTTTTCAAAGATCAAGACCACGATTCCGATCCCGAACCTGATCGAGGTCCAGAAGCAGTCCTATGAGCGGTTCCTGCAAATGGACCTGCTGCCGGACGAACGGGAAGATCTCGGGTTGCAGAGCGTGTTCAGCTCCGTGTTCCCGATCAACGATTTTCGCGGCCTGAGCCAGTTGGACTTCGTGGACTACTCCATCGGCAACTGGGAATGCAAGTGCGGCAATCTCAAAGGCCTGAACCACCTCCGGACCACCTGCCGCAATCCCGGTTGCGGCGCCTACATCCGCACCGATCCCTATCACACCGGCGACGTACTGTGCCCGAAGTGCGGCACCTTCAACCGTAACATCGTGACCTTCTGCAGCAAGTGCGGCGATCCGGTGGGGTTGCAGTTGAAATACGATCAGCCCGAGTGCGAGGAGCGGGGCATGACCTACGCCGCGCCGCTCAAGGTCACCATCCGTCTGACGGTCTACGACAAAGACCCTGAGACGGGGGCGCGCTCGGTTCGCGATATCAAGGAACAGGAAGTTTTCTTCGGCGAGATCCCGCTGATGACCGGCAACGGCACGTTCATCATCAACGGGACCGAGCGGGTGATTGTGTCCCAATTGCACCGCTCGCCGGGCGTCTTTTTCGAACGCATTCCCGCGCAGAGCTACTACCTCGGCAAGGTCATCCCCTACCGGGGAAGCTGGGTCGAGTTCGAGTACGACGCCAAGAACTTGCTCTACGTGCGCATCGACCGCAAGCGGAAGTTCTACGGAACGGTCTTCCTGCGCGCCCTGGGCATGAAGACCGATGAGCAGGTGCTCCGGACGTTTTACCGGGTCGACAAGATCGCGATCAAGGACAAGAGACTGTTCTGGACGGTGTCGCCGAACCTGGTCGGGATGCGGCTGTCCCGCGGGGTGACCTCGCGTGGCGGCGACCCGATCGCCGTGGCCGGCAAGAAGGTCACCAGCGCGGTGTTGAAGGAGTTGCAAAAGGCCAAAATCGAGCAGGTGGAGGTGTCCTTCAATGACCTGGAGGGCGCCTTCGCGGTGGCCGATATCGTGGACATGTCCACGGGCGAAGTGCTGCTGGAGGCGAACCAGGAGCTGACCCAGAACGCGATCGACCGCTTCATCGAGGTGGGGATCGCCAGCTTCGAGGTGATCTTCCCGGAGCGCGACGACGTGGGCAATGTGATCTCCGCCACGTTGCGGAAGGATCCGGTCAAGAGCCAGAACGACGCGCTGCTGGAGATCTACCGCAAGCTGCGTCCGGGCGATCCGCCCACCGTGGACACGGCGACGCAGCTTTTCCATGGGATGTTCTTCGATCCGCGGAAGTACGATTTTTCGCGCGTCGGCCGGATGAAGTTCAACATCAAGCTGCACGGCAGCGCGGACTACGCTCCGGCCGCCTGGGTTGAGAAACAGGCCGCCAGCGACGTCAAGAAGCGCGAGCATCCGCTGGACCGGCGCACGCTGGACGTGGAAGATTTCGTCGACACCATCAAGTACGTCCTCAAGCTGCGACGGGGCATCGGCTCGGTGGACGACATCGACCACCTGGGCAACCGCCGCGTGCGCGCCGTGGGCGAACTGCTGGAGAACCAGTTCCGCATCGGCCTGGTGCGAATGGAGCGGGCCATCAAGGAAAAGATGTCGGTGTACCAGGAGATGTCGACGGCGATGCCGCACGACCTGGTGAACGCCAAGCCGGTGATGGCGGCCATCCGCGAGTTTTTCGGATCGAGCCAGCTATCGCAGTTCATGGACCAGACCAACCCGCTCAGCGAGATCACCCACAAGCGCCGGCTGTCGGCCCTGGGGCCGGGCGGGCTGAGCCGCGAGCGCGCCGGGTTCGAGGTGCGCGACGTGCACTCCACGCACTATGGGCGCATCTGCCCGATCGAGACGCCGGAAGGCCCGAACATCGGGCTGATCTCGAGCTTGTCCTGCTTTGCGAGGATCAACGAATACGGCTTCATCGAGAGCCCCTACCGGCGCGTGGTGAAGGGCGTGGTGGTCGACGAGATCAGAATCCTGAATCCCGGCGAGTCCCAGCTCAAGGTGGGGCAGGTGCTTGGAAACGCCGAACTGAACAAGGTGCTTCGCGAGGCCTCTTCCAAGAAGCAGCCGTTGGAGTACCAGGCGCATTGCGAGTATCTTTCGGCCTGGGAAGAAGACAAATACATCGTGGCCCAGGCCAATGTGGAGCTGGATAAGGACGGCCGGCTGGTTCCCGACCTGGTGAACGCGCGACAGGCCGGCGATTTCGTGTTGATGAAGCGCGACGAAATTCAGTTCATGGACGTCAGCCCGAAGCAACTGGTTTCGGTGGCGGCCAGCCTGATCCCGTTCCTGGAAAACGACGACGCCAACCGTGCGCTGATGGGCTCCAACATGCAGCGCCAGGCGGTTCCGCTGCTGCGGGCCGAGGCTCCCTACGTGGGCACCGGCATGGAGATGGTCACGGCGAGGGATTCGGGCGCGGTGGTCATCTGCCGGCGCAGCGGTGTGGTGGACTCGGTC
>CAZVIK010000292.1:0-4564 GCA_964627045.1 uncultured Solibacteraceae bacterium | reverse complement strand
ACAAGCACAATGAGACTGAGGTAGAGAACCGAGAACCCGAACGCCGGCCAGAAGCCCGGCAGGATGCTCGCCCGCTTGAAGCGCGAGATCATGGCTCACTTCCCCGGCCGGTAGATCTGGTCGAAGGTTCCGCCCTCGTCGAAATGCTTCTTCTCTGCGGCCCGCCAGCCTCCGAAGGCCGCGTCGATGGTGAGCAGCTCCAACTTCGGGAACCGGCTCTGATGCTTCGCCATGACTTCCTTGAGGCGCGGGCGGTAGTAGTGTTTCGCGGCGATTTCCTGGCCTTCGGGAGAATAATGGTACTCGAGATAGGCTTGGGCGGCGGCCGCGGCGCCGTGCTTGTGCGCAGCCCTATCGACCACGGCGACTGGAGGCTCGGCCAGGATGCTGAGCGAGGGGACCACCACCTCGATCCTGTCATTGCCGAGTTCGTGGATGGCGAGAAAGGCCTCGCTTTCCCACGCGAGCAAGACATCGCCGATTCCGCGCTGGACGAAGGTGGTGGTGGATGCGCGCGCGCCGGAGTCCAGCACCGGGACGTTCTTGAACAGCCGGGCGACAAACTCCTTCGCTTTGGCTTCGTCGTTGCCGTGGCGCCGCAGCGCGTAGCCCCAGGCGGCCAGGTAGTTCCAGCGGGCGCCGCCGGAGGTCTTCGGGTTGGGGGTGATCACGGCGATTCCCGGCCGGACAAGATCGTCCCAATCCCTGATCTTCTTTGGATTCCCCTTCCGCACAAGGAAAACGATGGTGGAAGTGAACGGGGAGCTGTTGTCCGGCAAACGCCGTTGCCAGTCCGGCGATAACCAGTTGGATCGCGCGGCGATGGCGTCGATGTCGTAGCCGAGCGCCAGAGTCACAACGTCGGCCTGAAGGCCCTCGATCACCGCGCGCGCCTGCTTGCCGGACCCGCCGTGAGACTGGCTTACGACGACATCGACGCCGGCCTTCGCCTTCCAGTGCTTCGCGAACGCGGCATTGAAGTCCCGGTAGAGTTCGCGCGTGGGATCGTAGGAGACGTTGAGCAGCCGCACGGGTTTCTGGCCGGTGGCGGCCACGGCCGTGACGAGCGTCAGGATCACGACTGAAACGGCCAACGCGCGTGTGCGGGTCACGCGGGCGCTCCCAGGGGATTCAGACCGGTGCCGGGCATGTGGGTCACTTTCGGTTGGACCAATATACCCTATCTCTATCGACAATATCAAGATAACGCCCGTCAGTTTACGCAGGCAAACGGGGAGCGCCGCGCAAGTCATTGTTTTTTAAGAGTCTTTTTCGTTTCGACTGCGCGGAGGGGCGGGAAGCCAGGGGGCGACGTGCCGCGGGATCGAGGGCGGGTGCCACGGCGACGGGCAGGGCGGGAAGGTCTGCCCCAAGAAGCACGATGGCCTCAAGTCTCGTGCAACGGCGGCCGCGCGCTGGCATACGATGGTGGGGTGAGGCGCCTTTTCCTTGGAGTGGACGGCGGGCAGTCCAGCACGACGGCCCTGATCGGAGACGATGCCGGCAAGGTTCTCGGGCTGGGCTCGGCGGGGCCGTGCAACCACGTGCGCTCGGGCGACGGGCGCGAGAAGTTCGTGCGCGCGCTCACCGAGTGCCTGGAGGCCGCCTGCCGGAAGGCAGGATTGGAGGCGCGGGAGGCGCGGTTCGCCGCGGCGTGCCTCGGCTTCAGCGGAGGACCGGAGGACAAGCGCGCCCTGGTCGGGGAGATCGTCCTGGCTGACAGCCTGTTCGTCACAACCGACGCCTGGATCGCGCTATCCGGCGCGACCGGGGGCGAGCCGGGCGTCATCACGATGGCGGGGACCGGTTCGATCGCCTTCGGACGGAACGCGGCAGGCCAAACCGCGCGCGCCGGGGGATGGGGCTATATCTTCGGCGACGAGGGCGGGGCGTTCGATGTGGTGCGGCAGGCGCTGCGCGCCGTGCTGCGGTTCGAGGAGGGATGGGGCCCGCCGACCTCGCTCACCCGGAAACTGCTGAACGCGACCGGCGCGGCGAGCGCCAACGAGCTGCTGCACCGCTTCTATACGACGGAGTACCCGAGGGACCGGGTGGCCTCGATGGCGACGCTGGTGGATGAGGCCGCGCTCGAAGGCGACGCGGTGGCGGGCCAGTTGGTGCGGACGGCGGCGCAGCAACTGGCCAACATCGCCGCCGCGGTGCGCGAGCAACTGTTCGGCGCGGGCGAGACCGTGCGGGTCTCCTACTCGGGAGGGGCGTTCCGCAACACGCTGCTGCTCGACCAGTTCAAGGCGCTGGTCGAGAAGGACGTGGAGTGCGTGTGCCGCCCGCCGGCCGACAAGCCGGCCATGGGCGCGCTGATCGAAGCCTGGAAGTCCGGGGGCGTCAAGCCGCCGGAGCGGCCGGCCGGCGTTCCTCCTGGCGTGCGCCGCCGACCAGGGTCATGAGCTCGGCGACGACGCCACGCAGCGATTCGCACTGCGAGCTGAGTTGTTCGCCGGCGGCGGCGCTCTGTTCGGCGTGAGCGGCGACGCCTTGGCTGGCCTTTTCCATGCTCATGACCGCCTTGGCGATCTCCTGCATGCCGCGGGCCTGTTCCTGGCTGCCGTTGGCGACTTCTTCGAGGAGCGTCTTGACGCGGGTGGCCTTGTCGGTGACCGACTGCATGGCGGTGGTGACGTGGTTGAGCCGTTCGCGACCGTCGGCGGCCCGGGAAATCGATTCCTGGATGAGGCTGGTGGTGTCCTGCGCCGCCTGGCTGGAGCGCTGCGCGAGGCTGCGCACCTCGTCGGCCACGACGGCGAATCCCATGCCGGCCTCGCCGGCGCGGGCCGCTTCGACGGCGGCGTTCAGGGCCAGGATATTGGTCTGGAAGGCGATCTCTTCGATGACCCGGATGATGCGCGAGACTTTCTCGCTGGAATCGCTGATTCCCTGCATGGATTCAACCATTTCCCCAAGGCGTTGATTGGCGCCATCGACCACCGTGGCGGTCTCCATCATGGTGGCCGAGATGTCCCTGGCGTTGTTGGCGTTCTGGTGGCTCATGGAATTGACCTCTTCGGCCGATGCGGCCGTTTCCTCCAGCGACGCGGCCTGCTGGCTGGAGCCGTCGGCGAGCGATTGGGACGAGGTGGATACCTGCGCGGCGGCCTGGGCGATCTGGTCGGTGCTTTCGGCCAGTTCGGCGGTGGCCGTGGTGATGGTCCGCGTGATGCGGCGAACCGCCAGGAGTCCGGCCACGCACAGCAGGGCGGCAATGAGAAGCGCGCCGACGGCCACCGAGGTCTGCACCGCCGCCAGGCGGCTCTCAGCGGACCGGCGCTGCGCGGCGGTCCTTTGTTGCTCGCTGGTTTGCAGGGAGCGGACGGCGGCCAGCAGTTGAGCGAAGGCCGGCGCGGATTCGCCGACGAAGATCTCCTGCGCCAGCGCGTTGTCGCCCAACAGCAGGCGGTCGAACGCCTTCTGATTGGCGGCGGTCATCGCCCGGAACTGGCCTTCGACGTCTCCGCCGGCCCCACCGGCCTCTCGGATGGCGGACTCGGCTTTTTGCGAGAGCGCGGCGGACTCGGCCAGCAGCTTTTCGACGGCGTCCACGTCTTTCTCCCGCACCAGGCGCTGGGCGACGGCCTGCACCTGGGCGACGGCGTCGACCAGGCCCATCTGTGCTTCACTCCGGCGGTCGGCGGCCGCCGCCAGGGCGGCCGATTCCGCCATCGTGCGGCGCGACTGCCACGCCAGCCCGGCCACCACTAACGTCAAAACTACCGCAAACGACGCTACCAGCGCGGTCAACTGGACACCGATTCCTTTGTGCGTTCCCATACCAACACCTCCGCGGGAGGGCGCGGGCGCCCTCCGGCTACTTCAACTTCGCTACGCTCAACCCGACCACGATCGACCCGATGGGCTGGCCGCCGTCAAGCACCGGCAGGCCCACCTGCACCTGTTGCGCGCCGCTGGACTGATCGACCTCGATGGGCCCGAACCAGGCCTTGCCGGTCATGGGCACATCGTGCTTCGGCTTGCCCTTGTGGTTCCAACTCGTGGTCTTGGACAGAAACGCGACCTTGCCGCCGTCGGCTCCCGAGACGAAACACTCCGAGACTGCGTCGTCCTTCCTGGCCCGCAGAGCCTCGGCCAGCGGGCTCTTGGCGAGCGCGCGCACGGTGGGGTCCAGCAGCGTGAGCGACGTCCACTTTTCATTGGTCATCGATTTGGCCTCGGCGCTGGGCGAGGCGTTGTAAGCCTTCACCGCCGCGACGATCTGCGGGTCGGTGGACCAGGACTGGAGCGACTTGGCGCGCGCCTCCACCTTCGCCTGGAGATCGGCAGGCAGGGACTGCGCGGTGAGCAAACCGGCCGCCAGCGCCATCAAGGCGCCCGAGGCCATCCACTTGGTCAAAGACATGGTTAGAATCCTCCTTCACTGCATCACTTCGGCCCGCCGGAGCGCGGCGGGGCTGAAACCTCGCCAGGGGACCGGGCCGCGGGACGCACGCACGGTCGCGGAGCGCCGCCGGGCGCCGGATTCCCAAGTTCGCGCCGTCAGAACGCGTAGGTATGGAAAACGTAAGCGTAGAGCGGCTCCACGCCCGGAGTA
>CAZVIK010000291.1:3113-4573 GCA_964627045.1 uncultured Solibacteraceae bacterium | reverse complement strand
TCCAGCTTACGGACATCCCGCCGGCGCCGCGCGGCATCCCGCAGATCGAGGTGGCCTTCGACATCGACGCGAACGGCATCCTGAACGTCTCGGCCAAGGACCTCGGGACCGGCAAACAGCAGTCGATCGTGATCAAGTCGAGTTCCGGCCTGAACGAGGAGGAGATCAGCCGGATGACGCGGGAGGCCGAGTCGCACGCCGCAGAAGACAAGAAGCGACGCGAGGTCGTCGACCTCAAGAACCAGGCGGACCAGTTGGTCTACTCGACCGAGAAGACCCTGAAAGAGCACGGCGACAAAGTCTCCGCCGAGACGCGCGGCAAGATCGAGAGCGCCGTTAACAACCTCAAGGAGGTCGTCAAGGGCGACGATCCGGCCGCGATCAAGAAGGCCCTCGAGAACCTCAGCGAGACCGGCCAGGAACTCGGCAAGGTCCTCTACGAGGAGGCGGCCAAGAAGCAGGCGGCCGCCGGCGCGCAACCGTCACAGCCCAAGACCCCGCCCCAGGAAGGCGAGGTCAAACGCAAAGGCGGCGACGACGTGATCGACGCCGAGTTCGAGGCCAAGGACAACTAAGATTGGTCGTGGCGAGGGCATCCTGCCCTTGTACCCTATGTCACGGCCGAGACGGCCGTGCGACGCAAGAGCGGGACGCTCTCGCCACGCGAAACAACCGGCGTCGTTACACATATACCGAGCGGGCGAAGGCGGCCCCCAACCGCCTTCGCCCGAACGAATCGTAGGATGGGCTTCAGAGCCCATGCGGACCCGAGCGTGCCTGTTGTTAAAGCGCGCCCGGAGGGATTCATGCGAGACCCGAACAACGCCAAACCGCGCGGCCCCCGCCACGACCACACCCGCAAATTCAACTTTGATCCACCCTTTATGCGGAAGCGTCGTTTTTCGCCGGCCGCTTTTCGCTTGTATTTCCGCTCCATTGTCGCCATAACACCCCCAGGAAGTCATGACGGCCAAACCTGCGACAAATGAGTTGGAACCCGAAGCGGACCGACGTGGATACGCTAGGCCGACAATCTGAGATGCGTAGGTGTGACCCTGAGAGTACCTGGCACTGATGAGCGCCGACATGATGGAGGCACGCTCTTGAATGAAGTACTGACACAGATGATCGAAGCGCTCACCCTCGAGATCGCCGCCATCCGCAAGAAGGGCGGCGGCACCCAGATCGAACTGCGTGGCGGTGAGCGCATCGGCCAGGCTGAGGGCTCGTGGCTCTACCGCTTCGTGGTAGCCGAGGACCTCAACCTGAGAGACGAAACGCCGGTCCGCGTCACTGCGGGTCAGGAAGACGTCCCAGGCATCTTGGTATCCTTTCGGGACGGTGTGCTCGTCGTGGCCCTGGAGAACGACCTCGGGCAGCGGATCGCAGCCGCCCGATTGGTTGCGAACGACTCCTTTCTTGTGGAAAGGCTACAGCAGCGCCTCGAGGAAATCCGAGGG
>CAZVIK010000291.1:0-3103 GCA_964627045.1 uncultured Solibacteraceae bacterium | reverse complement strand
CAGTTTAGTCGGACTGCGGCGGATCGCGTGCTCGGGCTCGCATCGCTCTCGACCGCCGATGCGGACCCGCACCCTTCGGTCAACGGAGACGGGATGGCCAACGCGGACCAGATCCGCGCCGTTCGGCGCTCGCTGGGCAGCGACACGACCTTCGTCTGGGGACCCCCAGGAACTGGCAAGACGACCACCCTTGCTCGCATTGCGGAAGCTCACTACCGGGCAGGGCGGTCCGTGCTGCTGGTGTCGAACACGAACATCGCTGTGGATACGGCGCTAGAGCGGATAGCGGAGCGGCTCAAGGGCGAGCCCGACTTCCATCAGGGACTTGTCATCCGACAAGGGCCGGTGGTGAAGGAGGAATTGCGTCGTCGCTTCGGGCCGCAGGTGATTCCCGAGGAGATTGTCGCGCGGCTCGGCCAAAGGCTCCAGCACGAGAAGGGCGACCTCCTCCGCGAGGCGGCGCCTCTCGAGGCTGAGGAGCACTCGCTTGTCACGGCGCTCAGGGACCTCGAACGGCTTACCTCCGCTCGTGAGACCTTCGCCGCTCGCCAGAACGCAGTGGAGGCCGCGAAGCGGAATATCGCGGCACGCCAGCAAGAGGCCGAGCAGCACCGCGCCCGCGCCGCGAAGGTCCGGTCCGATTTGGAACGCGCGCGAACCATGGGTTCGGTGCGGCGTTTCTTCTCGGGCCTCAACCCCGACCGCTTGGCGCGAGATTTAGCCGCCGCCGCCGGCGCCGCGCAGGCCGCCGCCGAGGCGGCTCTGGCGCTTGCCTCCGACCTGCCCAAGCTCCAAGCCGAGATCACGGCGCGCCGCGGAGAGCTGGACCGCCTCATCGCGGAGACCCAAAGGCACCCCTCGGCAGCCCAGATCCAGGCGCGACTCGGACCGCTGCGCACCCGGCTCGGTCAGATCCGCGAGCGTATTACGGCCATCGACCGCGAGCTCGCCGAGCTCGAGCAGCAGGTCCTGGCTCGCTGCAAGATCCTCGCAACCACGGTCTACCGCACCTATCTCGCGAAGAGGGCGCCACGCCAGTTCGACACCGTCGTGGTCGACGAGGCGTCGATGCTCATGCCGCCGCTCATCTTTTATGCGGCGGGGCTCGCGAAACAGTCGGTGACGGTCGCTGGCGACTTCCGCCAGTTACCGCCGATTGTCATGTCCGACGAGCCGTTAGCCGCCGAGTGGCTCAAGTGCGACGTCTTCGAGAAGGCCGGCATCCCCAGGCGCCTCGCGCGCGGCGAGCCAGCGCCTCACCTCGTCGTGCTTGGCACTCAGTACCGGATGCGCGAGCCAATCTGCGCCGTTGTCAACAAGCTCTTCTACGCCGACCACCCCCTGCGGTCGCACCCGAGCGTAAACTCGCGGAACGACCGTTTTCCCCTGGCCGACGCACCGCTCCTCTACGTGGACACGGCCTCCTTCCGCCCCTGGGCGGCGCTCCGTGTCGGGACGTACTCGCGGTACAACCTGTTCCATGCCCTCTTGGTACGGAACATCGTCCTGCACCTTGCCGAGACAGGCTTCCTACCGCCAACAGGCGAGCCTAACGATGCCGTAGGTGCCGTCGCCCCGTACTCCTCACAGGCGCGCCTGATCCAAGCACTGCTCGACGACCGCCTCGGAAGCCGCGCCGCTGGCGTTGCTGCTACCGTCCACCGGTTCCAGGGCAACGAGAAGGCGGCGATGGTGCTGGACCTTACCGACTCGCTCGGCGTGCGCCTTGGCCGCTTTCTCCAGGCCACTCGCATTGAGGAAGACGGCGCGCGCCTGCTCAACGTGGCCGCCAGCCGCGCGCGGCGCCACGTCATCCTTCTCGGCAACTTCGAGTATCTTCGGGCTAAGGCGCCGCGCGACGGCTTTGTGCGCCGCCTCGTGGACCACATCGAAGAGCACGGCGAGGCGCTTGACCTCGACGCGCTGCTGCCGCTGGCCGAGCGGGACTGGATTGACGGCCTCCACCGCGTGTTACCCGCGACCTTCGACCTTCCAGAGGGAGCAGCTGGCGCGTTCACCGAAGGCACCTTCTACCCAACATTCCTCAAGGACCTGGCCCGCGTGCGGCAGTCGATCGTTATCTTTTCGCCTTTCGCGACGGGAGACGGCACAGCCCGTTGGGTAGACTTGCTGCGTGCGGCGCTCGCCCGCGGCGTCAGAGTGCGCATCCTCACCCGTCCACCGGAGGCGTTTGGCGGAGGTTCGACTGATGAGGTGGCCGAGCTGATAAAGGGGCTCCGAAGTCTCGGCATCACCGTGGACCTGCGAGCGCGGATGCATGAGAAGATCGCTGTACTCGATGGGCGCATCCTATGGCACGGCTCACTAAACATCCTTTCGCATCGCGACACCCACGAGAGCATGCTGCGCCTTGAGAGCCCCGCTGCGTGTGAGCAGCTCAGCCGGTTCATCAGCACTCCGGCCGGCCGCCGCGACGAGGCCGCCGCGCCGTCGCTATACGCGCCCGAGAACCCTCAATGCCCGCAATGCGGGAGGCCAACCGTCTGGAACGACGGGCGCTACGGGGTCTACTTTGAGTGTGAGAACCCAGACTGCGATGGAAAGGTAGACGCGCGCAGAGCCCGGAGTCGCGCGCCAAGGGGCCCTGAACGTGGCGGCGCGAGCCGGCAACGTCGCGGGCGGCGGGCTGAGCGAGAAAGCAGGGTTACCGAGCAGTCATGTCCGCAGCCAGGCTGCGGTGGGCACCTTGTGGAACGTACGGGCAGATACGGTCGCTTTCTTGGTTGCACCAACTACCCGCGCTGTCGTTACACGGTCAACTTGGAGTGAAGTCGTCCCACCTAACAAGCGGTTGCAGCGGAGGGTCCGCTACACAGGCGAATTCTGGGGACAGCTTAGAATGGCGCTACGTTAAGGGATGCACCACGCATGAAATCCCCGTTTCTGGCCCAAGAACGCGGATAGAAGCGACAAGAATCGCGTTAACGGACCGTTGTTCGGGACACCTTAGTCATTTTGACTAGCTCCGCAGGGTGTGCGGTGCACACCCTACGAATCCATTCACACTTGTAAGGAGGTTCTCTGCATTGGACATTCCACGGATCTTCAACATCAGCGAAAGTGCTCACCGCATCCATAACCC
>CAZVIK010000290.1:0-4576 GCA_964627045.1 uncultured Solibacteraceae bacterium | reverse complement strand
CGGCCCGTCGCCGTGCGGTCGGCGCTTCGCAGCGGCAGGTGCTGCACGTAGGAGCCGAACTCCTGCCTCGGGAAACCCGGCGCGCGCAGGTTGTCGGCGATCCACATCAGGCGGTGCCCCAGCTTCAGCGCCCCGCCGCGCGAGTAGAACCGGTCTTCGTAATCGTCGCACCCGGAAACCGCCGGCGAGATGGCCTTCAGATACGGGTTCCCGGAGACCGCCGCTCTCCATTGCACAATCCCGAGGTACGACCCGCCCGCCATCGCCACCTGGCCGTCGCTCCAGCGCTGTGCGGCAATCCAATGAATGGTGTCGTCGCCGTCGTTGGTTTCCTGTTCGATCGGCCGAAACACGCCCCCGGAGGCCCCGCGCCCGCGCACGTCCTGGATCACCACGGCGTAGCCGTTGTCGAGGAACAGCCGGTAGGTGCTTTGGAACTCCGCACCTTTCCCGTAAGGCGTCCGTACGAGAACCGCCGGCACACGCCGGTCGCCGCGCGGGCGAAAGACGTTGGCCGACAGCTTGACCCCGTCGCGCATCGGCACGGTAACGCCGAGATCCTGGTCGAAGCCCTGCCCCGCGGCCGCGGCCGCCAGCAGCAACCACGCGAAGATCAGTTTCGGCACTCGCACAGCAGCTCCCAGTAGGCGGCGGCTACCGCTTCCGGCGCGTGCGCCGCACGCACGTGCGCGGCCGCCGCACGGCCGATTTCCCTTGCCAGGCCACGCGATTGCGCCAATAACAGCATGTATTCGGTAAGTTCGTCCAGTTCCCCAACCCCGGGCGCCACTCGCAGGCAGGCCTCCCGAGGCAGGCCCGCCGTCTCCTCACCGTCGCTCGCGATCACCGGTTTTCCCAGGCCCATCATCCGAACAGCGACGCCCGAGGTCTCGCCCGCCACCGGTTGGCGCAGATTGATGCAGGCATCCACCGCCGCGCCGATCGCCTGAAACCGCCGCGCGTCGCTCCATGGCTCGCGGCGGATCGCGGGGCGCGCAAGCAGCGGCGTCACCAGGCGCTCCAGGTCGGAGGAAACAAACTCACCCGCCACCACCAGCCCCACGTTCGCTCCACGTCCCGTTACCGCATCCAACGCTTTCAAAACCAGCGGCAACTGCTTGGTTTCTCTAAGGAATCCGAGTACGCCGAACACGAAGCAACCACCCGGAAAACCCCACGACGCCCGCAACCTTTCCGCCTCCACCGGATCGGCGTCCGACGGCAGGCAAAGGTGCGGGATCTCGCGGATTCGCGCCGAGGGACAATGCCGCCGGACCATCCTCGCAGCCGCCGGGTTGTGCACCACTACGGCCCGGGAGGTTTCGGCGATGCGTTTCAACATCGGATAGCGGAAATACTCCTCGGCGACCCCAGCCCGGCGGCGGGAGTCCCACAAGCGTTCGGCCAACTCACGGTGCCACTCGCCGTAATTGTGGACGAACTCCGCGATGTAGGCCTCCCGGTCCATCCAGCCCAAAAAAAGAGGTTGCAGCACCGCATCGTGCAGCACCGCGACGCCGGGGCGGCTCACAGCGCGCTGGTAGATGTGACGATGAAGCTGATTGTTTCCAATGTGATAGAGGTCCACATCGCAACCGTTACCTTCGACGGTGATCGAACCGTGCCGCCGAAGAAACGCAAGCAGCGCCGCGGCATAATCGGCGACGCCCGAGGCCACCGGCGGCAGCGGCGAGTGGAAGCCAACGGTCACGCGTAGGACCTTTCTCCAAACAACGCCGTGCCGACGCGCACGTGCGTGGCGCCTTCCTCGATGGCGATCTCGAAGTCGTGGCTCATTCCCATCGAAAGGCATGGCAGTCCGCAGGTCTCGGCCAGCGCGCGCAACCTTTGGAAATAGGGGCGGGAGGCCTCCGGGTCTTCCGTCCACGGAGGCATGGTCATCAACCCGGCCAGCCTTAGATTCGGCAGCGAACGGACCGTCTCGGCCAGGGCGGAAACTCGCTCGGGACACGCACCGCTCTTGGCCTGTTCGGGGCTGAGCTTTACCTCAAGCATCACTTCCACAATGTTCCCTATGTCATTTATTCTGCGAGCAATCTTCTCCGAATCAACCGTCTCAATTGTGTGGAAGAGCTCGGCCGCCCGGCGGGTCTTGTTGGATTGCAGATGCCCGACGAAATGAAACCGCGCCTCTTTCAAATCCGCCAGCGCCGGGGCCTTTGTTTCGAACTCCTGGACGTAGTTTTCGCCAAAATGGCCGAGCCCCAATTCATACGCCTCGACGATGGTTTCCGCCGGAAATCGCTTGGTGATCGCGACCAGGGTGACGTCGGCCCGGCGCCGGCCGGCACGCGCAATTGCGCGCTGGATCCGTTCTTCCACGGCTTGGATTCTTTGCTTTAGCACCAACGACATTCTACAATAAGGACGCATGCCTGCCCCGCCCTCGGGGCACGGGCCACGGGGTCCTTCCGAAGCCCGTGCGGCGATTGAGCGTTTTCTCACCGCCAGCCGCAAACCCATCCTCCTGGAGCCCGGTGAGGAGCCATACCCCCTGGAAGTGAATAATTATCTCATCAAAATGAATAATTATTCACTCATAATTCAGGTTTGGGACGAACGCCGCCACCTGGCGCGCCGCGTTCTCGGCCTGGCCGAAGAGAAGCCGGGCAAGGTGGAACTCACCGTCTCGGTCTTTCCCAATCGCGAAGGGAAGGTGCTGCTGGCGGACCTGGCGCATCCGTCGCAAGCGGGAACGGCGGCGCGCGGGCGCCGTCTCGCGTTCCGCGAGCGCTTCGGCGACATGCTGGGGCGCACCTACCCGGACTGGAAAATGGAGGAACTCTCCATCGAACTGGACCTGGAGCACACTCTTTCGGGGCTGTATCCGAGGGCCTTCCTGCGGCACGGGCGCAGCGGGCTGGCCGCGATCGGCGCGCCGCCCGAAGGCCCGGCTCCCGACGGAGCGTTGAGCTTCGGGCTGATCTGGCTGGATTATCTGCGGCGGCGCGAGAGTGATCTCGCCATCCAAGGACTCGCGGTGTTCCTTCCGCAAGGCCATGAACTCGGCGCATGTTTGCGAGTGCAATGGCTGGACGCACGCGCGGGGCGTTACGAGGTGCACGTCTACTCACCCGAGAGCTACTCGGCGCCGGTGGACCCGCGCGACCGGGGCAACGTCGATACAAAACTGCAAGCGTTCCGGAATCCGAGAACGGCATTGAGCGCCCGCGTGCAGGACTGGGTGGCGCGGCTGGCCGGGGCGGGCGAGGTGGAGTTGGCACCCAAGCCGGGCGGCGGTCTCAGCCTGCGCGTTCACGGGTTGGAGTTCGCCTGGGCCGAAGGCGACCGGCTGCGATTCGGAATCGAGCGGAAGCAGGCGGCCCAGGAAAAGAACCTGGCGGAAATCGAGGCGCTCGCCCGGGAACTCGCGCGCCTGCGCTCGCCGGAAGCCGGGGACCGCGCGAACCCGCTGTACCGGAGGAATCCGGAACGATGGCTGGAGTCGATGGTGCGGGCGCACATCGAGGAGATCGACGCCGCGCTGGTTCCCGAGCCGGTCTACGGGCAAACGCCGACGCTGGCGGGAGGCGAGCGCGGCGTGGTGGACCTGCTGGCGGCGGAGCGCGGCGGGCGGTTGGCGGTGCTGGACCTCAAAGCGGCCGAGGACATACAGCTCCCGCTACAGGCGCTGGACTACTGGCTGCGGGTGCGCTGGCACCTGGAGCGAGGGGAGTTCACCACGCGCGGCTACTTCCCGGGGATCGAGATCCGCCGCGAGGCTCCCAGGCTGTTGTTGATCGCGCCGGCGCTGGAGTTCCATCCGACGACGGACACGGTGTTGCGTTTCTTTTCGCCGGAGGTTCCGGTAGAACGGATCGGCCTCGGAGTAGAATGGCGGAGACAGCCGAAGGCGGTTTTCCGGCGCGTCGGGGTGGAGAGAGACGGCGCCAGGAGCGCGAACACATGCCAGTCGCCGTAGTCACGGGAGCCAGCCGGGGGATCGGGCGCGCCATTGCCCGCGAACTGGCGAAGACGCACCAGGTGGTGGCCACCTACCGGGGGCGCGTGGACGCCGCCGAATCGTTGAAGGCCGAGACGGGCGCGGAGATTCTCCGTTGCGACATCGGTTCACCCGAAGACCGCGAGGCCCTGTTCCGGTTCACAATGGACCGCTTCGGCCGCGCCGATCTGCTGGTGAACAACGCGGGCATGGCGCCGCGCGAGCGCCGCGACATCCTGGAGGCCACCGAGGACAGCTTCGACGAAGTGTTGGGGGTGAACCTGAAAGGCCCGTACTTCCTGACGCAAAAGTTCGCGCGCCAGATGGCGGCGCAGGGCGACGGGCGCATCGTGTTCGTCACGTCGATCTCCTCCTACACGGCGTCGGTGAACCGGGGCGAGTACTGCGTGTCCAAGGCGGGGCTGAGCATGGCGGTGGCGCTGTTCGCGGCGCGGCTGGCGGCGGCGGGCGTAAAGGTCTTTGAGGTACGCCCCGGCATCGTGCGCACCGACATGATTCAGGCGGTCGAAAAGGTCTACGACGAGAAGATCGCCGGGGGCCTGTTGCCGCAGCGCCGCATGGGCGAACCCGGCGACGTGGCGCGCGCGATCC
>CAZVIK010000289.1:3082-4588 GCA_964627045.1 uncultured Solibacteraceae bacterium | reverse complement strand
GCATCTCCCGCAACTGGGGCTTCTGGCTTCATGAATTCTTCAACGGACTGCTAGCCAGTTCCTCATGGCCTCTTGGCAGCACATCGCGGCATTCCCGCAGGAATGTAGAAGCCTGGTTGAGGTCATCTTGTGCCAACGCATGGGAGGTGAGATTCAGCAGACAGTCTGCAAACTCCGCGCTTCGCCCGACATTCCCCCGCCTCCAATGCTCTCGCCAGGCGAGCCATATCTCCTCCTGCGAGGCCGGGCGAATGCGACCATCATCGATCCGAAGCTCGACATGCCTCGACACGAGTTCCGCGATGTCCTCGGCCCGCGAGGTTCCTGACAAGAAGGGCAGCAGCCCCGAGCGGCAAATGAACGCGGAACCAGTTGCATTGAAACGGAGTAGCACCGCGGAAGAGGCGTGCGAAAACGAGAAGACCCTGTCGATCTGTCCTATTGTCCATCCGCCAGTCAGGTCTTCTCCTGACACGCCAGTATCATAGGGGTGGAACGTCGCCCCTGTTTGGAGGTTCCATACCGTCACGGTCCGTCCAGGATCGCAGTCGTGTGTGGCCAGCCAGCAACTGTCGCCACTTAAGTCGGCGAAGCTCTGATTCAGTTCGGCAGAGACTGAGAACAGCAATGCGCCACTGTCGGGAGCCCACACACAGATCTTGCGGTCACGGTGCTCGGTGACGAAGAACCTGCTGTCTGGTGAAAAGTGCCAGTTGTCGAACGGCGGACCCACCAGATGGGCCACGAGATCACCCTGACGCGTATCCCAGAGATCAGCCGCCACAATCCCGTCACCAATTCCCGCCTCGTTGGAGGGCGCACACAGGGGTATCGTGACCAAACGTGCTTCGTCGGGGCTGAAGCCGAAAGCACCTACGCGGGAGATGCTGCGCATCTTTCGGTTCCCCATTCTATCCACCAGTTCGATGACATGGTCGGGTTTGCAGGCAATCGTCCTGGTGCTGCTCATGGCCCCGTCTACTACCCCATAGTAGAAGCTCTCCAAGCGCCCGAGCCCAGGCAGGCTCCACAGATGACACATCTGCTGACAGTCAAGAGCCACCAGCGCGGACGAGGTTCCGCCTGGTCTGATTCGGAGACCGAGTAAAAGGCTCTCGTGGGCGAACCGCGAACAGGTGCGTAGTTCTCTGGCGGTGAAGTCCCAGAGCACAACCCATGATTCCGGTCCATCATCGGTGTATTCAGCATCGACGAAAGCCATCCACTGTCCGTCCGGACCGATCAAGATGGCGTTGTAGGATTCCTCAACGATGCTGCGCGCTATGGGCAATCCGTGGAGGCAGGTCATGAGTTCGTCGATCCGCACGTTCGCGCGTTGGATCGATGTTATCCTCTCGCCCCTGTCCACGTCGAAGATACGTATCGCGTGGTGGGATTCCGTCTCAACGACTTTGGCAATCAGATAGCGGTTGCCCGGAACAAAGGCGAGTTGTGAGACTTCCCCTGTCTCGATCTGGATGCGTTCTTTCGCCGTCTCCGTATCGA
>CAZVIK010000289.1:0-3072 GCA_964627045.1 uncultured Solibacteraceae bacterium | reverse complement strand
TACCACCTGGCTACCTTCATTTGAGAAGGCAATGTACTTGCGGTCCGGACTGGTGGCAAAGCCGACAGATTCCCCGAGTCGCTCACCTTCCCACGGACGCAGGCCGGCCCCATCGTGAAGGTTGGGATCGGGATGTCTTCGGAGACATTCCTCCGCGAGCAGTCGGGCGGTCAACCTTTCCCTGTCATTCTTCAAAGCCTCTGCCAGCAGGACCAGGGCTCGGTCGAGGTCCCCCAACTCCGCGTACCTTCGTCCTTGTTCCTCGTAGAAATCCACCAGACGACGATTGGCCTCCTTCTCGGCCCCGATGGCTCGGTTGCGCTCTTGCTCAGCAGCCTGGCGATGTGCTGCTTCTCCTGCCTGGCTTGTCTCGGCAACACGCCTGGCCTTCGCTGCAACAACGTACATTCGCAAAGTGGCAATGAGTCCGACGAGCAGAGACGCTGCGACCAGAGCCGCAGCCGCGACTGAACCTCGGTGTCTCTGAACGAATTTCCTGATGCGATAGGCTGCCGACTCCGGGCCGGCTGACAAGGGCCGGCCTTCGAGATAGTTCTCGATGTCATCCGCCAATTCCGACGGCGACTGATAGCGGCGCGAGCTTTCTTTGCGCATCGCCTTGAGCGGAATCCACTCCAGCTCTCTGTGCAGAGACTTGGCAAGTGTTCTTGCGTCGGTTCGACGCCGCTCGGCGATGTGGGCGAGCCCGTCGCCAAGACTGGTCAGGCGCGTACTCGGTGTCCTCGGTTCCTGGTTCCGCAGCACGGCCTGGATGTGGGCCAATCCACCCGTGCGCAGTTCATCGGGATCAAACGGGAGAACACCGGTTAGCAGCTCGTACAGCACGACACCCAACGAGTAGACGTCGGAGCGGGTGTCTACGCCTTGCGCATTCATCTCGGCCTGCTCGGGGCTCATGTAGTCCGGCGTCCCGATGAACTGCCCCTGCTGCGTGTAGAGCGTCCTGTCGGTCAGGGGCTGCGCCAGGGCCTTGGCGATCCCGAAATCAATGACCTTGACCAGAGGCTTGCCATCGCTGGTCATCACGAGGATGTTGGACGGCTTGAGGTCGCGATGGATGATCCCCTTCTGATGGGCATGCTGAACGGCGTGGCAGACCTGGAGAAACAGCCCAAGTCGGTCCCTGATGGAAAGCCTCTCCCTGTCGCAGTACTCGGTGATGGGCAAGCCCTCAACGTGTTCCATGGCGAAGTATGGCCGGCCGGCCTCGGTTGTCCCGGCATCGTAGATATGGGCGAGATTCGGGTGGTCCAGCAGAGCCAGGGCCTGTCGTTCCGCCTCGAAGCGGGCGATCACCTGCCGGGAATCCATGCCCGGCTTGACGACCTTCAGGGCCACACGCCGCGTGATGGGCCTTTCCTGCTGGGCGAGGTAAACGATTCCGTATCCGCCTTCGCCCAGGATGCCCAGCAGCTTGAATGGCCCGATCTGAGCCCCGGGTCCCATCGCCACACTGTCGTAAGAAGCTGTAGGATCTCCCTCGCCCCCCGAGAAGAACGGCCTCACCCCTCCGGCCTCGTCGTTCCTGTGCTCGTCTTCCTGCGCCATCGCCGCACCCGCACCAGACCGACACATGATCCCCCACAACCCGTATCTGATTGTACTCTGCCAGGCAGTGCTTTACCAGTCGGTGCAAGAAAGGCGTCGCCTCTGTCCCCAAAGGATTGCCCGTTCCTTGCTCATCCGGCCCGGCACGGTCTTCTGGAGACACCCCCTCGGGAACTGCCACAGGCGGCCGCCGGTACAGGTCAAACTAATGATGTCCGTACGGACCGGACTGGTACGAGTGATGATGGCCCCTGCCGATCAAAGTGAGCAATGGCCTGTGACTACTCGGCCAACCACCCCTCGTCCCGGCAGGGCAAACGCAAAGTCGATACGCGGTAATCGCAAAGGATTGAATTGGCCGATGGTTACGAAGTGCAATGGTCGCACAGAACCACGAGGCCAAGGATGGTTATCGAGTCGATTCGGCTGTGTTTCGGTGGGTTGCCGGACCCGCGGTGTCGACGCGGGCGACGGCATGAGTTGAGCGCGTTGGTCATCATTGACATTTTGGCGGTGATCTGTTGTACCGACAATTGGCAGGAGGTGGCTCAGTTTGCCCGGGCCAGCGGCAAGGCGGCGATTCACATGATCAGTGCCTGGTCATCGGCCAACGGCTTGGTGTTCGGACAATTGGCCGCGTAGGCGAAAAGCAACGAGATCACCGCCATCCCGAAGCTGCTGGAGTTGCTGGACGTGCGCTTCAACGAAGATGCCGGCCGGATTCGCAACGGCTACGCGGCCGAGAATTTCTCGCGACTGCGACGCATCGCTCTGAACCTGCTCAAGCAAGAGACCACCGAGAAAGTGGGCATCAGACTCAAACGCCTGCGAGCCGGCTGGGACGAAGACTACCTCCTGAAGGTCCTCCCGGCATGACTTTGGAATTGCCCTGGCGGCAAGAGCCGCAGGGATTGACGGTGAGCCTACGTCCAGACCGCAGGGAACGGATACTTCGTCCGGTGCCGCGGGTTGCTGGTTCGAGTCCGGCCCCCCCCTGTCCTTTCGATGACAAGGGGTAACTCAGCGGCAGAGCGCTAACGTGCCGAATCCGCTTGTTCCTCCCGCCTGTTTCTGGAAAGAGTAGACATGGACATGGAAGTCGCGCGGTTCATCGGGTCGCTGTCCCTCGCGTACATCGGAAGGATTCTGTTTCGACGACTCATGGCAGTCGATCCGCACACGGCACGGATGCTTCAAGATGCCCACCCCAAGGGAGACTCGCCGTCCTCGGGGGTGGGTGTTTTTTCGCAGCGTATCACTACGAAGTCGTAGGGAAGCGTATGATTGCCCGTGGCAGGCGGCCCCTGTGGCGGCAGCAGTCGCGCGGCCCGAGATACTACCCCACGGGGCGTCTGGTGCGGCATCGTATGTCGGATGTCCTGAGCCACCGAGGTGGAATACCCGGCGCGCAAGACGAACGAGACGAAGCTCGCCCGGAAGCTGTGGTACTTAACCCGCATATTTCATCGAGTTTCGGTGTTTTTTGATAGACAAATGGCCTAA
>CAZVIK010000288.1:0-4640 GCA_964627045.1 uncultured Solibacteraceae bacterium | reverse complement strand
GTGGTGGAGAACGCCATCGCTGATAGACTGATTCCGCTGCTGGTGAAGTACTCCTCGGAGATCAAGCTGGGCGCGGCGTACGACAAAGCCACCGGTATGGGTCCGGTGGTGAACCAGGGGCACAAAGACTACGTGCTGAACTGGATCGAAAAGGGCATCCAGGAGGGAGCGGAGCTGATCCTGGACGGACGGAATCCAACGCCGCCAGCCGGCTGCGAAAAGGGATACTTCATCGGGCCGACGATCTTCGACCACGTGACCGAGGAGATGGCGGTGGGCCGCGAAGAGGTCTTCGGGCCGGTGCTGTGCATCAAGCGCGTGGACGACTTCGAGCAGGGCTTGAAGATCATGAACGATAGCCGCTTCGCCAACGGGAGCGTGATCTACACGCAGAGCGGCTACTACGCCCGGCGCTTCGCCAAGGAGACGCACGGCGGGATGGTGGGGATCAACGTGGGCATTCCCGTGCCGGTGGGGATTTTCGGGTTCACCGGGCAGAAACAGTCCTTCTTCGGCGACCTGCACATGATGGGACGGGACGGCTTCATCTTCTACACGGAGAGCCGCAACGTGACATCGACGTGGTTCCCGGAAGACCAGGAGACGGCCGGCAAGGTGGATACCTGGGACGGGACGATGACGCTGCTTTCGAAGTAGGAACCGGGCCGGGCGTGTGCGGCCGAAGGTGGTGGAACATCGAAGACAGGAGCATCAAGCGATGAGAGTTGTACTAGTTCTCTTGGGGGCCGCACTGGCGGTGTACGCGGACGTGCGGCCGAAGGTTGAGTGCGCGTCGATGAAGGGAAAGACCATCGCGGCCAAGGCGATCGGGTTACGGACCGGCGGCGCGGTGATCCGCGAGGCCGTGGCGAGCACGAACCCGGACGCCTGTACGATCACGGGAGCTATCGCGCCTGTGGACCCGAAAGCGCCGGAGATCCAGTTCCGGGTGGCGGTGCCGGCGGTGTGGAATCAGAAGAGCTGGCATCTGGGAGGAGGCGGGAATAATGGTGTGATCCCGATGCTGGCGGGGTTCCGCGGCATCGGAGCCGCACCGGATGCGCCAACGCTGCTCAGCCGGGGTTTCGCACTGTACGGGAGCGACTCCGGGCATCAGAATCCTCCGATGGCGCGGGGGCAGGCGCCCGATCCGGCGGCGATGGCGGCGGCGAATGCGTGGATCGTCAACGAAGAGTCGTGGCGGAACTTCGCCTACGAGCAGTTGAAGAAGACGCACGACGCGGCCTACGCCGTGTTGAAGATGATGTACGGCGTGACGCCGAAGGTGTCCTATTTCGCGGGAACCTCGCAGGGCGGGCGCGAGGCGCTCATGGCGGCCACGCGCTACGCGCGCGACTACGACGGGGTGATCGCGGCGGTGCCGCTGGCGTACTTCGGCGGGCTGCTGATCGACCCGACCGTCAAGGGCGTGGCGCAACTGAAGCCGGGCGCGTGGGTTCCGCCGGCAAAGGCCAACGCGATTCGCGACGAGATCCTGAGGCAGTGCGACGCGCTGGACGGGCTGGAAGACGGCGTCATCAGCAACTACATGGCCTGCAACCAGCGTATGGACCCGGCGCAGACGCCGAACCCGCTCGGGGCGATCCGTTGCGCGGGCGGCGCGGACACCGGTAACGATTGTCTGTCGGACGCGCAGATGGCGACGGTGAATTCGTTCCACGCGGCGGTGAATTTCGGCTATCCGCTTGCGAACGGCGAGAGCGACTGGCCGGGATGGGGCACGGGGCTGGAGGGCGCTTTCGGCTGGCTGCTCTCCAACACACAGCCGGACGTGAAACAGGCGGCGGCGTTCAACGCGGGAATCGGCGCGGCGGCGCAGCGCGGGCGGCTGGGCGGAAGCCAAGAGTTCAACCTGCTCACCTTCGACTTTGCGAGGCTGAAGCCGCAGATCCAGGCCAATTCCGATCTGCTCGATGTGCGCGAGGATTGGTCGGGCTGGCTGAAGCGCAAGGGCAAGCTCATCATCATCACGGCGAACTCGGATTACATCGCCAATCCGCGTGCGATGATGCGGCTCTACGACCGGGTGGTGGCGCGGCACGGGAAGGCGGCGGTGGACCAGTCCGTCCGCCTGTACGTGATGCCGAACGCGGGCCACGGGTTGAGCGGCGCTAGCGCCAGGGGCGTGCCGCTGCCGCAGTTCCACGATTTGACGACGCACTTGCAGGACTGGGTGGAGCGCGGAACGGCGCCGCCGGAACCGGTGATCCTGGTGCGGCGGGATATGAAACAGCCGGGGCCGGTGCTCGGTTCGCGCCCGCTGTGCCGGTATCCGCAGTATCCGAAGTATAAGGGCGCGGGCGATGCCAATCTGGCGGATAGCTACGAGTGCGTGGCGCCATAGGGGAGGGATGCATGAGCAAATTGGCGGCTCTGATGTTGGTTTGTTTGCCGCTGTTTTCAGCGGATGATACGGTTGCGCCGGCGGGCAGCGGACCGCACAGGGCGATCTCCGAAGGGGATGCGGGCGTGCCGGGGCACACGGTGTTTCGTCCCCAGGATTTGAGCGCGTTCGGGCCGGCCAATCCGCTGCCCGTGGTGGCGTGGGCCAACGGGGGCTGCGCCAACTCGCCGCGGGGGTTTTTGCCGTTCCTGGCGGAACTGGCTTCGCATGGTTTCCTGGTGGCGGCCATCGGGCCTCTGGAGGCGGCCGGAGACGCAGCATCCTCGCGGCAGACGCGCTCGGCGCAACTGCTGGAGGCGCTGGATTGGGCAACGGCGGAGAACGGGCGTCCCGCGAGCAAGTACTTCCGGAAACTGGACCCGGCGAAGTTCGCGGTGATGGGACAGAGTTGCGGAGGATTGCAGGCGCTGGAGGTATCGCCGGATCCGCGTGTGACGACGTCGGTCATCATGAATAGCGGAGTGTTAAACACCACGGCCGGAGCGCCGGCGATGCCGGTGAACATCGGGAAGGATATTCTGAAGCGGCTACACGCGCCGGTGGCTTACGTGATCGGCGGGGAGAAAGACATCGCGTATCCGAACGCGTCGGACGACTTCAGGCGGATCGAGACGGTGCCGGTGGCGATGGCGAACCTGGACGTGGGCCACGGCGGGACCTATCGCGAGCCGGACGGCGGCGAATTCGGGAAGGTGGCCGTAGCGTGGCTGAAGTGGCGGCTCAAGGGCGACGCGACGGCCGGGAAGGTGTGGGCTGGGCCCGCATGCGGGCTGTGCACCGACGCCAGGTGGAAGCTGGAGAAGAAGAGGCTGCCATGACGGGGCGGCGCGCGGCGTTGGAGTCTGTGTTTACCGCCGCGCCAGCCGTGCAGGCGCCCGCTGTGCGTCGAACCGGCACACGCGCACTATCGGGGCAGTAACGCCGCAGAGGATGCGTCGAGCTTTGAGTGCCGGACGGCGCTATTCGAGCGGGTATCCCCGCACCAGCATCAACGTGCGGTCCCAGCGGGTCTTGGTGAAGAGGTGCAGGGCGAGGTCGATGGCGTGGTCCAGGCTGATGCCGGGCCGCTCCAGTTCTTCTCGCGGCGCGTCGTAGGACCACCACACGAGCACGGGCTTGCCGGTAATGTTCTCGCGCGGGACGAAGCCCCAGAAACGGCTGTCAAGCGATAGATCGCGGTTGTCGCCGAGGGCGAAGTAATGGCCCGGCGGGACGACCAGTTCCCCATCGCGTACGTGTTCGGCGAGCATGCGGCGGCCGGCTTCGGTGACTTCGGAGAGGGGCGCGGAGGGAAAATCGTCGCGGTAGCCGACGGTGAAGTTCGTCTTGTGGACGACGTAAGGTTCGTCGACCGGCCGGCCGTTAAGGAACAGCTTCTTCGCCACGATCCGGATGCGGTCCCCGGGGACGCCGACGATGCGCTTGACGTAGGTTTGGCGGATGTCCCCGGGCCACTGGAAGCACACGATGTCGCCGCGCTTCACGTCGTGGTAGGGCAACAGGTGCCGGGAGATGGAGCCGGGCGGCGCGTAGACCAGCTTGTCGGCGATGACGTGATCGCCCGGCAACAGGTTGTTCTCCATGGAGCCGCTGGGAATCACGTAGGGCTGGGCGATCATGGCGGTGAAGAAAAGCATCATCACCAGGGTGACGGCCCACTCGGCGATTTCACGCGAGAAGGGGCGGCGCGGGGAGGCGGCCCGCGGCTCCGGCGCAGGCGGATGCGGCTTCGGCGTTCGTTTGCGGCTCACAACAGTGGAGTACGCAGTCCGGCTCTCCGGGGTTCCCGGGCCCGGCGCACAACGTCAGCTCCAGCGGAACAGCTTCAAGGCGGCGGCGAAACAGCCCAGGCAGCAAACGGTGAGCACGGCGAGTTGAGGCGCCAGGTCCACAAGGGCGGCGCCTTGCAGCATGTTGGCGCGGAGCGCGTCGTTGAGGGCGGTAAGCGGCAGGGCGCGGATGAAGGGCATCAGGGCGTCGGGGAACCGCTCGGCCGAGAAGAACACGCCGGAGAGCACCCACATGGGCATCATCACCAGGTTCATGATGCCGGAGGCGGCTTCAATGGTCTTCGCGCGGCTGCCCGACAACAGGCCGACCGCACTGAAGGTCAACGAGCCGAGCAGGCAGAGGAGCGCGAGGGCCGCGAGAGAGCCACGGAGCGGTACGCCGAAGGCCAGGCGGCCGAAACCGACCAGCACGGCGACTTCAACAA
>CAZVIK010000287.1:3902-4647 GCA_964627045.1 uncultured Solibacteraceae bacterium | reverse complement strand
GTTGTCCAGCAGGTCATAGAAAATGTGGCGCGCGTAGACTGTGATCTTCGTCAGTTCCGGCACGATACGGTAGATGCGAAACGGCTGGTCGCGCAGTTGGCGCGGCTCGATGGTCTGATTCTGAAAGCCCACGTTGTTCTGCCGGTAGCCGGTATCCGTTCGCAAATACGTCAGATACTCGGAGGACATATACCCGTGCTTTCCGTCCGGGCAGGTGACCTCGAACCAACTGGAACTGGTCGACCGATCCAGTACGATGACCTCGCTGTTTTTCTTGTACTTGCCAAGGATTCGATACTTCGTACCTCTGCCGGAGCGCAGATGGAGCGGACCGGAATTCGTCGTGACTTTATAGACGAGGATGTCATACGTTGTGGTCTGATATTGCTGTGCGACCAGCCCTACCTGCGGCGTCATGGCGGCGGGCACGGGCGCGCGGAGGATATTGCCCTCGGTGAGCCGTGCCCACTTGCCGTTGTTGTCAATGGGGTGAACGAGCGTCAGCTCATACTCGCCGTTGAGCGTTTCGGTAACGGTACAGGATTGAGGCTCGACCAACCCCAGACCATTGGTGGAGAAGTCCGTGCAGTTGGCAGGATACACGCAGATCATGGGCAGTCACCTCCTTCGCGACAAACAAAAACACCACCCGTATCGGATGGTGCTGTCGCTTATCATTTATCAATCGTCGAATCGAATTGTGGGTACTTGCTTCGTTTTCCCTTTGTTCCCGACATGAACACGC
>CAZVIK010000287.1:0-3892 GCA_964627045.1 uncultured Solibacteraceae bacterium | reverse complement strand
TTAAGCAGAAGACCATATCGGTTGAGCGTTCAAAAAAGCCCGTTCCCTTTTGCCAGCTCATTCCACACTTGCAGTGCTGCAAACCAATGAACTGCTGCTTCATCTTTCGTCCACAGTTAGGGCAAATCTTGCTGTTCTTGCTCATGACGCTTTACCGCCTTTCGACAGCAATATTATACCGTACTCGCGTAAAATCCGAAAGAGCCGAATTACAGCGTCCGCCAATTTGCCTGCACCGTGACTCGGCTGACGTTCCCCATCCAACTGATCGCATTCTGTCCGGGCAATAAGCGCGGGAACTCGCCGCTCATGAGGCTGTTCATGGAAGTGTAGCCACTATAGGCTTCCTGAAGAACAGAATCCAGCGTGACGCTGCCGGAAATACCGCTCAACTCTGTGATAGTCATGCCGACGATGAGCGTGATGTCGCCGCTGCCCTGCACGGTGATGATTGGCTCGGAATACACGCTGCCGGGATTCATAATAAACGGCCCGCTGCTGGTCAAGGTGTATGTTGGCGAATCGGTCAGATACAGAAACGGCTTGCAGCGGAAGTTCACCGCAAAAGAGCGGTGCGGGTTGCCGCGCAGAATATTATCGAAGGGGATCTGATTGACCACCCGCGCCTGATAGTGTCCTTCCAGCCGATTGGCGAACCTGACCGTGCCGCTGCCCTTGAGCCAGCGACTGATAGCGTTCAGGTTGTCAAGATTCTGAACAAAGCAGGTGGCGGTCAGCAGCAGATCGTCATACACATCCTCGCCCTCCAGCGTGGTCAGACTGCCGGGGCGACCGGGAACGTTGGTGAAGGTCGCCCGTTCGGAGGCGAGGGTCACAGGCGGTTGCTCCGATACATGGATGCCGTAGTCCGTGCATTTCTGCCCGTTCCATTCAAACCAGTCACGCATACCATCGCCTCCAAGCAAAAAGCGTTCGCATTACGCAAACGTCATGCCATTCTTTCTATTATAATAGCGCATCAAGCCGACGCGCCTATTGGGTTTAGATGTGCAGATTCATCATGGAGACAAGGAGCCCCTGTTGTACGGCAAGCGCAAGGTAGTCGTTGAACTCTTTGACATACCGCCGCAGGTTTTCATAGTTTACATCGTCGCAGCCGAACCAGCCCATGCGCCCCGCGCAATGCCAGACGCCGTCCTCTGAGACAAAAGCATACGGAACAAAGCTGGATTCAAACTCCGCGTAGAACTCTTTGTTGTTATACCGTTGGAGAGAGTATTCCGGCTTGTAGAGGCGCAGGAAGAAGTTTTCTTTCTCCTCCGGCGTCTGTTCCGCGCCTTCAACCATGACCTCCCAGATGCGCAGCGCGCGCTGAGACGCGTCCTCGTCGCGGGAGAAGTCGATATCAGCCGCAAGCGCGCGGTCGCAATAGCCGGGACGGTTGCGGGCGGGATCGTCGTATTTGGTGAGAGGAGCGAATTCACCCCGCTTGCCATCAATAAGCTTGAGCGTTCCGCGCCATCTGCCGCCGAGTTCATACCAGTCCCACTTGGCGTTGGGATTGCGCCAATAGCCGTTGCGCCCTGTGACCTTGTCCACACCGGCGTCAGCGTCTTCCTCGAATACGGCATACGGCGAGCCGGGTTCGACGCACTCGTTGAAGGGCGCGAGAAGCTCGTCCACCTGTTCGGGGGTACGGGAGAACACAAGAGCGTTGAAATGCGACATAGTTTTTTCCTCCTATTTTGTGTGGTTCGCGCAGCAATGGTCGTCGGAAACGACCTCATGGGACAATACGCAAACCAAACGGTCGTGTTTGCACACCGTCCCATCGTCAAAAGGTTCATCGGCTGGCAGCGAGAAGCTATTTGGGCAATGCAAACAGTTCTCGTGCCGCAGGGTCTTATCCATATCCAGCTTATTCATGTAGGTAACCTCCAGTGATAGCGTGTTGTATCTATCACTCCGCGCCCGCAATAAGTCAAGTTATTTATGCCATCCGCAACCCGCGTCCGCGCTGCTGGCGCTTGGTGAGCGCGGCGATCTCGATAGCGAGCGACTTGATATCCTGCTCGTCGCGCACATAGAAGGTGTTCCCGGAGAGGTTCACATTGCTGGATTGATTGTAGGTGCGCCGGTTGTCGTTGCTGGTCGTGGAAATGCTCCCGGCTTTGGCCTCTCCGGTCAGGAAGCGCGCCGCATTTTGAACGATCTTCGCCTGTGCGCGGCTTTCCAGCAGCACGCCTTGACCGAAGCCCTTCATGGACATTCGGCCTACTTCGTCGCGGAACACGCCGGATGGCGACTTGATTTTCAGTTCGCTCTTGGCGGCGGTCACGGCGGCCTTCGCCGCGCTGCGCATGGCGCTGATGACGCCCGACCTGCCCGCGTTGATGCCCGCTTTCAGGCCCGCCATGGCGTTTACACCCACGGAGCGAAGCGTCGTGCCGGTGAGGTTAGCCGCAATCGCGGAGCGGACTGTGGCCGCGATGGTGCTGCCCGTGCCGCTCATGCTGTAGCCGGTCATGCCGGAAACGAGTCCCTCCGCCGCACCAGTTCCAGTTGCCTTGAGGGTTTCGCCCGTCAGCGTCGTAGTTACCGCCGTTTCCACGTTGGTCGCCATGGCGGAGGCGTCCGTAGAGAAGTCATGCTCCGCCATACCGGCGCCCACGCCGGCCGCGACATTGTCGCCTACGGGCTTCACGCGCTGGGACGGCGACTGGATTTGCAGGGCGGTATTGAGCGCGGTTTCGAGGTTGGACGCGACCGTTTCCGCGTCGCTGTCCCAACCCGCCGCCGTCATGCCCTGCGCGATCCCTTCGCGCACATGCGCGCCGGTGCCGGTGACGTCCAGCCCGTTCAGGAAGTTGACGATGGTCTGGAGGTTGTTAAGATCGGCTTCGGATACAGCCTGTCCCTGCTGGATAGCGGCCACCATTTCAGCGACATACGCGGATAGCTCCGCAACGCTCTCCGCGCTGAAATCCAGCTTCATGCTGGTATCCAGTGTGTTCAGATTGGTGGATTCGCCGAACACGGACGCCCAGAACTTATCCCATGCGTTGTAGTCCAGCGTTTTCTGGTAAGAGTCCAAACGGGAGATGGCGCTGTCCACCATATCCATGGTGGTGGTGGGCGCAATGCCCGCCCACGCCGCTTGCCATGTGCCGCCCAGTTTGAGCGCTTCATCCACGGCTAGGCTGGCGCTGTCGATGGCCTCCTGAGAGCCGGTAATTTCGGGCGTAATGAGAATGTGCAGCGTACCGTCCTCGGCAAGCGTGGCGACGGTCTCCGCAGTCACCGTGCCCTCCGGCACAGCTGTGATGGGAATCTCCACGCCGTCCTTCCAGAACTTGACCTTGCCGTCCGAAAGCAGTTGATCCAAGCTGCCCTGCTGAAGCTCGCCCAAGCGAACGGGCACTTGCAGTTCCATGCCGGTATTCTGTTTCAGCCCCTGATACGCGAGGTAATCGTATCCCGTGATGACGATTCGCGTTTGAAGCTGAGGCACCGTCACGCCTTCCGCTTCCTTATATTCGGTGATGTAGGCAATCAGGGAGGGCAGCAGCTTGGTCTTGTCGCAGCCGGTAGCTTCCGCATAGCTGTTGACGATTGCCTCGATCTGACCGGGCGTGAGCGCCGTGAGGTCTACGCCTTCCGCTTCCAGATACTTGGCGACCATGGCGGTCACGTCGTCCGGCGTGAGCGCGGTGGTGAGCGCGCCGCCTGTGACCTCCTCATAGGCAAGCACAAAAGCGGTGATAGCGGACGGAGAGAGCTTGCTGGTGTCTACGCCTTCCTTTTCAAGGTACTGGCTGATGTACGCGGTGATTTCAGAGGGCGCGAGCGTGCTGACATCCGCGCCGGTCGCCAGTTCCTTGTATGCCGCGACCATGGCGGTGACGTTTTGCGGGGTCAGCGCGGATACATC
>CAZVIK010000286.1:0-4728 GCA_964627045.1 uncultured Solibacteraceae bacterium | reverse complement strand
TTGGCCCTGTTTGGGCTAAAGCAGGGGTTAGGAATGCTGTTAGACGCTGCGATAGTGGTGCGCGAGAACATCGTGCGGCACATGCACGCAGGGGTGGACCACTACACGGCGGCGCGCGAAGCCACGGCGGAAATCGGCATGGCGGTGATGGCCACGACGATGACGATCATCGCCGTATTCGTGCCGGTGGCCTTCATGGGCGGCATCATCGGCCGGTTTTTCTATCAGTTCGGCATCACCGTCGGATTCGCGGTCCTGGTTTCTCTGTATGTCAGCTTCACGATCGACCCGATGATGTCCTCGCGCTGGTATGACCCGGCCGCCGATCCCCGCGTGAAGCGGAAGTGGTTTGCGCGGCAGTTGGCGAAGTTCAATGACCAGGTGGACCGGTTGCGGGACCTGATCGCGGTGACGCTCGGCTGGTCGCTCCGCCATCGGCTGACGGTGATCGCCATCGCGACCGTGGCGGTTCTTTCCAGTTTCACCCTGTTCGGAAAGCTGGGATCGGGATTCATGCCAAACGCCGACGAGGGTAATTTCCTGGTGACCTATCGCGCGGAGCCTGGCATTAGCATGGAACGCAGCGAGGAGATGGCGCGCGCGCTGGCGGCGGAGATCCGCAAGGACCCCGGCGTCGCCTATACCTACACCACCGTGGGCGGCACGGCTGGCGAGGGCCTCAACCAAGGCAGTATTTACGTGAGTCTGAAGGAACCCATGGCCAGCCGCCGGTACTATCTGGCGATCATGGCCGACACGCGGGAGCGGATGAAGCGATTCCCCGCCCTGCAAACCGCGGTGAGCCTGCCTTCGATGGGCGGAGCCGAGGCTCCGATTCAGATCAGTCTTCGCGGCGATAACCTGGACCAGCTTAAGAGCTACGGCCGGAAGTTGGAAGCGCTCGTGCGGGAGACGGCCGGCGCGGTGGACGTGGACAGCAGCGATGTGCCGCCCCGTCCGGAGCTGCGTATCGGCCTGCACCGGAAGGCCGCCAGCGACCTAGGGATGGATCTCGGTACGGTGGCCTCGACGGTGCGCGGGTTGGTGGCCGGCCAGGTGGTCTCGAAATTCGAAGACGCCGACGGCGACAGCTACGACGTGCGGCTTCGCATCGACCCCACTCAGCGCGGGCGTACGGCGGACCTGGACGAGATTTATCTGCCGGCCCAATTCGGGCGGGCACAGGTCCCGCTGAGCCAGATCGCCTACATCGAAAGTGCGGCGGCGCCCTCCAACATCCGGCGTTTCGACCTTATGCGCGAAATCCGCATCTCGGCGAACACGCAAGGGCGGTCGCTCGGTGAGGTGATTAACGAGGTCAAGGCCAAGTCCGAAAGCCTCAACCTTCCGCCGGGTTATGGCATCCTGTACACCGGCGAAGCCGAACAGATGACCGAAAGCTTCGGCTACGTGTTGCAATCGCTGGTCCTGGCGGTGCTGCTGATCTACGCGATCCTGGCTTCCCAGTTCCGTTCGTTTGCGCAACCGCTGGCGATCATGTTCTCTTTGCCGCTGTCGTTGGTCGGCGTGGCCGGAATGCTGTACCTGGTGAAGGACACGCTCAATATGATGTCGATGATCGGCGTCATTCTGTTGATGGGCCTCGTAACCAAGAACGCCATCCTGCTGGTGGACTTCACCAACGTCCAGCGGCGGGCCGGGGCGACTCGCCGCGAGGCGCTCATCGAGGCGGCGCGTGTGCGATTGCGGCCCATCCTGATGACCACTCTCGCAATGATCTTCGGCATGGCGCCGCTGGCCTTCGAACTCGGAGCCGGCGCGGAGTTCCGCGCGCCCATGGCGCGGGCGGTCATCGGCGGGCTGATCACCTCGACGCTGCTCACTTTGATCGTCGTGCCGATCGTTTACACGTTCCTCGACGACCTGGGCGCGGGGCTGGTGCGGCTGTGGCATCGCGGTACGCCGGCGCACGCGCTGGCGGCGCACAAGGCGCAGGAGACCGCGGATTGAGGACGGCACCTTACGGAGTATTTCGGCGGATCAGGCGCTCTGCGGCCACTGGACAGGCTCGACCCGGCGCACGATGAACCAGTAGGACAGCGCGCCGGTGACGGCCACGGCGCTGGCCACCACGAAGACCAGGAAGAACGAGCCCGTGCGGCTGACGATCAACCCCGCGACGTACGGGCTCAGAATCCCTGCGATGTTCCCCATGGCGTTCTGAAGCCCCGTCCACTGCGCCGCCGCTGCCGGACCCGCGAGCGTCTGCGTTACCGCCCAAAGATTCGAAGACGCCACGCCCAGCGAGAGGCATGCGATAACCATCAGCGCCATCGACGCTACCTGGTCCTGGATCATGTAGGCGGGGATCATGAGCGCGCTCAACGACAGCCCGCCGCCCAGGCACGCCAGCCGTACGCGCGTCGGCGTGTGGCCGCCGCGGATGAGCCGGTCCGACAGCGCGCCGAAAACCACGCTGGTGCCTGCCACGGCCCAGAACGGCAGCGACCCGTAGATCGAGATCATCTGCATGGAGTAGTGCCGCTCGTCGCGCAGGTAGGTGGGCAGCCAACTTAAGACGAAATACCAGGAGTAGTTGAGGCAGAACAGGCCGAGGAACGTGCCCCACGCCTGGCGCAGCGAGAGGATCTGCCGCAGGCTCACCCCACCGGCCGTGCCCTGCGCGGTGCCTCGTGCGACGCCGAGATTTCCGCGCATGTGCCAGAGCCAGGGCAGCAGCCAGATCAGTCCAATGCCACCGATCACGATGAAGACCATGCGCCAGCCGTAGTGCGCGGCGATCTGCCCGCCCACCACGATGCCGATGGCCGGCCCCATCCGTGAGCCGGCGTCGATGAGCGAGTTTGCCAACCCGCGCCGCTCCTCGGGAAACCCCGCGGCCAGGAACTTGGAATATGCCGGATAGGCCACGGCCTCGCCCACCCCCAGAACCAGTCGCCAGGCCAGTAGGCCCGCAAACCCGCCGGCGAACCCCGTGAGGATGGTGGCCACCGACCAGAGCACGTAGCCGATGGTGAAAACGGGAACAACGTTGTAGCGGTCGATCAGCCACCCCGCAACGATTTGAAACGAGGCATAGGTGACGAAGAACATCGAGAACAGAAGCCCCAGCGATTCGCTGTCAATGAGCAGGTCCGAGCGGAAGCCAGGCGCCGCCGCCGCGATAGAAAGGTTGCCGCGATCGATGTAGTTGATGCAGATCGAAAAGACCAGCAGCGCCAGCAGCGTCCACTGGCCGCGCCCGCTTCGCTTCCCGTTCAAACCCGCGATTTCGGTCATGGAGTCCTCACCGCAAATAGAACAAGCTTAGTCGCGGGAGGGATGCGGATTCAAGCAGGCGGCGGTCTAGGTACTGCGTTTCCAGCATCGCCAGCTGTGACGCCGACATCTTGCCGCGGTAGGGACGCAGTTCGGCGTCCAGCGCTCGGCGGGCATCCAGTTGGCTTTCTTCGCTCTGGCGGGAGCGGGCGATCGCGATCATCTTGCCTTCCAGCACCGTGAGCCGCCGCTCCAGGTCTTCCAGGTCCTGGTAGTGCGCCTCGGCACTGGCGGCAATCTGCCTTACCGCAGTGGCAATCTCCCCGTAGTCCGGCCCGGCGTCCCGCAAATCGGCTGCGGCATCGGAAAGAAACGCCCGCAGTGCGTCCAACTCAAACGGGGCCTCGACCGCGACGCGGCCCGCCGGCATCCCGGGCCCGGTCATGGCCTGCGCGGCGGTGAGAACTTCCTGCGCGCAGTAGGCCAGCGAGTTCACCATCCGGACCTTCGACTTACGTGCGCGCCACTTTTCGAAGGCCGCGTCGATGCCGCGCAACACGGCCTCCAACGGCACGCCGGAGTCTTTCCAGGTTTCGATCAGCGCCCAATCGAGCGGCGAAAGCAGGAACAGCGCGGTGCCGCGCACACGCTGGAAGTGCTCCTCCACCTCCGTGAAGTAGTTGAAATAGTTGACCGGCCAGTTCTCGTCCGGTTCGCTCACGGCGTCTGGTTCCGTTCCCAGATGATTCGTAGGCCTTCTAAGGTCAAGTCCTCCTCGACCTCCTTGAGGAAGCGTGACCCGCGCGTAATCAGATGCGCCTGCCCGCCGGTGGCAACGAGCTTCGTGTTCGGCCCCAGCCTCTCCACCAGGCGCTCCAGGATGCCGTCGATCATGCCGATCGCGCCGTAGTACAGCCCCGCCTGCATGCTAGCCACCGTGTTGGTGCCGATCAGATTCTCCGGGTCCTTGAACTCCACCATCGGCAGCCGCGCCGTCTTGGCGAACAGCGCTTCGACCGAGATGCCGATGCCGGCGCAGATCAACCCGCCCAGGTAGCGGCCGGAGGCCGACACCACGTCGAAAGTAATCGCCGTGCCCATATCGACGACGACGCACGGCCCGCGATGCTTGTGGAATGCGGCGACGCTGTTGACGATCCGGTCCGCGCCCACTTCGGCCGGATTCTCGTAACCGATCTTCAGGCCGGTGTCGGTCGCCGGGGTGACAAACAGCGCAGGGCGATGGAAGTACTTCTCCGCCATCTGTTCAAGCGCGGCGTCCAGAGGCGGCACCACGCTGGAAACGACGATCCCGTCCACCCGCTCCAGATCCAGCCCGGCCAGCGAGAACAGATTCCGCATAAGAACGCCGAACTCGTCGGCCGTCTGCTCGACGACCGTGCGCAAACGCCACCGCCCGGCGAGCTGGTCTCCTTCGAACGCGCCGATGGTGATGTTGCTATTGCCCGCATCCAGGGCCAGCAGCAT
>CAZVIK010000285.1:4341-4731 GCA_964627045.1 uncultured Solibacteraceae bacterium | reverse complement strand
ATTTTGGTGGTTTCCTGGTCATTGTTAAACTTACCTTGGCCGTTCGTTGTTTTGCTTTGGCGTTTGTGGTGTTGCCGTTGTAGTCCAGGCGAACCGGGCGTTGAATGGCGCGGCTGAGGTCGGCCAGGAAATAGCACGCCCCCTTCAGGATCGCGACCAGGTAGATTGGACCTTCGGGGTAATCGGCGTCGATCTGCGCGCCTAGTTCGCGGATGCGCTCCTGGATTCGCACTTCTGGAATGAGGACTGCTTTCGTCTGATCGGTCATCGCCTGCGCCGCTCCAAGGTTTCGATTGTAGTACGATACGTGCAAGGAGTGGACCACTGAGGAGAGAAACACCCGCCCCCAGGACGGACGAAGCCCAAGGCGAGCTATGGCTCGCCGCCGTA
>CAZVIK010000285.1:0-4331 GCA_964627045.1 uncultured Solibacteraceae bacterium | reverse complement strand
CGCCGAATCCAAGAAGGCCATCGACATCCAGGTACTGGACCTGCGCGAGGTGACCTCGTTCACCGAGTACTTCGTGATCGCGACCGGCTCGAACCCCCGGCAGATGCAGGCCATCAGCGACGAGATCGGGCAGCAGTTGAAGAAGCTCGGAGCTTTGCCCTACAGCCTGGAAGGCTACCAGCATGCCCAGTGGATTCTGGCCGACTACGGCGACTTCATCGTCCACATCTTCTCCGAACAGGCGCGGGAGTTCTACGGCCTGGAGCGCCTGTGGCGCCAGGCCAAGACGGTCAAGATTCCGGCGTAGGACGGGCCCGACGCCTCGCGAAAGTCCCCTGAGCTGCACAGAAACGCCGACTCGCCTCGGGCTCATCCCGCGCTGGAGCCCAGGCCCCGCAGGGCCGCGCGCCGTTCCCGGCCTACCGGTGGCGCCGCCACGTAGATTCGGCCAGTTGCAGCAGTGCGGGGGTGTACGCCACCGGGTAGGGGACAGGCGAATCGAGCTCGCGGCAGGAGGCCGGAAGATCCTCCAGCGCCCTGCGGGCGTGGGCGCGGGATTCGTCGAGCGGCGGCAACGGCTCGACGATCTCGCCGGCAGTGACAACTGGATGGATCAACGGCTTCACCGCACCCTGCGGATGCGGTTCCCCGGCGCAGGCGATCTCATCGTGATCGCGGTAGCGGTATACCTGCTTCGCCCCCGGATAGGTGACCTTGTCTTCGCTGAACTTCGCGGTGTAGCGCGTGGCGCCACCGCACTCCAGTTCCACCATCTTGTAGATCGCGCCGAGCGTAGGCGCGTCGGCGGAGGTGGCGAGTTCCGTCCCCACTCCGAAAACGTCGATCGGCGCGCCCGCCGCCACCAGGTCGCGGACGCGATACTCGTTCAGATCGCCCGTCGCCATGACGCGCGCCTGCTGCAGGCCGGCCTCGTCCAGAATCGCTCGTGAGCGCCGCGCCAGGTCCGCCAGGTCACCGCTATCGAGCCGGATTCCCCAGAGAGGATTGCCGAGCGCCGCTGCACAGCGCACCCCCTCCAGCGCGTCGTAAGTATCGACGATGTAGGTGGCCGCCTCGCCGAGCAACTCCTGCAAGCGGCGGCACGCCGTCTCTTCATCCGGAAACGCCAGCACCCAGGAGTGTGCTGCGGTGCCGAACACGGGGATCCCGAAGCGGGCGCCCGCAAGCGCGTTGCTGGTGCCGATGCATCCGCCCAGATACGCCGCGCGGCTGGCGAGCACGCCGGCTTCCGGCGAATGGGCGCGGCGGGTGCCGAACTCGACCACGCCGCGTCCACCGGCGGCGCCGGCAACCCGGGCTGCCTTGGTTGCGATCATCGACTGAAAGCCGATCGTCGCCAGCAGGTAGGTCTCGACGATCTGCGCTTCGACCAGCGGCGCCCGCACCCGCAGCAGAGGCTCGCCCGGGAAGACGGGAGTCCCTTCGGCCACGGCGTGAAGGTCGCCAGTGAAGCGGAAATGGCGCAGACGATCAAAGAAGCCGGCCGGGGCGTTGCGGAATTGCCGGAGCGACTGGAGGTAGCGCACGTCCTCGGCCGAGAAGCTCACCGACGTCAGGTATTCGATGGCCTGCGCCAGCCCCGCGGCCAGCACGTAGCCGCGGCTTGGGGGAAGGCGGCGAAGGCTCAACTCGAAGGTGGCCGGGGCCTCGCTCTTTCCGGCGGCGAAAAACCCGGCCGCCATGGTGAGCTCATAGAGATCTGTCAGCAGCCCGTTGGTGAACCCGGCAGCGGTCACTTTTTCTTCTGGTCCGTCTTTGGCAGCGTGTAGGCTTTGATGGCTGCGAAGGCCTGTTGGATCTCCTCAAGCGATCTGGGGTCGAGTTCGTACACCGCCGGCTCCCCGTCGCGTCTGGCGAAGCAACTGTTGCCCTGCTTGGAGATCAGCACCTTCTCGCTGCGCTGGCCGCCGGACCAGGTGACCTTGGCCTCAAAAACCGGCGTCGTGAAGCCGGAGGCGGGCAGCGTGATCGCCGTGAGGTCGCGGAGCTTGTCCATGAGCGCGTTAACGGTGGCGGCGTCCATCTGCGTGGGCCCGCTCATCCAGCGGTCCGTTTGCTTCTGATAGGTGGCCTGTTTGGCGCCGTCGCGCACCTCCACCGAAGCCGGGTCGCTGAAGCCGAAGTCGAACAGCTTCTTGTTGCGGAACTCGTTGAGGCCGCGGTCGAGGCTCTCGCCCAGGTCGGAGGCGACCTTGTGAACGCCCTCGATGACGCTGGAGCGTGCGTAGCAGTTCTTATCCTTGTCACGGCGGACCTCAAGCTGTTGCGTCCCAGCGGAGTCGGTGATGCGGACGACGCCGGCCGGCGAGCCCGACCCAAACGCGGCCGCAGCCGCCTTGTCGTCCTCCGGCGAGGTCAGCGGGTCCATCCTGGCGTCGCCCAGCTTGCGGATGAGTTCCTCCACAATGCCGCCGTCGGCCCGGTAAGGCTGCGGCCGGATGATCTGCCACTCATTCTGCGCGGTCCGGCCGAACTCGATGGTCTGGCCCTTGGCGGCGACTTCCAGGCGCGTCAGTTTGTCCGCTTCAAACTTCAACAACCGCTTGTCGCGGAGTTCGCGCACAGTTCTGTCGATCCCCGCCTTGCTGTACGCCGGGATAAGAAAGACGCGCGGATCGGCTTCCAGCTTGACGAAGCTCCCACCGCCGGCGGGGCTGTCGTCGCCGATTAGAAGCTTGTGCGTCTTCCCGTCTCTCAGCGCAATGGAGACCTCCATGCGCGGCGCCGACAGGCCGAACGGCTTCACATCCTCGGCCTTCTCTTCCACCAGTGCCGAGGAGGCGAGGGACGCCAGCGTGTTGACGATGCCGCCGGCCGACTCCTGATCGACGGGCCACTTGGGGCCGGACAGCATTTCCCACTGTCCGGAGGCCGATTTCTCGAGGATGATCGGTTCGGTGTCCGGCTTGCGCAACTCGATTCGCTGGAACTGATCCTCCGGGATCTTCAGAACGTCGGGCGGCGCGTCGGGACTAGGCTTTCCCTCCTCAGACTGCTTCACCTTGTTCGACCAATAAACCCCGCCGCCGAGCGCGATCAGCACGGCGAGCGCCACCAGCAATCCTCGAATGCGCATCGCTTACCTCCGGCGCCACCACACCCCGATGCCCGCCAGCACCACCAGCAGGGGCAGACCGACGACGCTCGAATAGAACACCACGGACATCTGCTGGCGGTTCAACGAGAGACGGCGGTCCTCCGGCTCTTTCGGGCGAATGGAAATCAGGTCCTCGTCCGAACTGAGCCAGTTCATCATGTTCATGACCAGGTCGCGATTGCCGTTGAACGAGACGATGTAGTTCGCCACCCAGGACGAGGAACCGGCCACCACGAAGCGGCCCTGTGTGCCGCTTTCTCCAGTGCTGATCGTGCCCGCCGCCGCCAGCGCGAAGGGGCCCTTCTTGTCGCGGGCCGGATTGATGTCGATCTCGCGGCTGCTCAAATTGCGCGTGGCATAACTGTTGGAGGAGGTGGACAACAGCGTCTCGACCGAAGCCTTGCCGCCGCTCTTGACCTCCAGGCTCCGCGCGATGGGCAGCGCCGTGGCCACCGATTTCATATCGCGCACGATGGCGTGCGATTCATACGAAGTGATCAGCGGAACCTCCGGCCCCAGGCCGAAAAGCTGTCCGATGCCGCTCGTATCCAAAGCCAGGTCTTTGTTCAGGACCACGCCCCATCCTTCAAGCACCTTGGCGAAGGCGGCGTTGTCGCTGACGTCTTCCTTGCCCATTTTGAGCGGCGGGTCCATCAGGATGAGCGCCCTTCCTCCGGCTTCGACGTAGGACTGAATCGCCTTGACCACGGGTTCGACGTAATCGAAGCGCGGCCCTCCAACGATGAGCACCGTGCAGTCCTTGGGAACCTCGGGTTTCTCCAGAAGTGAGATCACCCGGGTTGTATAGTTGTTTCGTTCCAGCAGTTCCTTGAGATTGGAGTAGCCGGTGCGCTCGGAGTCTTCCAAGCCGTGTTCGCCGCTTCCCTCGACGGCGCACGCGTTGCGCTGCCCGCCCTTCAAGGCGCGAATCAGGGCGCCGGTGACCTCCTCTTCGGTCAGGCCCTTCGCTTCTTCTTTCTTGCCGTTAGCCTCGACGTAGATGGTGCCGTAGGTTTGCACGCCTTCGGACTTGGCCACTTGCGGCTTCTTGTCCGGGTCCACGTAGGCGACCGAAAGCTGAGCCGATAGGTTATCGTAACGGTCGAGCAGATCCCGCGCGGCTGCGAAACGGCTGGTCCGGTCGTAGTAGCTGATCTTCGCCGGAGCCTTAAGGTTCTTGACCACCTTGTCGGTTTGATCCGACAGGCTGAAG
>CAZVIK010000284.1:3180-4767 GCA_964627045.1 uncultured Solibacteraceae bacterium | reverse complement strand
ACTCAGTAAGGAAGAGATCTTCGAGTTCTACGCCAACCAGATCGACATGGGCAGGCGCGGAAGTTTCGCCATCCGCGGTTTTGGCGAGGCCGCCCAGGCCTATCTCGGCAAGGACGTCCGGGATATCACCTTGCCCGAGGCCGCGATGCTCGCCGGTCTGATCCAGCGGCCCAGTTTTACGAACCCCGTGCGTTGGCCCGACCGCGCGCGCTCCCGCCGCAACGTCGTGCTCGGGATGATGCGGGACAACGGGTATATCACCGAGCAGCAGTACCAGGAGGCCGCCGCCACTCCGCTGACCGTGGCCAAGGCGGGGGCTCCGTCCGAGGACGCGCCCTACTTCGTCGACCTGGTCAATAACGGTCTTCAGGACGAATTTCAGGAGCACGACTTCCAGCAGAACTCCTATCGCGTCTACACCACCCTGGATATGGATCTCCAGCGGGAGGCCGCCGAAGCGGTGCGTATCGGCATGAAAGAGGTCGACGATCAGGTCCGCCGGCAGCGCCGTTTCCGCAACACCACGCCCCCCGACGCGCAGGTCGCGCTGGTGGCGCTGGACGCGCAGACCGGCGAGGTCAAGGCCCTGGTCGGCGGCCGGAACTATGGCGTCAGCCAGTTGAACCGCGCCCTGGCCAAGCGCCAGCCCGGCTCGTCGTTCAAGCCGTTTGTCTATGCCGCCGCGCTGGAGACCGCGCTCACCGAGGAGCGCAAGCCCATCACGTCGCTCACCACCTTGCTCGACGAGCCCACGACGTTCTGGTTCGATGAGAAGCCCTATTCTCCGGCCAATTTCGAGGACAAGTACGCCAACGCGCCCGTCACGCTGCGCTACGCGATCGCGCACTCGCTGAACGTGCCCACCGTCCGGCTGGCCGAGATGATCGGCTACGACAAGGTCGTCGACATGGCCAAGCGCGCGGGCATGAATCTGAATATCCAGCCCACCCCGGCCGTGGCCCTTGGCGCCTATGAGGTGACCCCCATCGAGATCGCGGGCGCTTACACGCCCTTCGTGAACCAGGGCGTCTACCTCAAGCCGAGCTGGGTGAAACTCATCCGCGACGACAAGGGCAACATCGTCCACACTTACAAGCCCGTCACGTCGCAGGCCATGGACCCGCGCATCGCGTACCTCATGATCGACCTGATGCAGGAGGTCGTTCGCAGCGGAACCGCCGCCGGCGTCCGCGCCCGCGGGTTCGACCTCCCGGCCGCCGGCAAGACGGGCACCTCGCACGACGGCTGGTTCGCCGGTTTCACCTCGCGCCTGATCTGCATCGTCTGGGTCGGCTTCGACGACAACCAGGAGTTGTTCATCGAGGGCGCGCGCTCGGCCCTGCCTATCTGGACCGAGTTCATGAAGCGCGCGCACAAACACCGCCAATACCGCAACGTGACCGAATTCGAGCCGCCCGACGGGGTCGTGCTGGCGCGCGTCGATCCGGCCACCGGCGCGCTGGCTACCTCGGGCTGCCCGGGCGCCAAGGTCGAAGCGTTTATCGCCGGTACCCAGCCGGTCGAGGTTTGCCGCCTGCATGGCGGGACGCTGGCCAGTTCCACGCAGGTGAGCGGCTGGGAGACCGC
>CAZVIK010000284.1:0-3170 GCA_964627045.1 uncultured Solibacteraceae bacterium | reverse complement strand
GGGGGGTCCCTGGCCATTTCCCCCATGGGTTCGGGGTGGTTTACCCCGCAAACACGGGCGCGCACGGCGGGAACGACGCCGGAGGTGCAGGGCAACCGCCGCCGCGCCGCCGCGCCGCCAAGACCGTCGCTGCCAAGACCGAGCCGCCCGCCCCGGCGCCCCCTCCCAAACGCAGCCTGTTCCGCCGCCTCGTCGATATGTTCAAATAAAGGCAAGGAGGGCGTCATGAGACTTTCCGCGAGTCTCCGCCTCGCGTCTGTGGCACTCCTTGCGGCCGTCGTGTCGGCGCCTCTGGCTTCGGGCCAGGAGGCCCCGCCGGCCGCCGGGACCGAACAGCAGGGCGGGGCGGCCGAGACGGCCCCGGCCACTCCGGCGGAACTTTCCATCGAGCGGCGCGGCGACCTGCTCATGGCCCGCAAGATGTTCCGCGAGGCCATCGACGTCTATACCACGGGCCTCAAGCAGCCCGGAAGCTGGGTGCTCTATAACAAGATCGGTATCTGTTACCAGCACCTTCAGAACTACAAGTCCGCGCGAAAGAACTATCAGGAAGCGCTCAAGCGGAATCGCCAGTACGTGGAGGCGCAGAACAATCTCGGCACCACCTACTACGCCGAGAAAAACTACCGCCGCGCCGTCAGTGAATACGAAAAGGCGCTTAAGCTCAGCCCTAACTCGGCTGTTACATACAGTAACCTGGGGACCGCGCTTTACGCGCGCAAGCGCTACGACCAGGCCATGGAGGCTTACCGCAAGGCCCTGGAGTTGGACCCCGAGGTGTTCGAGGCTCGAGGCGTGGCCGGCGCCAACGTCCAGCAGCGCAACGCCGAGGACCTGGCCCGGTTCCACTACTACATGGCGAAGGCTTACGCCGGCGTCGGCAAGGCCGAGTATGCGCTGCGTCACATCCGCCGGTCGCTCGAAGAGGGGTTTAAGGAAAAGAACAAGTTCCTGGAAGAGCCGGATTTCGCCGGCCTCCAGCAGTTACCCGAGTTCCAGAAGTTGATGTCCATGGAAATTCGTGTCCTATGACCTCGCGCGGCGGCGAGGCGCGGCGCTCGGCGGCGACGGGGGGGCCCTGCGTGGCGCCCAGACCGCCCGCGAGCGGCGTAGGCCACGCCGGAGCGATTTCCCTTACCATCGAATTTGAATGACTCGTTCTGCGAAGGTCCCGCGACTCTTCCTGGTTGGACTCCTGGTGCTGGCGGCTGGCTTCTTCGCCGGCTGCCGCCGCCGCGCGCCTGAGGCCCTGGAGCGCCTCGCCGTCCCGCCGCTCGAAAACCTCTCCGATGACGCCTCTCTTGGTTGGGTGGGTTGGGCTCTGAGCGAGGCCGTTGCGGCGCAGACCACCGGTTCTCCGCGGCTCCACGTGATCCGCAGTGTCAACCCCCGCGACGCCGCTGCCGACGGGGCCACCGCCGTGCTTCGCGGCTACTACGCCGATGCCCCCGGCCGGCTGCGCATTCACGTCTCCCGCGAGGATCTGCGCACCAACCGCTCCACCGGGGTCCTTTCGGTTGACGAGCCTTTCCCCGAGGGACTTCTGCGAGCGGCGGACGCCATCGCCCGGTGGGCGTCGCCGGATGCTCACGCCTTCGATACGCGGAGCCTGGACGCGTGGCGCGCCGTCGCCGAGGGCCGGATGGCGCGGGAGCCGGAGGTGGCCGAGGCCGCCTTCGCTCGGTCGGCCGCCGCCGACCCGGAGTTCGGCGGCGCCTATGTCGCCTGGGCCCGCTCGCTGCTGTTGCGCGGCGATCGCGCCGGTGTCCAGACCGTGTTCTCCAGGGCGCAGCCGCACGCCGATCGCTTCGCTCCCGTGCGGAGGGCGGAACTCGAACTGCTGGCCGCTACCGCCGCCGGGGACGCGCCGCGACGCCGGAAGTCGCTCGAAGCGATCAGCCGCGTCACTCCCGCCGACGCGGACGTCTTGCGGCAACTGGCCCGGGAGGATTACGGCGCGCGGCAGTTCGCCGCTTCCGCCGCCGGCTTCCGGCGCGCGCTCGCCCTGGAGTCCGCCGACGCGCTCTCCTGGAACCAACTGGGATACGCGGAGGCCTTTGCCGGCAACCTGGCCGGAGCGCGCGACGCGCTGGAGCAGTACCGGAAGCTGGCGCCGGAGAGCGCCAATCCGCTGGACTCGCTTGGCGAGGTTCACTACTATGCGGGCGCTTTCGCCGAGGCCGAAAAGTTCTACCTGGAAGCATCGGAAAAAGCCCCCCGGTTCCTCGGGGGTGCGCCCTTGTACAAGGCTGCGCGGGCGCGCCTGATGACCGGTGACATCGCCGGGGCCGACGAGTTGTTCCGCCGCTACACGAAGGCGTTGAACCCGCAGGATGCGCTTCTCGCTTACCGCCAGGCACAGTGGCTGTATCTTTCCGGCCGGCGCGACGAGGGCCGGGCACAGATGGGCAAAACGGCAGAGGCCGCTCCCTCGCCGGACGTCCGCTCGCTGGCGGCGGTGCAGATGGCGGTATGGGGCCTGGACGCGGGCGCCGCCGCGGATGCCGCCGCCTGGACGCGAAGGGCGGTCGAGACCGCCGCCGCTCCGGTTTCCCGGCAACTGGCGGCGATGTGCCTGGCCGCCTCGGGCGCGCCGGTCCCCGCGGGCGTCTTGCCGCCGCCATTGGAGAAACGCGCGACGGCCTACCGCCTGTTGCTCGCGCGCCGGTTCGCCGAAGCGATCCCCGTGTTGAAAGAACTGGCGCCGCTGCCGGACCCCGCCGGGGCCGACCGCGTCGATGTGTTGCTGGCCTGGGCGCTGGTGGAAACGGGGAAGACGGCTGAGGCGGCCCCGCTGGTCGCGACAAATCTGATCCCCTCGGCCGGGATGGAAGACGCCTTCTTCGCTCTGAGCTTTCCGCGCGTGCTCCAATTGCGCGCCGCGGTGCTCGCCGGCCAAGGTAAGCAACAGGAATCCGGCGCGGCGATGCAGCTTTACCGGAAACTGGGCGGAAGGTAACGCGGTCCGCTTAGCCGCTTCTGCTCGATGCGGCGCGGAGAGAAATCCTACCGCATCCCTTCCACACTTCGCACGATCTCGAGGGCCTCGGCTTCCCGCTCTTTCGGGACGCGGACGTTCCACCAGCCGATGAAGTTGCCGCTTTCCTGGCGCGGCACTACGCTGGCGTCCATACGAAAGAAGGGGATCCCGGCTTCCTCAAACAGGCTCT
>CAZVIK010000283.1:0-4772 GCA_964627045.1 uncultured Solibacteraceae bacterium | reverse complement strand
GATGGCGAAGAGATCCGGGCGGTCCAGCTTCAGGTGATCGTGCGAAACCTATCGCCTGGCCAGGCCGAAAGCGCGCTTCAAAACCCGCAGCTCATGGTGGAGCAGTTCGGCTTGATGCGGCGGCTGGCGATGATGGCGGAGAAGGCCGGCTTGGACCAGAAGAGCCCGCTCAAAGAACAACTCGCCTATAACCGCATGATGGCGTTGGCGCCGGCGCAGCTTCAGGCGCGCGAGGATGAAATGCAGGTCACGCGGGAAGAGGTGGAGTCGTTCTACCAGAGAAATCAGGACCGTTTCACGACGGCCCGCATCAAGCTGATCTACATTCCGTTTTCGCCGAACTCCGGCCAGAAGGGCCCCGACGGAAAGCCGATTCTCAGCGAAGCTGAGGCCAAGGCAAAGGCCGAATCGCTTTACGCCGAACTCCAGAAGGGCGCGGACTTTGTGAAGCTGGTCAAGGAACACTCCGGCGACGCGGCCTCCGCCTCCAAAGACGGCGACTACGGCACGCTGCGGCAATCGGACTCGCTGCCCGAAGAAGTGAAGACGGCGGTATTTGGCCTGAAGGCCGGCGAAATCAGCCGCCCCGTCCGCCAGCCCAACGGCTTCTACATCTTCCGCGCCGACGAGGTCCTGGTGGAGCCCCTCGAAAAAGTCCGCGCGGAAGTCACCAACGGGCTGATGAACGGGCGTGTCGACAACTGGGTGCAGTCGATCACCAAGAGCCTCCAGGTCCGGATACCGGACGAGAAACTGTTCACAGGCACTACCCCTGCCGCGGTAAAGTAGTCTCCTTGAAGACCGGCAAGCGGGAACCCTCCCTGCGCGTTCGATTTGTGTCCGAGCCCCGCGCCCATCGCGGGAAGTTGCGGTCCGGAGGAGCCGTCGGTGTGGCGGTGCACGCCGGATCTTTCCTGCGAAAGCGCGAGATCCTACTGGATTCGGCGCTGCTGGCGTCACCACCCGAGTTGACGCGCATCCTCACTCATGAGTTGTATCACTTCGTCTGGATTCGGCTCGGAAATCCGGCTCGCCGGTCCTACGAAGACCTGGTGAAGGCCGAGTGCCGCCGCAGCGCGCCCGGCGAATTGGGCTGGTCGGCCGAGTGGCGGAAGTGCGCGCTCGGAGTCCGCGACCGGACCGCGCGCAGCCGCCGATGGCGGGAGTATGTGTGCGAGAGCTTCTGCGACACCGCCGCATGGCTCTATTCTGGAGGGGGGCGTCACGCGGAGTTCACCCTGGGCGCCGTAGACAGGAAGCGACGGAAAGCGTGGTTCCAGGCGGCGGGGAATGCCGGGTGGTTGTCGGTATAATCAAGAAATGGAGGGTCTTTGACGACTCTGGCGCGTTATCTCACTGGCCTGAGCCTGGCCGCGACTCTGCTTTCGACCGCCTGCACCGGGCCGGCAAGCCGGTCTGCGGAGACGTCGGTCAAGGCCGTGGGCGCGCGCAAGCCGGCCCCGGACTTCACCCTGAAGGACGCCGACGGTCGGCCCGTCAGCCTGTCCGAATACAAGGGCAAGGTGGTTCTCCTCAACTTCTGGGCCACCTGGTGCGGTCCTTGCAAGATCGAGATTCCCTGGTTTGTGGACTTTGAACAGAGGTTCAAGGACCGGGGATTCGCCGTGCTTGGCGTCTCGATGGACGAGGACGGTTGGGACGTGGTCAAGCCCTTCCTGCAAGAGCAACGAGTCAACTACCGCATGGCGATGGGCAACGATCTGGTCGCGAACCAGTTCGGCGGAGTGGCATCGCTGCCCTCCACTTTTCTCATCGACCGGGAGGGCCGGATTGCCTCGGTTCACATCGGCCTGGTCAGCAGGCGGGACTACGAGAATGATATCCAAGCGTTACTATCGGCTCCTTAGGGTCGTACCGGCGGCCCTGCTGCTCTTGGCCGCCGCCCTGCACCTTCGGGCGCAGATCGGGCAGGTGCTGACAGTGTCCGCGCCGCCCCGGGTTTCGGCGTCGCGAAACTCGGGCTTGACCGTGCCCCTGTCGGTTCAATTGCGGAAGGGGTACCACGTCAACAGCAACACCCCGGACGACGAGTATTTGATCCCTCTCACGCTGACTTGGGACGCTCCGAACCTGGAACTTCGAGACACGGTCTACCCCAAGCCCGAAAAGGAGACGTTCTCTTTCTCGACCAAGCCTGTCTCCGTCTACACTGGAGCGTTCGAGATCGTCTCGCGGTTCGCCGTGACGCCGAAGACGCCGCTGGGAGCCTCCGTGCTGACCGGGAAGCTCCGGTACCAGGCCTGCACCGACAACATGTGCATGCCTCCGAAGACCGTGGATGTACGCGTTCCGGTCGAGATCAAGGCACAGTAGGCTTGCGCCGCCTTCTAATTAGGCCGGGAGCGATCGGAGATTTCATCGTCTCGCTCCCGGCACTGGAGCATCTTCGCTCCGAATACACGGAAGTCTGGGCCGCCGCCGCCAGTCTCCCGCTGGCGCGCTTCGCCAGCCGAGCAAGGTCCATCGCATCCACCGGGCTGGACCTCCTGGGGCTTCCCGGTGTTGAGCCGCCCCCGAGTCTGATGGCGGCGCTTGCCAGCTTCGACTCGATCGTCTCCTGGTACGGGGCCAACCGCGCGGATTTCCGCCGGACGGTGGCGGCCCTCGGCTTGCCGTTCCAGTTTCACCAAGCCCTTCCGGACCGTGCCGCCGGCGTCCACGCGGCCGACTATTCCCTGCTCCAGGTTGGCGGCGTTCCCCCGGCCATCCTCCGGTTAGCGTGCCCGGCGCCGTCGCGCCGGGAGGCCGTGATGATCCACCCGTTCTCGGGCAGTCCGAAGAAGAACTGGCCCCTGGAACGGTTCCGGGAGTTGACCCGCCGGCTCGCGCCGCGCGTGCCGGTCCGCTGGGTGGCGGAGCCGGGTTCGGCTGCGGTTGACGGCATCGAATGGGAACCGCCCGAATCGGACTTGTTCCGATTGGCCTGCCGCCTGGCCGAAGCGCGCCTCTATATAGGAAACGACAGTGGAATCACACACTTAGCCGCCGCCTCAGGCACCCCCGTGCTGGCGTTGTTTGGGCCGGGAGACCCAGCCGTTTGGGGCCCGCGCGGCGAGCGGGTCGACGTGGTGTCCTCCGGAGGCCGCCCCGTAGAGTCCATCTCGCTTGAGGCGGCGCTGGCGGCCGCGCAGTCGCTCCTGGGATAGCGTATACTACTGCCTTTAGGAGTAGTGTGCGTCCCTGGGGGGCACAGATGGCCGCCGTTCGACCCGTTGAGCTACCAAAAACCCTTGAGAGTGGGGCCTCCGTGCCCGATCCTGAGGCCGACCTTGCGCGCCATGCACTGTATCATATGGTGCTCATGCGCGAGGTGGAAGACCGCATCGAGCGGAAGCTGTACCGCCAGGGGAAGATCGTAGGCGGCGTGTACGTTGGACGGGGACAGGAGGCGATCTCGGTAGGTGCCGGTCTGACCACTCGGCCCGACGACATCCTGTTTCCCTGCCACCGCGATATGGCGCTCTACTTCATGCGGGGGGTGGCTCCGCGGCAGGTATTCGCGCAGTACATGGGGCGCGTCGGGGGGCTGACGCGCGGCCGCGACGGCAACATGCACATGGGCGACTTAAACCTCAAGATCGTCGCCATCATCAGTTCCATCGCCGCCGCCGTTCCCGTGGCCGCCGGCGCCGCTCTGTCCCAGAAATACCAGGGTCTCCCCGGCGCCACATACGTCTTTTTTGGAGACGGCGCCACCAGCCGGGGCGACTGGCACGAAGGCGTCAACATGGCCGCGGTGATGAAGTTGCCGCTGGTGCTGATTTGCAACAATAACGCCTACGCCTACTCGACCCCCGTCGAGAAACAGATGGCCTGCGCCAACGTCGCCGACCGGGGCCCGGCCTACGGTATCCCTTCGGAAATCGTCGATGGCAACGACGTTTTCGCCGTCCGCGACGCGGTCGAACGGGCGAGGGCGCACGCCGTGGCGGGCCTGGGGCCGTACTTGGTCGAATGCAAGACCTTTCGGATGACCGGCCACGCCGCGCACGACGGCGCCCTGTACGTTCCCAAGCACCTGTTCGAGGAATGGGCAAAGAAGGACCCGATCGACCGGCTGGAAGCCCTGGCGCGGGCGCGTGGTTGGGCCAGCCAGGCCGAGATCGACGAACTCCACGCGACGATCCTCAGAGAAGTGGACGAGGCGGTCGAGTGGGCGGAACAGAGTCCCTACCCCGATCCCGTGTCGCTGCTGGACGATGTGTACGCCCCGGGGGAGCGCTGAGCCATGCAGACCACCTACCTGGAGGCGATACGGCAGGGAATCTGGGAGGAGATGGAGCGCGACCCCAGCGTCTTCCTGCTGGGGCAGGATATCGGCGTGTTCGGCGGGGCGTTCAAGATCACGGCAGGCATGCTGGACCGGTTCGGGGAACGCCGCGTGATCGACACGCCGCTCTCGGAGTCCGGGATCGTCGGCGCCGCGGTGGGCGCGTCGATGTTCGGCCTCCGCGCGGTGGCCGAGATGCAGTTTGCCGACTTCATCACCTGCGGCTTCGACCAGCTCGTCAATTTCGCGGCCAAGTGCCGTTACCGCTGGGGCGCGGCAATCCCGCTGGTGGTGCGCGCACCCTCGGGCGGCGGCAATCGCGGCGGCCCGTTCCACTCGCAGAACCCGGAGGCCTGGTTTGCGCACGTGCCCGGCCTCAAGGTGGTAACGCCGGCCACCGCGCACGACGCCAAGGGTCTCATCAAGTCCGCCATACGCGACGACGATCCGGTGGTCTTTTTCGAACATAAGGGTTTGTACC
>CAZVIK010000282.1:0-4814 GCA_964627045.1 uncultured Solibacteraceae bacterium | reverse complement strand
CGGTGATGTCGCACTCGACGTTCATCATCACGATGTGCTTTTTCTGGTTGAAGCATTCCAGCGAAATGCGCGCGCCCATTTCGGGGCTGCCGGTGGCGTCGATCACCGACTCGATCGGCGAAGCCTTGACCGCCAGGAGATAGTTGGTGGTGATGACCTTCCTGCCCTCTTTGAGCGCGCGCTCGCATTCGTCCAGGTCGTCCGTCTCCACCAACTCGCCCTGGTAGCCTGCGGCCTCGTAGGCGCGGCGGCAGGTTTCGGTCGAAAGGTCCACCACGATGTCCATTTCCATGCCCTGCATCAGGCCCACCTGGCACACGATTTCCTTGCCCATCTGGCCCGCGCCGATGAGCGCGACGCGAATGGGCCTGCCTTCCTTCTGCCGCTTAAGGAGCCGCTGGTCGATTTCGTACATGTTCCTGTCCCCCGTTTCTAAGAGTAACTAAGGATGGCGCGCATTGATCCGCGCGAGATTCGCAAACTGGTCCTTGAGGCTTTGGTACAGCCCCTTGTAGAGGTCGAAGTATTCCATATAAACCGCGTGGGCGGCGGGATCGGGCTCCATCGGCTCCACGTACTCCACCTTGTCCTTGGCCGCGTCGAAGCTTGGAATCAGCCCCGCGCCGACGCCCGCCAGCAGGCAGTCCCCGTAGGGCGCGCCCGCGCGGTTCCCCACCAGCACCGTGGGCAGGTCGAAGACGTCGGTGATGATCCTGCGCCACAGCCGGCTCTTGGCGCCGCCCTCGTTGAGAACCAGCGGCCAGTTGATCGCCGGAACGGAAGGCGACAAGACCTCAAAAGAGTGGTATAGCGCGTAGGCGACGGACTCCATCATCGCGCGCACCAGGTGGCCCTTGGTGTGCCGGAGGGACAGCCCAAAGATCACGCCCTTGGCGTTCGTATCCCAGATGGGCGTGCGCTCGCCCATCAGGTACGGAAGCACCACCAGTCCGTCGCTGCCGGGGCGGATTTTCTCCGCCTCCAGGTTCAGCATGTCGTAGGCGTCAAGGCCGGTCAGTGCCTCGGCCGACTTCTCCAGCTGGGAGAAGTTGTCCCGGAGGTAGCGCATCAGCACGCCGCCGGTGGTGGTGGTGGGCACGGCGATGTAGGCGCCCGGCGTGGTGTAAGGGAAGTTGATCATGCTGGGCAGGAAGTCCATGTTATCCATGACCACGCCGAAGTTTCCGCAGGTGCCCAGGTTCATCTGAATGTCGCCCGGCCGGGTCGCGCCCGCGCCCAGCCAGCCCGCGTTGCAGTCGGTCTGCCCGGACAAAACCAGCGTGCCGGGCGCGAGGCCGATCTCCTCCGCGACCTGAGGCAGTACCTCGCCGATCACCCGGTGGCAGTCGGTCACCGGCGGGAAGAAGCCGGGGTCCAGCCCCAGCGACTCGATCAGCCCCCGGTCAAACGCGCCCGCCTTCATGTCGAAGGCACCGAAGAACATGGCGTTCGAGCGGTTGACGTTGTGGACGCCGGTGAGGCGGTAGGTGAGGTATCCGTCGATGGAGTGCGCCATGCGGATGCGCTTGTAGCGCTCCGGCTCATTCCGCTTGATCCAGAGGAGGTTCACGATCGAAGGATGATCCTCCAGCCGGTTGGCGGTGATGGCGAAGTACCCGTTCAGCCCGATTTTGTCAAGGATCTCCCGGGCTTCGGCCTTGGCCCGCCGGTCCATCAGGTTGAACGCGCGGCCCACCGCGCGGCCGTCCGCGCCGGTCAGGACCATCGAAGGCATCGCCGCGGAGATGGCGATGGCCTTGATTTCGCGGCGGTCGACGCCCGCATCCAGCACGCACTTGCGCACGTTCTCGCAGGCTGTGCGCCAATAGTCCTCCGGCTCGTGCTCCGACCAGTCCGCCCGGTCCGTGATGATCGGGTATTCCCGGAAAGCGTAGGCGAGGCGACTGAGCGCCGCGTCCGTCAGGCACGCCTTGGATCCACCCGTGCCAAAATCGATCCCCAGCAGGTACGACACCGCCCGCGCCCCTTTCTGGATTGAGTTACAACATGCGAATTTTCCTTATGTAACTCGATGAGTACATTTTATATCGGACAATCTGTAAAGTCAAGCTGCAATTTTATTTTTTCGGGCTGAATTTCAAGAATTTCTCGCGCCACAGGCTCCTTGACATTTCACATACAATCATCTAAAATGTAAGCACATCGGATTCGGCTCAAAAAGGAGTGTACCAACATGATGAAAGCGGTCGTTCTCTCCGCGCCCGGAAGCTTTGCCGTGCAAACCATTGAAAAACCTGCCTGTCCGGACGAGGGGCTTTTATTGAAGGTTTCCTTCTGCGGGCTCTGCGGCAGCGACATGAGGACGCTGTTCAGCGGCCATAAAAACGTGCCGCTGCCCGCGGTGATCGGCCACGAGGTCTCGGGCGTGGTGGTGGAAACCGGCATAAATTACCGCGGCGAATACGCGGTGGGCGACCTGCTCGCCGTCGCGCCCAACGTATACTGCGGCAAGTGCGGCTTCTGCCGGATGGGCCGGTACGAGTTCTGCGAGAGCATCCGCGAGCTGGCCCAGCAGTGGCCGGGCGGCTTCGCCGAGTACATGGCCATCCCCGCCGAGGCGCTGAGGCTGGGCACCATTCAGAAGATCCCGGAGGGCCTGCCGCCGGAGTACGCCTGCGTGGCCGAGCCGCCGTCCTCCTGCATCAACGCGCAGGAAAAGCTGGGCGTAGGGCTGGGCGACACGGTCCTGATCATCGGCTCCGGGCCCATCGGCAGCATCCACATCTGCGTGGCGAAGGCCCGCGGCGCGAAGCGGGTTTTCATCGCGGACGTCAACCAGTCCCGCCTGGACATGGTGAAGGCGTTCGGGCCGGACGAGACTATCAACGCTTCCCAGGTGGACCTGGTGGCGGAGGTGAAGCGGTTGACAAACGGCGCGGGCGCCGACGTTGTCGTCACCGCAAACCCGGTGGCCGACACGCAGGTGCAGGCGCTTAGCGCCGCGCGAAAGGGCGGGCGCATCGCGTTCTTCGGCGGGCTCCCGCACGACAAGTCCATCGTGCCGCTCGACACCAACCTCATCCATTATAAGGGCCTGACGGTCATCGGCACCACGGGCTTCGCACCCAGGCACCACATCCAGTCGCTGGACCTCATGCAGGCGGGACGCATCCCGGGCGACAAGCTCGTCACCCACATCCTGCCGCTGGATTCCTTCGCCGAGGGCGTTCAGCTGGCGCGGGAGGGCAAGGCGATGAAGGTGGTCTTCAAGATCTAGGCGATGAAAATCCGCCGGGCGGCTTTTCATCGCGAAGGGATAAGACTGCGTGAGCCTGAAATTCTGCAGAATTTCCGGGCAGCTCACTGACTTATGGTATTATTTTGAACGACCAGTGTACGCACTGGTCGCTTCAAATACGTTCCCGGCGCTTGAGGTCGCCGGGAACGATCATTTTCATGACGCTTCCCACTTGCCGGCAAGGCGGAAATCCACGAAATTCCGAGCCGATTCCCGATTTGAACGTCGAAAATGCCTTAAACGCGCCCCGCTTATGCTTTACGTATTTTGGAATGTGTATTTGTAATCTGTAGGAGCGACGCTACGAAGGGCAAAATGGCCCGGTTTTCATGGATTCTGTAACTGGAGCCGATCGGACCAGGCTTCCAGGACGATGTAACGCTTTCACTTTCCAAAAATAATTTTGAAATAAGTATAGACATCCGCATCGTTGCATGCTATAATGCGTACAAACGAGCGGTTCGACCAATCGGACGCCCGAATGGGCGGCAGATTCCACAACGAACGAGCCCGTTCAGGTTAAGAAGCACTTTTCTCAGGGGGAACGTATGCGGAGCGATTCAGACCTGAAGCTCGGGCGCGTGCGGCGGTATCTGAAGGAAAAGGGCTACACGGGGCTCGTGCTTCTGAGGCAGGACAACTTCGCCTGGATCACCACCGGCGGCATGAACCGCGTGGTCATTCCCAGCGCTGAGGGCTTCGGCGCGGCCGTGATCACGGAAAAGGAAGCTTTCCTGGTGGCGCAGGTGATGGACGGACGGCGCATCATGGATGAGGAACTCTGCGACCTTCCGCTTACGTACGTGCCGCTTAGGTGGTACGAGGAATCCGTGCTGGAGCGTGCGCTGAAGCTGGCGGGGGACCGCCCCGCGGCGGACGTGCCCTGCAAGGCCGACTGCCCGCTCTCCGAAATCCATGACCTGCACTTCCCCTACACCCCTCTGGAAATGGCTCGCTTCCATGAAATCGGCGTGATCGCGGACGAGGTGCTCACCCGGGTGGCCCGGGCGATTGAGCCCGGCATGTTCGATTACGAAGCCGAGGCGCTGCTGCTTTCGGAATTCGGAAGGCGCGGCGCAATCTGCGACGTGGTGCTGGTCGGGTCCGACGAGCGCGTTTTCAAGTACCGGCACCCGAACCCGGTGGGCGCGAGACTAGGCAGGTACGTGCTTCTGACCCCGGCGGTCCGGTACAAGGGGCTGCACTGCAACATCGCCCGAAGCGTGTACTTCGGGGATTCGGTCCCAGTCGAGATCGAGAGGCCTTACGAGGCGGTTAGGCAGGTATCCGCCAACTGCATGGCGCTCTGCCGAACCGGCGCAAGGTACCACGACATTCTGGAGGAGCACAAGGCGCTCCTCACGGAATTCGGCTTCCCGGACGAGTGGCGGGGCCACTACCCCGGCGGCCGCACCGGCTACTTCCTATGCCAGGCGGGCCACTCGCTGGACCCAAATCGCAGGATTACCGAAACCGAGGCCTTCGAATGGTTCATCACCGTCTCCGGCGCGAAGTCGGCGGAGCTGACGGTGAAGGACGGCGAGTTCGTCTCCGT
>CAZVIK010000281.1:4167-4852 GCA_964627045.1 uncultured Solibacteraceae bacterium | reverse complement strand
AAACCTTACGCCCCAAACGGTATAATGGCGCCGTTGGCACAGGGGTTGGGGGTTGTTTTGGCGGCGACGATATTAGCGCACGGGTGGTGGCTATTCGGCGGCGCGAAGATGAGCAAGTCGGTCGGCAACGTCGTCAACCCGATCGAGATGATCGACCGCCACGGCGCGGACGCGTTCCGCTACTACGTGATGGCCGAGATGACGCTCGGGCAGGACGCGAACTTCACCGGGGAGCTGTACGTCAAGCGGCACAACGCCGACCTCGCCAACGACCTCGGCAACCTGCTGAGCCGCCTGCTCAACATGACGACGCGCTACTGCGGCGGGAAGATCCCCGCGCCGCCGGCCGGTGTCCTCGACGGCGCGGAGGAGAAGGCGCTCTGGGCGACGATGCAGTCGGCCGTGGACGCGATGGAGCGCGCGGTGGCGGAGATGAAGCTCAACGAGGGCATCGGCCGGGTCATCGCGGCCGTCCGCGAGATCAACCGCTACCTCGAGGTGAAACAGCCGTGGACGCTCGCGAAGGGCGAGGACCCGTCGGCCCTGCACGCGGTGCTCTATACCGCGGCGGAGGTTCTGCGCGTGGCATCGGCATGGATGACCCCGTTTTTGCCGGCAAATAGGGCGGTGTTGCGAAGGGGTGGGGGCAGGACCGGGCCCGCCCCAACGGTTGAGAATTTGAGAG
>CAZVIK010000281.1:640-4157 GCA_964627045.1 uncultured Solibacteraceae bacterium | reverse complement strand
GTTGCGGAAGGCGCTGGGCCTGGGCAGGGCCGCGCCGAACCTTGAGCATTTGCGTTCCTGGGGTATCTTGAAGCCGGGCGCGGCGGTGAGGGAGATCGGAGCGCTTTTCCCGCGCGTGGAATCCGAATCAACATCTGGTGAACAAATGGAATTCGATGTGAAGCCGAAGGACGTGAAACAACCCGCGCCGGCGAGGCCGGCGCCGATTGCACCGCCGAAGGTGGCGGTCGCCGAACCGAAGCCCGCCGCTCCGGCTGCGTACTCCTCCGCAGCCCTGCCCGCAGGCGGCCGGCCGGCCGCGGCGGACAAGCCCGCTACGGCCGGCACGCCCGCTCCGGCGGCGCCCAAGTCCGCCGCGGCCGAACCGGTCCTGATAGATCACAGCGACTTCACGAAGGTGCAGCTCCGCACGGCGAGGATCGTCTCGGCGGAGAAGGTGGCCGGCGCGACGAAGCTGCTGAAGCTCGAAGTCGTGATGGGCGAGGAGCGGCGGCAGATCGTCGCGGGCATCGCCTTGCACTACGAGCCGGAGAAGCTGGTGGGGAAGACGGTGGTCGTCGTGGCCAACCTCAAACCGGCGGTCATCCGCGGTGTCGAGTCGCAGGGCATGCTGCTGGCGGCGTCGAAGGGCGAGACGATGAAGATCATCACCGTGGACGGGGATTTATCGAGCGGCGCGGTGGTGAAGTGAAACTCGAAACTGGAAACTTGAAACTGGCCTGAGCTGCTTTCGTGTCCATGGGTGTGCGTTCATGGTTGCACCTGCGGGTTCATCCCCGGCGTTCAGACAAACCGGCCGTTCTTCTGGAAGACCTTCCCGTCCACGTAGAGCGTGCCGCCGCGGCGCAGATCCTTGATCATGTCCCAGTGGAGCGCGGACTGGTTCTTCCCGCCGGTTTCCTCGTAGGACTGGCCGACGGCGAGGTGGATCGAGCCGCCGATCTTCTCGTCGAACAGGATGTTCTTGATGAACTTCCGGATCCCGTAGTTGGTCCCGATGCCGAGCTCGCCGAGGAACCGCGCGCCGCGGTCCATGTCGAGCATCGCGCGCAGGAACGTCTCGTTCTTCTCCGCCGTCGCCTCGACGACCTTGCCCCTGCGGAACACCAGCCGCACGCCATCCACCTCGCGGCCGGCGTGGCAGACGGGGTAGTCGAAGCGGATGTGCCCCTCCGCGGAGTTCTCGACGGGGCCGGTGAAGATCTCGCCGCACGGCATGTTGTGGTGGCCGGCGGAGTTGATGAACGTCCGGCCCTTCACGGAGAGCGTGAGGTCGGTTTCGGGGCCGACGATCCGGACCCGGTCCGCGCCGCGCAGGCGGCGGACAAGCTTCGCCTGCTTCTTCTCCTGCGCCTTCCACGCCGCGACGGGGTCGGGCCGGTCGGCGAAGGTCGCGCGGTAGACGAAGTCCTCGAAGTCGGCGAGGCTCATCTCGGCGTCCTGCGCGTAGGCGTTCGTGGGGAAGAGGGTGAGGTTCCACTTCTTCCGGATCATCTTCTCGCGAAGCGGCTTGGTCATTCGCGAGTACCGCGCCTGCTTCTTCGGGTCGGCGGCGGAGAGCTCGCGCGTGTTGGGGCTGGACTCGATGTAGATCGAGCCGTCGAGGTGGTCCACGACGGCGCGCTGGTAGGGCGAGAGCCGGTCGAAGTGGTGCGGCTGGCCGAGGCGGAAGAAAATCTCGGACGCGCCGGCGGGGGCCATCCGGACGACGGGGTAGGCGCCGGCGCGGATCAGCTCCTCGTAGACGGCCAGGAGGAGCGGCTCGGCCTGCGTCGAGCCGTCCACGGCGATCACCTCGCGCGGCTTCGCGCGGACGCTGTAGCGCACCAGGATTCGGGCGAGTGCTTCAACTCGGGTGTCCTTCATAGGTCCTCCTTGCAGCCCACAGAGCACACAGAACTACGCAGAATGGCCCGCACACACAAGACGATAGCACAGCCAACGGCGTTTGCTTCTGTGTTCTTCTGCGTGTTCTGTGGGTCTTACTCGATCGCGAACGACGCGGACACGACGGCCATGACCTTCTTCTCCAGCGACGAGGTGTCGTTGACGCCGTAGTCGGAGACGTCGGTGGAGGTCGGCGGCGTGATCTGGAACACGCCCATCTTCGCGGAGCGGACGGCGCCGACGCGGTTGCCGGCGGAGCGCGCGATGCTCTCCGCCCGCTGTTTCGCGTTCTCCGTCGCGCGCGCGAGCATCTCGACCTTCAGCTCGTCGAGCTTCGTGTAGAAGTACTCGGGAGGATGGGAGTTCAGGTAGAGCCCTTCCTTGATCAGCTCGGTGACGTCCCGCGCGATCCCGGTGATGCGGCGCACGTCGGGCGACTGGACGGTGACGCGCTGGCCAAGGCGGTAGCCCTCGATCTCGTTCGTGTCGTAGCCGTCGTTGTTCTTCTTGTAGAGCGTCGTGGCGACGACCTGCGCGACGGACAACTCATCGGCGAGCACGCCCTTCGCGGAGAGGTAGGTGCGGAGGCGCGCGAGGTCGGCCTCGAGGGCGCGGTAGGCCGCGGCAGGATCCGTGCTTCGCCGCGAGAACTCGACGCGCCAGACGGCCAGGTCGCTGGTGATGATCTGCTGGGCGGAGCCCGTGACGCTGACGAGCTCCTTCTGGAACTTCATCAGCGCCATGAATCCTCGCGAGAGAATGAAGCTGGATGCCACCGTTGCCAGGGCAATGCAGATGCCCAGGATGATGATCTGGGAATTCCTCAGGATACGCGCGCTTTCCATCGTGTGACTCCGTGGGGCGGGGTGGGGAAACGGCCGGCCCCGCCGGGCTGTTGATGGCGCTGTTGGCAACTCGGCCACAGCGACCCCGTTTCGCCGTGAAAATCGCACAATTACTGCCGTTCGAGGAAGGCAAAAATGTTGAAATGCTGTTGACAACCTGTGGGTGAAAGTGTTCTAAAGTGGTGCAGGAGGTAAGTCTGGTGGAGGACAGGGACATAGCTGGAGCGGGCGAGCTTGCCGGACAGGGCGTGTTCGTCAACCAGTACGTTCATTCCCTGGACTCCAAGAAGCGGCTTACCATCCCTTCAGATTGGCGCGAGTTGGTGGGCGTGCCGCGGCGGTTGTTCGTCCTCCCCGGAGTCAACGACAAGTGCCTGTGCGTATACCCCGCTCGAGAGATGACTCGCCGCATGGAGAGACTCCGCAACCTCTCCATTGCGGACGAGAAGGGCCGGCAGCTGGCGCGCACGCTCGCCTCTCGCTCCGATCTGGTTCCCTGGGACTCGCAGGGCCGCGTCCGCATCAAGGACGAACTGCTCGCCTTTGCGGGACTGACGAACCAGGTGGTACTGGTGGGCACGTTTGACGGTTTCGAACTTTGGAATCCGGACCAATGGAAAGAACAGAGTGGCTCGATGGATCAACCCCGCCTCGGGGAGGCCGCACGCTACGTGGGCTTCTGACGCAGGTGGGGCTGCAGTTGCTGGGGTTCCCGGACGAGGGAACCGCGACGGACTCGGCGTGGTGGGACGGCTTAGGCCCTCGGAGCGGGCCATCCCGGGAGT
>CAZVIK010000281.1:0-630 GCA_964627045.1 uncultured Solibacteraceae bacterium | reverse complement strand
GGGCGGGCGACCCTGGTCGGGGGGGGGTGGGGGTGGGCGGGGGTGGGGGGGGGGCGGCGGGGGGGGGGGGGGCGCTCGTTCCCGGACATGACGGGTTCGGCGGGGTCGGACAGAGCGCGAACGGAAGGGGTTGCCGCAGGCGGCGCGGCGGAGCCGGTTCACGAACGCGAGACCGGGCAACCGACCGAAACGGATGACGAACCGGCGACAGCGAGGAACACGATGAGCAGGATGGGAATAGTCGGCAGGTTCCTGAGGATCAACGGGTCCATCTACGACGGCAACGACGACAGCCGCTGGCTGGCGCTGCCGAGAGGGCGCCGGCAGGTGCCGTTCCAGATCCATGCGGGGCGGCTTCCCACGCGTGAGTTCTTCCGTGTACCGCGGGCCATCCCGCGCGATTTCTCCGGCATAACCCAAAGGAGCGGAGGGGGTTACGTCATCTAGGGGATAGGATGCATCAGCCCGTCCTGCTCGCGGAGGTGGTGGAGCTGATGGGGGTGAGGGTTGGGGGGGCGTACGTGGACGGGACGGTGGGGAACGGGGGCCACGCGGAGGCGGTGCTGGAGCGCCTGGGGGAAGGGGGGCGTCTGCTGGGGCTGGATCGCGACCGGCAGGCGCTGGCGCGGG
>CAZVIK010000280.1:0-4861 GCA_964627045.1 uncultured Solibacteraceae bacterium | reverse complement strand
CGTGAGGAGTTTCAGGCCACTACGGCGTTGGCCGAAAACACCGGCTTCCAGGTTCAGCCCGGCCCACGACTGAGTTTCAGTTGGTCCGCCGTCTTGACGAAGGTGGCCTGACTTGCGGCCGCCGGCGCCGCGGCGGGGGTAGGCTATTACATATGGCAATCGGTCACCCGCGCCCCGTCAGCCGGCGTACTTTCTTGAATTGTGCCGCCGGCGCTGCCGCCGCCACCCCGTTGGCGGGCGCGCCACAGGCGTCCCGGCCCAACATCCTGTGGCTCACCTGCGAGGACATGGGGCCGCACCTAGGCTGCTGCGGCGACGAGTACTCGGTCACCCCCAACCTGGACCGTCTGGCCGCGCGCGGATGTGTTTATACCAACGCCTGGTCCAACGCTCCGGTCTGCGCGCCGGCTCGGACCACCATCATCAGCGGCCTCTACCCAACCTCAACCGGCTCGGAGCATATGCGCTCGATGACACGCATGCCCGCCGGATGGAAGATGTTCCCCGGTTACCTCCGCGAAGCCGGTTACTACTGCACCAACAACGTGAAGGAGGACTACAACCTCGAAAAGCCCGAGGGAACCTGGGACGACTCCAGCCGCGACGGCCACTGGCGCAACCGCAAAACCGGCCAGCCGTTCTTCGCCGTGTTCAATAACGAAGCGACACACGAAGGCCAGATCCGGCGCAGCGCCACGAACGAGAAGTTCCTGCACGACCCGGCGAAGGTCCGCCTGCCCGCCTACCATCCCGATACTCCCGAGGTCCGCAAGGATTGGGCGCAGTATTACGACAACATCACCACGATGGATGCCCAGCTTCAGGCGCGGCTGGATGAACTTCAGCAAGACGGTCTGGTGGACGACACCGTCATATTCTTTTACGGCGACCACGGCGCGGGGATGCCGCGCTCCAAGCGCAACCCGTACAACTCCGGCCTCAACGTCTGCATCATTGCCGTGTTCCCCGAGAAGTACCGGCACTTGGCGCCGAAGGACTATGCCGTCGGGCGCAGGAGCGGCCGTCTTGTCGGCTTCGTCGACCTCGCGCCCACCATGCTGAGCCTGGCGGGCCTCAAGCCGCCGTCGTTCTACCAGGGGCACGCCTTCGCCGGGCGGTTCGAGGCCGCACCCCGCGCCTATTCGTTCGGATTCCGCGGTCGCATGGACGAGCGCTACGACCTCATGCGCACCGCCCGCGACCAGCGTTACTCCTACATTCGGAACTACAACCCGCACAAGATCTACGGGCAGTACATCGCCTATCTTTGGGCGACGCCTACCACCGCCGTCTGGGATCGCCTTTACAGAGAAGGCAAGTTGAATCCGCCTCAGACGTACTTCTGGGAGACCAAACCGCCCGAGGAACTCTACGATCTCCAGGCCGACCGCGACGAGGTGAACAACCTGGCTTCTTCGCCGGCCCACCGGGCCGTCCTCAAGCGGTTTCGCAAGGCGCACGCCCAGCACGAGCGCGCCGTGAAGGACGTGGGCCTCTTGCCGGAAGCCGAGATGCACGCCCGCGCGGACGGCTCATCGCCCTATGAGCTGGGGCATGATCAGAAACGGTACCCCTTCGACCGCGTATTCGCGGCGGCGCAACTGGCCAGCTCGGGCGAGAAGAACGCCACGGCCAGGCTCGCCGGATTCATGCGGGACCCCGACGCCGGCGTCCGCTACTGGGGCGTGATGGGAGTGCTCATGCGGGGGGCCGAAGAGGTCGCGCGCAGCCGGCGGGCGCTCGACCGGGCGCTGGAAGACTCCTCCTCGAGCGTCCGCATCGCCGCCGCCGAAACCCTGGGCCGGTACGGAAGCGAGGGCGACCTCGACGCGGTGGTGCCGCTTCTGATCGCCTTGGCGGACGCCCCGAAGAACGGGAGCTACATTTCGATGCAGGCGCTGAATGCCATCGACGCCCTGGGCCGCAAAGCCTCGCCGTGGAAGGAGCAGATCCTTGCGATCCCGGCCTTTGACGAGAAGTCCCCCGCGCGCGTGAACAAGGAGTACACAGCGAACTTGTTGAAGCGGCTGGCGGAAACGTTGTAGGAGGTCACCCCCCTTTCACCACCTCCAGGAACGCTTTGGCCGCGTGGCTCAGGCCGCGGCGCGCCGGGTACAGCAAGCGAATGTGGCGCTCCACCTCCAACTCCTCCACGCGCACTTCGCACAACGTCCCCTGCTCCAGTTCCTGCTCCACGCACATGCGCGGCAGGAACGCCACGCCTTCGTTGCGCTGTACCAGTTTCCGGATCGTCTCCACGGTCGGCATCTCGACGTCCATGTTCAGCGTCACCTTGTGGCGCTGAAATTCCCGCAGCACCGTCTCCCGGTAGGGCGACAGAACGTTGTGCGCGATGAACGTTTCCATATCCAACTCGCGTATCGAGACCGATTCCCGGTCGGCGAAACGGTGTTGCGGTGAAACGACAAACGCCAGGTGGTCGCGGTAGATCACCGTCGCGGTCAGGTTCTCGCCGTGCGGCTCGTAGCTGACCACCCCCAGCTCCAGGTCGCCGTCCAGAAGCTGCGCCGGAATGCGGCTGGACAGGCACCGCCGAACTTGCACCTTCACCTTCGGATACAAGCGGCGGTAGCGCTGGATGTGCCGCAGCAGGTACAGCGAAGTCGATTCGTTGGCGCCGATCACCAGCCGCCCGGCCGCGTTGTCCCGCAGTTCGGTAAGCGAGATCTCCATTTCCCGCTGCACGTTTTCGAAGCGCCGCGCATATTCCAGGACGATCCGTCCGGCATCGGTCAGCAGCACGTCCTTGCCCGACCGGTCCAGCAGCCTCTCCCCCAGAGACTGTTCCAGCCGCTGCACGGCCAAAGACACCGCCGGCTGGGTACGCAAGAGTTTCCCGGCGGCGCGCGAAAAGCTCTTCTCTTGGGCGACGGTCTTGAAGACCTGGAGGGCGTAAAGCTCCATGGGCCAAATGCCTCCTTGTTGCACGATAAGCTATGCTAATCAAATCAACAACAGTTATTATACATCGAACAATTATAAATTTGCCAAATTCAAAAACCGGCTGCATAATGGTCCCATGTCCCGCACCGGCCTGACCGGGCCCACGGGGCAAATCCAGATCGCGGGTGGCTCTTTTGAACAATCGCGTGCACATCTTCGACACCACGCTCCGGGACGGCGAACAGTCGCCCGGGTGCAGCATGACCGTTACCGAAAAACTGCGCATGGCCCAGAAGCTTGTGGACCTCGGCGTCGATACCCTCGAAGCCGGGTTCCCCATCGCCTCCGACGGCGACTTCGAGGCGGTTGACACCATCAGCCGGCACTTTCCGGGCGTGCAGGTGGCGGCGCTTGCCAGGGCTTGCACGCTGGATGTGGAACGGGCTGCCCGCGCTCTGGAGAAGGGGAAAAACCCACGGCTTCACACGTTTATCGCCACCAGCGATATCCATTTGAAGTTCAAGTTGAAGAAGACCCGCCAGCAGGTGATCGACGACGCCACGGCAGCGGTGCAGTTGGCGCGCCGTTACGTGGACGATGTCGAGTTCTCGGCCGAAGACGCCACGCGCACCGACCCGGATTACCTGGAGCAGGTATCCAAGGCTGTGGTCGCCGCCGGTGCACGAACCGTAAACCTCCCGGACACCGTTGGTTATTCCACCCCGGACGAGCACGCCGAGTTGATCGGGCGCATCGTGCGGGCGCTGGGCGACTCCGCCGTGGTCAGCGTGCACTGCCACAACGACTTGGGCCTGGCCGTAGCTAACTCGCTGGCGGCCGTGAAGGCTGGCGCCCGCCAGGTAGAGTGCACCATCAACGGGATCGGGGAACGCGCGGGCAACTGCGCCCTGGAAGAACTCGTGATGGCGATCAGGGTCCGGCAGGACCGGTTGCCGTTCCAGGTCGGCGTGAAGACGGAGAACCTGTTTCCGGCCAGCCAGATGCTCACCGAGTTCATCACCTTTGGCCCGCAACCGAACAAGGCCATCGTCGGCCGCAACGCCTTCGCACACGAGGCGGGCATTCACCAGGACGGCGTCCTGAAGGAACGCACCACCTACGAGATCATGGACCCCGCGACCGTGGGCGTCCCTGCCAGCCGCCTGGTGCTCGGAAAGCACAGCGGGCGCCACGCCTTGCGGGACCGCTGCCAGGACCTCGGCTACAACAGCCTCTCGCGCGAACAACTGGACGACATCTACAAGCGTTTCATCGCCCTGGCCGACTGCAAGAAGGGCCTGCTCGACGAAGAGATCCTCTCGATTATCAAACAGGTGGCCAACTAGGCCCCGGCGGCTCCCGAGCGGTGCAAAGGCGGGGCCGCTCGCGGTACAATCAGGCATTCCCTGTTCAAGCTAGAACGCCATGAATCTTAACGTCTTAGTCCTACCCGGCGACGGTATCGGCGAGGAAGTCACCCGTGAAGCGGTACGGGTGCTAGGCGCCGTCGCTCAGAAGTTCGGCCACACCACGCGGCTCACCGAGGGCCTGCTTGGCGGCGTGGCTATCCATAGGACCGGCGGCCCGTTGCCGGAGGAAACCCTGAAGTTGGCTTTGGACGCCGACGCCACGCTCATGGGCGCGGTCGGCCTGCCGGAATTTGACAACTGGCCTCCCGAGAAGCGCCCCGAAAAGGGCCTGCTCGGCATCCGCAAGGCCCTGGGCGTCTACGCCAACCTGCGCCCGGTGCGTGCTTACAAGCCGTTGCTCGATTCCTCGCCGCTGAAGAATCACCTGGTCGATGGCGTCGACATGATCATCGTCCGCGAGTTGACCGGCGGCCTGTACTATGGCACCCCTCGCGGGATCTCCGGCGAAGGAGCCGAGACTCGCGGCGTCAACACGATGGCCTACACGCGGATGGAGATTGCCCGGATCGCCCGCATGGCCTTCCACC
>CAZVIK010000279.1:0-4875 GCA_964627045.1 uncultured Solibacteraceae bacterium | reverse complement strand
CGAGAGCCAATCGCTGTTGTCTGCCTTCTCCGGTCCGGCATCGAGATCCCACGTCCACAGCTCAAAGCCAGTCAGGAAGATACCAATGGTCTTCTGCAGAGCCTCCTGGAACCCACCGCGTGTCGGATTGTCGTCGACGAGGAGAATGGCATTCCGCGAGTTGCCTGGGGACCCGGCAAGCTGACAACACGCGGCGAGGGCCGATCGCAAGTCTGCACACGATTCGAGAAAGGTCATGCTCGCGTCGTAGTACAGCGTCTCCCGATCCGTGGCGCCGCCTTGGCATCTTCGGGCATTGAGGTCGTGCTCAACGCGAGCGTGGGCGTTCGCGAGCCGACAGAGGGCAAAGAAGAACTGGGCAGGCGAGAAGCGTGCACTTCCGCGGGCCCTGTTGCTCATGCCGAGCAACCTCTCACCCGTTCGACTGAGTGGCTTCGCTCCTGCAGAGAGGGAGACCCTCAGCCGCCTCTTCTGCAGGGCCCCGAACCCCATCCTGGTTTCGTGGCGTCCGGCACGCAAGGCGTTCTGAATGCGTTGCTGAGCATCGCTGGCCATCTGAGGGACGCTTGACGTAAGCCAACCGGGGAGTGCCTGGAAGGGACAAGACGCGCGCTGGGCAACAAACAGCCAATCGTTGATGGGACCGTCGGCAAAGCCGGCTTCCATTCCGGGGTGGACACACAGGACCTTCTTCGGATGACCGCCCAGTCCGACGGAATAGAAGCGGAGCTCGTGAATCGAGAGCGGTCGGTCGCGCTCGCGCGGGAGAACCACGACTAGATCAGCTTCGCTCTCAGGCGCGCGAGTCGGCAGCTCTTCATGACCGAGAGCGCCGAGGAGTGCCCTGACGCTTACCTGTATGTCATCGTTGCCTTCTGGTCGCCACTCGTCATTGTGCAGCACGTTCCACGAACAGACGAAGAAACGCGGGAGCTTCAGTTCCCGATTATCCTGTTTCCCGCGAGCCTTCACGACGTCCTCCCGCTGGGCGCTATGTCGTTCCCCACTCGGGGCGGGCACTCTGAAGGCAGCGTTTCAAGTGCGCCGATGAGAACGTCAACGGCACGCCCGAAGACTGCAAAGTCAACGCGGATGGCGTCATGCACTGGCGCCTCTCTGAGTCGCCGATACGTCCATGTCGGCTCAGCGTGATACTCGTACCATCTATCGCCTACGTCGGCGGGAGGAGAGGCGAGCATCCACAAGCAATTGAGAGATCTCTCCACATCTTCCCGGTGGCGTGATTCCTTCAGCGCTCGCAACCAACGTCTTGATGCGCCGGAGGTCATATCGCAGACATCGGACGCCGCGTCCCTTACGCGCCGGGCTTCCGTATTGAACTGGTGATCAACTGGCCTGGCGCCAGGCGCCTTCTTGTCGCGTGCGAGGTCCGGCGTTACCACTGCTGCTTCGAAAAGCATGCGCATGCGCAGCAGTCCGGAACGAAGCCCATGCAGCTTCTCGGCGAAGAGGGGGCGGCCAGTGGCCGCGGCGTTCATGGCGCCACTCGCAGCAAGCGGAATCTCACCGCTTCTGATTGCCTCGTCCAACACTCGCAGCAAACCGGAAACAGCCGTACCGCCTTCCGAGTGATAGGCTCTCGGCCCCTGCAGGCTGCACTTCGGGAAAAGCCCTACTAGGGCCTTCTGGAGCGATACAAGGTCCCCGCCGTCCAGGGAGTGGTGGAGTATCGAAGTCACCTCTGGCTCTGGGAGTACAAGGGAGGCGACGACTTTCGCAAGATCAGCCCCCCTGTGCCCGTGAAGGACAAGCAAAGCGACATCGCGGTAGAAGGTTGGTCCGACGTGGGTGTCTTGACGCCGGAAGCCCCATTCGCTCACGAACTCGTCGTCCGACGATCCCTCTTCGGCGTAGGCGCGCGTGACAACGACGAGGAGATACTTGATGTGGGGAGCAACGCTCATTTCGTGCGGTTCCTTGTGACTTCCATCAACTGGCGGACCAGCTCAAGCTTGGCGACCTGCTTGCCGCGGAAAGCGTGCTCGATCAGGGAGAATGAAAGGAACTTCTCACTGCCTTCTTGCACCTCCGGCGGGATACCGCGCCCTGACTCAACCACGATCCAGCACCTCGCGGCGAGCGTTTCGAGAAGCGCCTTCGCTATGTCCGCGCCGACGCGGTCCCGGACCAGGTCAATGACGCCCTGGTGCAACACTACCAAGTCGGGGAGACGACCAAACGAGACATCGATCGAACTTGGGCCCCTAGCCGGGCGGCCACCTGTCGACGCCTTGAAGCGCAGCCAGCGTGCGTCGGACGATTTCGGGAGAGCCTCCACTCTCCAATCGCGACAGGCCAAATCAAGACTTAGGTCGTTCTCACCCGCCCCCTCGACAACGACGTGCGTGGCGATGAAGACCCCTGCGCGCTGCGCGACGTGATGCAGTCGCGGCGCTTCGTTCTCACTACCGGTCATGGCCTCGCGAAACGCGGCGCGATCTTTATCGATGGCTGGATACCAAGCGGAGGCGTGCTGCGCGATGCGCTCGTCAATCACCAGAATCCGCAACAGCCCTGCTTCGGCGATTTCGTAGGGGAGCGACCACGGGGCATCGAACGTTGAATTGTAGAGCGCGTTGAAGTCGCTGCTGCTCTTGTCGATGACCATGATGCAGTCGTCCGGTGAGGGCTTGAATACCTGCGAAGCCGACACCAGCGCCCCATGGCGATCCACCACAACACGCATCTCGCCGGACCGAGGGGCGCGGGCCCTCGGCGTAATGCACTGCGGGACGCCTCTGTCACTCCGTGCCCAGACGCGGACGGCGGGAGCGGCTTCGCCGCCCTCTTGGCTCCCATTGTACGTTTCCGCGCTTGCGGCCCAGCGCGCCGTCGGTTGCGTGCGCGCATCCTGATGGAAGTAGAGGTCGACCGATGCTGCGCCCGTGGGGAGCAGCGATGCGGCCAGTCCGCGAAGCCAGGACTGCCAGAGCCAGTGGACCAGAGCTCCGGCGTCGTTCTCACGCGCTCCGAAAGGTGGCGCATCGGGGAGTGGCTGTGCGCGCAGAACGGGCAGCGTCTTTGTAACCCTCTCGGCCACCTTCTCTGACGCCCCGCAGATCAGTACGCGGAAGGGTAGCCGCCAATAGGCGACACATGCGGCTTCGTCAGTATTCTGCCCAGCCATGGTGCTTTCGAGGGCACCGGCGTTCAGGACGGCGAATCGGAAGGCTGCCGGCAACTCGCGGTTGTCGCGGTCGAAGAGCCTGGATGCGGGCTCGAACCGGAAGCCCAACGGCTTGAGGGCTTCCCTGACCTCATTCGACACCATGTCGAAACCGAAGAAGACCGCCGTGCGAGCTTTGCGAATCGCGAACGAGTAGACAAGGCGCAGCTTCTCGTGCTTCGTTCTGCCCCGAATGAACTTCTGCACCGTTACGCCGGGGGCGACATCGAGGCCATGATTGTCACCCTCACCCGGCCTGACGCCCCGGAGCAGGTCGGCGCACAGGGTCATTTCAGCCGTACCCCACGCTTCTTTTCGCGGCTGCCCCGTCTCGTCGATGATCGATTCCTTGGTGAAGTTCTGAAGTCTCCTGAGGACTTCGTCGTCGCCTTTCGGGGGGGGGCCGCTTCGGTTCTCGTAGACCCGAACGGAATAGCAATCTCCTTCAGTGTCCTCGTCCCGAAGCACCACGTGGACTTCGAGGGGATCCCAACCGTCGGTACCAGTAGTACCCTTGATCTCGGGCGTTCCGCCCTGACGAGCCCCATGCTTGGCGGCGTTGCGAATGATGTTCTCCAGAATGCCGTAAAGTGCCATTTCGCCCACCGGCCCCGGAAGAGCGACGCGCGGATCGAGTGCGCCTCGCACTTCGGTGAGAACGTCTCGACCCGGATAGTCCGCGAAGCGCATGCCGTAGGGCGGATGCAGGTAGTCGTCGCCGGGCTCATCGTCGATCTCAATAGCCTCGGGGTAGAAGACGGATCGAATCTCCTCCGCCTCCCACCAGCCCTTTGGGTCTTCGCCCGGCGGCGCGACGAAACAACGAACGACAAGCCCAGGCCTGGCATCCCGCAAGTATCGGAACCCCTCGTTGGCGGCGAGGGTGTCGGTGAGAGCTGTATTCCGCACAAATGGCAGGATCACCTCCCGGTAGAACGATGCTGCCCGCGTGGAAATCAGCGGATCGGTACTGAACTCAGCGATAAACTCGGACTTCCGTTGTACGTAGTCGTCGAGGGTCTCCCGCAGTTCCTTTAGGGGCGGGAATGCCCTCTTCTCCCAGTCGTCGGACTGCCAGCACCGCCGGGGATTGCTACGGTACAACGCGTCGATCAACTCTTGAGTCTCCAGCGCCGGTTCCCGGGCGTCGTGCCCGCCAGAAGCCAGTCCCTCTGCAAGCAGCCGCTGCGCCGCTCGCGACGTTTCGGCCCCCCGGAACACTGGGAGAATCAGATCCTCGACCCGCGCCCGCAGATCGTCGAGGTGTGTCCTCGGCATCACGTGACTACCAATGTGATGCGACATGTTCCGGGCGAGAATAGCGGCGGCCGCGGCGCGGACAGTGGCACTCAGCAGCGACTGTTCCGCTTCGGCGCTGCCGAAGCGCGACACGATATGCGAGCCCAGCGCGACCAGCGCTGAGGGGGGCAAGAACGGCGAGCGGCTGTGTGCGCGCTCGCACCGATGCTGTCCCAGCGTTACAGCATAGAGCCCACCATTGACGCACAACGCGTTTCGAGCGGGAATCATGTAGATCGATCCGCCAGCGTCCCTTTGCGCTAAGAGGAGGTGCAACATGCTCATGTAGAAAGCAAAACACCGCGTGATCGCCGTCTCATCAAAGTCCTCAATATCCTTGATTTCCCGGCAGTTCACCTCCTTAATGAAATCACTCCACGTCTCAGGAT
>CAZVIK010000278.1:1823-4928 GCA_964627045.1 uncultured Solibacteraceae bacterium | reverse complement strand
TCCATCAGTTTATCTGCTTGTCGCGCCCCACGCGGGCGCGTGGATTGAAACTTTTTTATCTAAAAATATTTTGCCATCGTCTGGATGTCGCGCCCCACGCGGGCGCGTGGATTGAAACGACAATCAACATAGGCCTCGAATAACCATCATGGAGTCGCGCCCCACGCGGGCGCGTGGATTGAAACCTTGATTGACCAAGTTATCAGTGCAACGGAGTTGATGTCGCGCCCCACGCGGGCGCGTGGATTGAAACTTACCGGGCCATGAAGGGCTTTACCGCTCACGGCTGTCGCGCCCCACGCGGGCGCGTGGATTGAAACATGACGGTAAAAGCATGTTCCAGCAATAACCTCAAGTCGCGCCCCACGCGGGCGCGTGGATTGAAACGTAATGATTTGGTGCAATGGTGAGTAATGTCGAGGTCGCGCCCCACGCGGGCGCGTGGATTGAAACTATTGAATCATAGCGGCGAGAATAGGCTTGACGCGTCGCGCCCCACGCGGGCGCGTGGATTGAAACACACAACTGCCCTCAACGCAATGGCCATAAGTATGTCGCGCCCCACGCGGGCGCGTGGATTGAAACATATTGGTGCTTATGGTGACGAGAGTGGGTCTCTAGTCGCGCCCCACGCGGGCGCGTGGATTGAAACGACCGGCTCATGATTCATTCTGCGCTCTATTAAATGGTCGCGCCCCACGCGGGCGCGTGGATTGAAACTTGTCATCGGTGCGCTTCCATTCTATGTTATTCTGGTCGCGCCCCACGCGGGCGCGTGGATTGAAACATAGTGATACATCTTTCGTCTGTGATCCACGAGACGTCGCGCCCCACGCGGGCGCGTGGATTGAAACTTGCGTTCTTCTGCAAAATATTTCGCCACGTTCAAAGTCGCGCCCCACGCGGGCGCGTGGATTGAAACAAGGTGGTTTATGAGTTCTAAAAAGAAAAAGGTCGGTCGCGCCCCACGCGGGCGCGTGGATTGAAACTTTGTGAGTATCGAGCCGATGATGGGGCCTGTTGATTGTCGCGCCCCACGCGGGCGCGTGGATTGAAACGCTCTTTGCCCGGAGTACCTCCGGATCTATTTCTAGTCGCGCCCCACGCGGGCGCGTGGATTGAAACATCCCAACTCTGCAATTCATGGAACATACGCATAGTCGCGCCCCACGCGGGCGCGTGGATTGAAACATTGATGTATCAGCATTTTTATTATCTATCTCCGCGTCGCGCCCCACGCGGGCGCGTGGATTGAAACAGATACAAAAGTGGTTAGAGAGGAATGCTCGTGCAGTCGCGCCCCACGCGGGCGCGTGGATTGAAACTCCTTTTTCTTTTTTTCTTGTTCTCGTTTCCAGTGTCGCGCCCCACGCGGGCGCGTGGATTGAAACAACCAATCCAAAAGATCTTTGCCGAATCTTAGGTTGTCGCGCCCCACGCGGGCGCGTGGATTGAAACCAAACAAATTGTGTGGATTGGCTGTAGAAACAGCGTCGCGCCCCACGCGGGCGCGTGGATTGAAACGTGCGGGAGCACGGTCTAATGATGACGATATTGTCGTCGCGCCCCACGCGGGCGCGTGGATTGAAACCCCTATATGGTGCTCTTGATACCCATATAGGGGAATGTCGCGCCCCACGCGGGCGCGTGGATTGAAACTACCTGCGACATGGCGCAGCTTATACCGGTGATGTGTCGCGCCCCACGCGGGCGCGTGGATTGAAACGACCAGTTTGCATTATGCAAATTCCATTCATGGGAAGTCGCGCCCCACGCGGGCGCGTGGATTGAAACTGGTGTGGGAGGCGTGAGGTGAAGCGTTACGATGTCGCGCCCCACGCGGGCGCGTGGATTGAAACCGACAGTGCGCGGCTTATATAAAGCATTACCCCCAGTCGCGCCCCACGCGGGCGCGTGGATTGAAACAATATCAACGCACCCGCAACCCACAATGAGCACGTGTCGCGCCCCACGCGGGCGCGTGGATTGAAACGCGGAGGTCGGGAAAATTAAAATCGGCGGCGTGGGAGTCGCGCCCCACGCGGGCGCGTGGATTGAAACGTGATATAATACTGTATATAATACTGTAATTGAGAGTCGCGCCCCACGCGGGCGCGTGGATTGAAACGTACGGGGGACAAAATTCTGACAAAAATCCGCGTCGCGCCCCACGCGGGCGCGTGGATTGAAACCATAGTGGGCAGATCATACGCGGTAGCCTAAGTTGGTCGCGCCCCACGCGGGCGCGTGGATTGAAACCAGCACGAGTGCGCCTATCCGGTCCTGTTCCTCGTCGCGCCCCACGCGGGCGCGTGGATTGAAACTTATCGATGGCATGGGACTTTATCACCACGTACAAGTCGCGCCCCACGCGGGCGCGTGGATTGAAACCTGTTCGTCCAGCGTCCCTGACATCACCATCGCCGTCGCGCCCCACGCGGGCGCGTGGATTGAAACGACAGCGGTGAGGGCCGCCAGCGCACCACCCGACGTCGCGCCCCACGCGGGCGCGTGGATTGAAACTGGCTGTGCCCGACCGACAGGGCCGCCATGGTGTGTCGCGCCCCACGCGGGCGCGTGGATTGAAACACAGCTCGGCTTGTCGCAGTACATGAAATCGAGGTGTCGCGCCCCACGCGGGCGCGTGGATTGAAACCAGCATGAACAGGTAGTCGGTTTTTGAGGATTGCAGTCGCGCCCCACGCGGGCGCGTGGATTGAAACACTACCACAATAGGTGACGGTGCGGCATTGATAAGTGTCGCGCCCCACGCGGGCGCGTGGATTGAAACGAGAATCAGCCCAGGCCATGGAAAAAACTATGGGAGTCGCGCCCCACGCGGGCGCGTGGATTGAAACGTGATCATGGGCATCGCAGCCTCTGCCATGTCATGTCGCGCCCCACGCGGGCGCGTGGATTGAAACATATCCATGGCGGGCACAGAATCCGGGTTCGCGAGCGTCGCGCCCCACGCGGGCGCGTGGATTGAAACTCGAGGAACGCGCGGCCCTTGAAAGTGCAGATGGGACCCCCCCCAACCCGGCGGGGGGTTGTAAACGTCCTCAGATTAAAAATTTTTTCGTTCTTAAACCGTTCCCCCCCCCC
>CAZVIK010000278.1:0-1813 GCA_964627045.1 uncultured Solibacteraceae bacterium | reverse complement strand
GCGAGTACCTACATATTGCACTTGTTGTCGCTCTTCAGTTGTCCTCGTGGTAGGGTGGTTTGAAACACTTACAGTTTGGGGATCGGTGCGGCGTCGCGCCCCACGCGGGCGCGTGGATTGAAACCGGTAATAGAGGCTGAATATGAAAAACCCGGGAAGTCGCGCCCCACGCGGGCGCGTGGATTGAAACCACTCTACACCCTCGGACAGGGAGAGCTCGCGAAAGTCGCGCCCCACGCGGGCGCGTGGATTGAAACGATGCCGACGTTAGGTACAAAATAGACGCAGATGTGTCGCGCCCCACGCGGGCGCGTGGATTGAAACTGGTGCTGATATTATTATAATAACGGGAATAAACCGTCGCGCCCCACGCGGGCGCGTGGATTGAAACGGACCCATGAAACCCGTGGTGTGGTGTGATCCTAGTCGCGCCCCACGCGGGCGCGTGGATTGAAACTTGACCTGCCATATTGACGGCGTGTACTTTGAGCGGTCGCGCCCCACGCGGGCGCGTGGATTGAAACGACCGAATCCTGAGCGGATACCTCCTCCGGGCGCGTCGCGCCCCACGCGGGCGCGTGGATTGAAACATGGTGGTGTGGAAAGGCGCGGATTGCCCGAGCGAGTCGCGCCCCACGCGGGCGCGTGGATTGAAACCACGGTATCGGCGGCTTTGCGCTCGGCGCATATTGTCGCGCCCCACGCGGGCGCGTGGATTGAAACATCGTGCCAAGGGCAGAAGGGGGCAAGACCCAAAAGTCGCGCCCCACGCGGGCGCGTGGATTGAAACAACGAGGTCAAGTTGCCAAGATCAAAAAAGTTGACGTCGCGCCCCACGCGGGCGCGTGGATTGAAACGTTACCAGCTCCCATAACCGCGTTAAAAAATGCCTGGTCGCGCCCCACGCGGGCGCGTGGATTGAAACGGCAAGGCTCCCGAGGACCTCGCGAAGTCCCCGGGTCGCGCCCCACGCGGGCGCGTGGATTGAAACACCATTTGCCGGTCTACTTTATCGGAGAAAAGCAAGTCGCGCCCCACGCGGGCGCGTGGATTGAAACTATGAAGCAGCTGTTGATGCAGATTCATGGTTAAGGTCGCGCCCCACGCGGGCGCGTGGATTGAAACAGTCACCACCACGTTCGGGACTCGTTTCTCGACGGTCGCGCCCCACGCGGGCGCGTGGATTGAAACGCCGTATACCTCCGACAGCCCCCTGCCGTCAAGCGTCGCGCCCCACGCGGGCGCGTGGATTGAAACACCGATACCGAAATTTATAACGTGTTATCTACCCGTCGCGCCCCACGCGGGCGCGTGGATTGAAACATAAACAGGTATCCCTTCATGCCCAGGATACAGATCGTCGCGCCCCACGCGGGCGCGTGGATTGAAACGTGATAGCATCGAAAACGTTAAAAATAATAACACGTCGCGCCCCACGCGGGCGCGTGGATTGAAACAAGTCGAGTTGCGGAAAGATATTTCTTGTTGCCTGTCGCGCCCCACGCGGGCGCGTGGATTGAAACGGATAACCTGCGATACTCATAGGGAGGTATTTCGGTCGCGCCCCACGCGGGCGCGTGGATTGAAACATATAAAATAATGACGTGGTTGTTGGTTGACGGAAGTCGCGCCCCACGCGGGCGCGTGGATTGAAACGCTGAGGTTAGCGAATTCTGGGAACGGAAAATCAGTCGCGCCCCACGCGGGCGCGTGGATTGAAACCGTGTATGACGATCGTATGCACCGCCGCGCCGTAACGTCGCGCCCCACGCGGGCGCGTGGATTGAAATCCCGAAACCGAATCAAAGCAACC
>CAZVIK010000277.1:0-4952 GCA_964627045.1 uncultured Solibacteraceae bacterium | reverse complement strand
TCGATCTTTCCGATGTTCTCCGTCGAGATCTGGTCCAGGCTGGCCATGCGCAGCGTCACCTCGCTGCGCAGGTCGCCGGGCAGCGACATCAGAAGCGCGGCCGCCTGCGAACTGCTCAACTGCGAGGTGACCAGGGCGATCGTCTGGGGGTGCTCGTTCATCACGAACTTGGCCAACTGCTGAGGGTCGGCCTTCTGGAGGGCCGTGAAATCCTCGGTGTCCATCCGCAGCGTGCGCGAGAGATGGAACAGGATCTTCTCGGCGGCCTCCGGGCCGAAGGCGGTCACCAGCATTCGCCGCGCTTCGTCCAGTCCGCCGCGCAGGACGATCTCGCGCGCCGCGATCATCTGCTGGAATTCCTCGAGAACCACCTCGGCGACCTCGGGCGGCACTGCGGAGGTGCGCGCCACCTCGCGGCTGACCGTCTGCACCTCCTCCTCGCCGAGTTGGCGCATCAACTCGGCGCTGGTCTCCTCGCCGAGGGTCAACATCAGGATGGCCACCTTCCGGATCGGCGGCATGGACGCCTGCGCTTTGGGAGAGTTCAGGATCATGTCAGCGATGCGCCAATGGGTATCTCATCCGATCTTCTGCTCGTCGGTCATCCAGGTCCGGAGGATCTGCGCCGAACCGGAGGGGTCTTTTTTGATCGCCTCTTTGAGGCGGCCGGCGATGACGTCGGCCTTTTTGGGCGGTGCCGCCGGCAACTCCGGGTACAACTGTTCCTCGGATTGCAGTTGCGGCGCCGCGGCGGCGGGCCCGGGCGCTCCCGCGTGCAATTGCGGCTGCTGCGCCACCGCCGCCACAAGTTTCTTCTTGCGGCCTCGCAACAGGGCCGCGGCCACGGCCAGCAACACGAGCGCACCCAGCCCCACACCGCCCCAGAGGAGCACCTTTTCGCCTCCGATCTTCTCCAGCCACGGCGGCAGCGGGATCCCCTTTGTAGCGGGCCCGGGTGCGGGAGCCGGCCCGGCCGGCGGTTCGGCTCCCTCGCCGGTGTCAAACGGCAGGCTCTCGACGATGATCTGGTCGCCGCGCTCCTGGTTCAACCCGACGGCCGCCGCCGCCAGGTCGTGGATGACCTTCAGTCTCTCCGGCGTGGGCGCTTCCACCACGGCCTTGACGCCGTTGCCCTCCGGCACCCAGCGCCGGTTGTGGTCCACCAGCACCGCGATCGAGATCCGCTTGATGGTCCCCTCGGGCAGTTTCACGCGTTTCACCATGCGGCTGGATTGGTAGGTGATGCTCTCGGTGGAACGGGACACTCCGCCGGTGGATGACGCGGGCTGCGTGGCCGGACGCGGCAGGTTGGCGGCCGTGCCGGGCGTCCCCCCGGAGGCCGCCGCGCCGCTCGTCTCCTCGGTCTTCTGCGAGGTCAGCATGACCGACTTGGAGGGGTCGTAGCTCTCTTCGCTCTGCTCCCCGCTGGTGAAGTCGCACTCGGCCGTGGCGCTGGCGCGGAACTTGCCCGGGCCCACCAGCGGTTCCAGCGTGGTCGAAATCTTCGCCACCAGGTCGCGCTCCACGGCCTGCCGGAACTCGAGCGAGGCCTCCGAGGCGGCCGCCTCGCCGGCGCCCTCGGTGCGGCGTGGCCGGTTCAGGAGGTTGCCCTGCATGTCGAGCACCGAGACCGTCTCCGGGGCCAGACCCGGCACCGCGCTCGCCACCAGGTGGCCGACGGCGCTCACGTTCTGCGGCGTCAGGCGCATGCCGGGGCGCAGACGCACCATCACGCTGGCCTTGGCCGGCTGGCGCGCTTCCAGGAAGACCGAGTCGTTGGGGAAGGTCAGGTGCACGCGCGCCTGCTCGACGGCCGCCAGCGAGGCGACCGAACGTTCCAGTTCGCCCTCCAGCGCGCGCCGGTAGTTGACCTGTTCGGCGAACTCGGTGGCGCCGAAATTGGCCTTGTCGAACAGCTCGAACCCCAGCCGCCCGTTGCGCGGAAGCCCCGCTGAGGCAAGCGTCAGACGCACCTCGGCCACCCGCGCCGAGGGAACCATCACGGTCCGTCCGTCGCCCGACAAACGGTACTCGGTGGCGCTCTGTTTCAGCCGCTCCACCACGGCCGCGGCGTCGCCCGCCTCCATATCGCTGTAGAGCGCGCGAAAATCGCCCTCCCTCCGCCACTGGGTGAAGTAGTACAAACCCCCGGCCAACAACGCCGCCACCAGCACGATGGTGATTCGTTGTCCGGCCGAAAGGCTGCCGATAAGGTTCTTCATGGTTGGTGTGCCGCGCCCGCGGCGGCCTTAACCCGCACCGCCGTAGGTGTCCGCGCCGCCAAGAGTCACATCGGCATCCGCATGATTTCCTGGTAGGCCTGCACCACCTTGTTGCGGGCCTGCAAAAACAGCTCCAGCGCCAGTTCCGCGCGTTGGGAGGCCAGGACCACGCCGTGCAGTTCGCCGCCCTCCCCGGCCAGGAACTGTTCCACCGCTTGCGCCGCCCCGGCGCGCGACTCCTCCACCTTTCCGACGACTCCTTCCATCAGGCTGCGGAAATCTCCGGTCTTGGTGGCGCCGGCGGCCGGCACTTCGGCCAGGGGCGCCGGGCGGATGGGGGTTATGGGTGCCATGACACCTCCTCAGCGTCAGCGCAGCAGGTCGATGGAGCGCTGAATCATGTCCTTGATCGCCGTCATTGCCGATACGTTGGCCTGGTAGCTGCGCGTGGCGTTCATCAGGTCCACCATGTCTTCGGCCGGGTTCATCCGCGGGTAGGCCACGTAACCGTCGGCGTCGGCGTCCGGGTGTCCCGGCAGGTAGCGCCGGTCGGGCTCCCGTGGATCCACGACCACCTCGCGGACCGCGACTCCCGCCGCCCCGCCGCCTGCCAGCGACTGAAACACGCTGGCGAACGGCGAATCCACCGGCCGCGACTCGAACACGACGTCCTTTCGCCGGTAGGGTCCGCCCTCCGGCGTACGGGTCGTGTCGGCGTTGGCCATGTTCTCCACCAGCAGTTCGGCGCGCGCGCGCTGCGCCGCCATGCCGCTGGCATTGACTGAAAGCACGTTGAACAGGCTCATGCGCTCTTCCCTTCGTCGATGGCGCGCTTGACGGCGCGGATTTCCGCCCGGGCCAGCGTGGAGGCCACGTTGAAACGCAGGGCGTTTTCCGAAAGCAGCCGCGCTTCGCGGTCCAGGCTCACGTTGTTTCCGTCGTTCTTTACCGCCAGCCCGGCGACTTCGGAGGCGCGGGGCGAAGTCCCCTCGATCAGGTTTCGAAACTCGGCCTGAAAGTCGATGTCCCTGGTCTTATAGCCAGGGGTATCGTTGTTGGCGATGTTGGAGGCGACCAATCTTTGGCGGGCGCTCACCAGATCCATGTACTGCTCCAGACGGGAGGCCAGGCGATCGAGCATGATACGCCCCGGAAGTGCACGCGGCGTGCCAATGCCGGGGCTGTGGATCGAACGGCTTACGCGGTGCGGCGCGACGGGAGTTTGCCGCCGCCGGGATCTTGGCGGTTCAGCCCTCCCACTGGAAGCAGCGCGCCGGCGGCGCGAGCGGCGGGTGGTAGGGGCGCGCCGAACGGCAACGGGCCAGTTCCGCGGCATCGTGCGCGCGGGCCGCGCGCAAAGCCCGGCGTGCCCACAGCAGCGCCTCGATCAACGGCTCGACCGACTCCCGGGACATTCCCGATTCGGCGGCTTGCCGCACCTCGCCTTCACATCGGCGCACCCACTCGGGCACCTGATCGTACTGGCCGCTCTGGACGGCGTGTCTCAGGCCAGCCGCGCACTCGGGAATCGAGATCACTTGTTATAGCTGTCCGATAGGCCCTTCATGGACTCGAACAAACCGGTAATGTAGTTGACCTTCAATTCGAGCTCGGCGATGGCCGCGTCGGCCGCCGCCATCTGCGCGTTCAGGCGCTCTTCCAGGGCGTCGATCCGCGCTTGTTCGGTCTCGATTCGGGTGTTTTGGGCGGTAATCTGGCTGGTCAGCGAGTCCTGGTGCGAGGTGATCAGCCCGTTGGAGCCGTTTTCCAGGCCGTCCATCAGGTTGGTGGCGAATTGCAGGAACCCTCCCGTATCGGCCGAACCAAGGAAGTTGAGCACCGCCGCTCTCTGCTCGGAAGCGGTCTTCTCGAAGGCCGAGGAGTCGAAGCTTAGCGTTCCGTTGTCGTTGTAGGTGATCCCGAGCGAGGCGAGCGAAGCCACACCGTCGCCGCCCGAGGCGTACCCGGCCAGTTCCCGCAGGCTGCCGCTCAGTGTATTGAGCAGCGACGAGCCGGACAGCGCGCCGCCTTTGTCCCCGCGGTGGTTGTCCAACTCCGACAGCGCCGCGTTGTAGGAGGAGACCAGCGAAGACAGGGCCGAGGACAGCGAAGACGTGTTCGACCCGACCGTGATCTCGGTGGTTCCTTCCGCGCGCAGGTCGAGCGTCAGGCCGGGCCCGATGGTGACGGTTCGGGTGTCGGTCACGACGGCCTTTCCGTTCAGGCTGTAGGACGCCAGGCTTCCGGTCGACATGGTGTCGAGCAAGTCGTCCGATCCGTCGTTGAGCTGAATGGATACCTCGTCGAGCGAAGTGGCGCGCAACGACAGCCGGTAGTCGGGCGACGAGGTGGAACCCACGTTCACGATGGTCGCTTGGACCGCCGCCCCGCTGGTGTTGATGGCGTCGGCCAGGGCGTTGAGCGAGCTTCCCGCGGGCGCGACCGCGAACTCCTGGCCGTTCACGGTGAGCGTGAAGCTGTCCGACGAGCTGATGTTCTCGCGGCTGGGGTCGGCAACGGCGGCCAGTCCGTCGGCGCTGAGAGAGGCGCTGTAGGCGCCCAGGCCGGTGACCGTGACCGTGTAGGTTCCGGCCATGGCGCCGTCGCCCACCGTGGCGCGCCCCACCGAGGCGTTGGACACCGAACTGCTGGTGGCGACCGCCGCCGAAGCCAGCGCGGCGACGGCCGACTGGACGGCCTCGAACTTGGTGTCGATCGTCTTGAGCGCCG
>CAZVIK010000276.1:0-4976 GCA_964627045.1 uncultured Solibacteraceae bacterium | reverse complement strand
TCCTTGATGCTGGAGATGTCCAGCTCAATATGGAGGGACACTTCGTCGGTGCCGTGAATCTTGGGGGTGATGTCCACGTTCACTCCGACGTCCAGATACTGAAACGAGTTATAGAGGGAGCTGGCCGTGGTGCCGGTGGTGAGCGACTGAATACCACCGGTTGAATACGGTTGCCGGTCGCCGATCTTGAGGCTGGCCTTCATGTTGTCTATGGCGCGCACTTGCGGGGCCTGGAGAATCCGGGTGTTGGAGTCGCTCATCAGGGCTTTGAGCGACGCCCCCGGCAGCGTTATGGCGAAATCCCTGCTCGACAAGTTGCCGAGGCGGCTCACCAGGACCGAGCCGGCCGATGTGGACGGGCTGTCCTCCGACCCGGAACCCGTGGAGGTCAAGCCGCCGATGATGCCGATACCGCTGGAACTGCCGGAAGTGGGTGTGAGCGCGAGGTCGCGGCTCTTGCTTCGGTTCACTTCCATGACGATCACGTCAACGACTACCTCGGCCTTGGGCCGGTCCAGGTTGCGGACCATCATCTCGACCAGGGCCACCTGGTCGGTGGTGCCGCGGATCAGCAGCGCGTTTTGGCTGGTTACCGGCTGCATACGAATGGTCGGGATCATGGCCCGAATTCCGTTGATGACGTCGGTAAGGTCTTCCTTGGAGCCGGCGTTGTTCAGGTAGATGATCTTGGCGACCTGCTCTTCGTAGTCGTTGCGCTTTTGCTGCGTGTCCTGGGTGACGAAGATGGCGTTGGGGGAGATGGGCTTCCAGAAGGCCCGAGTCAACATCGAGATGTAGGTGAGGGCCTCGTCGAGGGTCGCGTTGTTTAGCTCCAGGCTGCGCGGGGTGGTGTTCGAGATGAAGTCCTGATCGAAGATCACGTTGATGCCGGCCAGCTTGCAGACGGTCTCGAACAACACCCGCGCGGGCTGGTTGTTGATGCGAAGGTTCTGCGGCAGCCCGGCGATCGGTTTCAACTCGGGCACCGACATGACCGCGGCCAGGCGTTCGTCGATGGCGCGCCTGGCTCCCGTGCCCGGCGGTAGCACGCGCTCGTCGGCGGGGGACCCCGCTTTCCGCTGGCGGTCCCGGGTATCGATCATGTCCAGGGTCCGGCGGATCTCCTGCGCGGCGACCGGCGAAGAGGGGTCGATGGCGGCGGCACGCTGGTATTCGGCCAGCGCCTCCTCCAGTTTGCCCGCCTCGCGCAGCTTTTGCCCCTGATCGGCATGCGCCTGGCCGGCCTGGAAGCGGACGCGGCGGAAGGCCATCAGGTACACGACGTCGCTGGAACTGGTCGCCAGCGCCTGCTCGTAAAGGTCCAGAGCCTTGTCGTAGTCGCGGGCCTGTTCGGCCTCCCGGCCCTGGGCGTAGAGCCTGTCGCCTTTGGCCGTACGGGCCTCGACGGTGGAGGAGGCCAGGCCGAGCAGCGCCGCCGCGGCCAAAACTGTCGCTAAACGCTTGTAGCAAAGCATCTTATTCGATTTCCAGGGCCTGTGTTAAGATGGAGCTAACGCAACGGCCGATCCCGCTCACATAAGTGCTTGACGAGGTTCGGCTTGTCGGCGTGCAGGGGAATATCGACCGCCGGTGGAGCCGAAAAAGCACAAGATCCTCAGCGACAACCGTTACGCCGCGCATCAGTTCTATCTGATGGAGCGGTTTGAGGCGGGCCTGGTGCTCACCGGGACCGAAGTCAAGGCTGCCCGGGACGGGAAGATCCAACTCAAAGACAGCTTCGCCGAGGTCCTGGGGAAAGAAGCCTGGCTGGTGAACGCACACATCAGCCACTATTCCCATGGAAATCGGGAGAACCACGATCCGCTTCGCCGGCGGAAGCTTTTGTTGCACCGGCAGGAGATCGACAAACTGCTCGGCAAGACCCGCGAGAAGGGTCTCACGCTGGTACCCACCAAGGTGTACCTAAAAGACGGACGCATCAAGTGCGAACTGGCGCTGGGACGCGGCAAGAAGTTGCACGACAAGCGCGAGGCCGAGCGCACGCGCACGCAAGAGGCCGAGGCGCGCGCCGCTATGCGGCGCAATCGAGGCTGAGGCCGCATGGAAGACCATGGAAACCAAACTGATCGCGCTACCTTGGAACGAAATCGAAGCCGATGCGCTGGTGGTGCCGGCCTTTGAGCTTGTCAACGGCGAGGCGCCCATGCCCGCCGCGGTGGTGGAGGCGTGGCTGGGAGACCTGCGGGCCAGCGGCGAGTTCAAGGGGAAACTGCTTGAAACGGCGCTGTTACACAGGCCGGCCGGGTTGAAGGCGCGCCGGTTGCTGGTGGTTGGGGCGGGGAAGCCGGAGAAGTGCGGAGCCGTCGAACTCCGGCGCGTGGCCGGAGCGGCGCTGCGGCTGTTGAAGCCCAAGGGCGCGAAGAGCATCGTGCTGGCGCTGGAGCCGGCGTGCGCCACGACCGAGTGTGTGGCCGCCGCGACCGAAGGAGCGCTTCTGGGCGACTTCGATCCGGATCGCTACAAGACGGAGAACCAGAGCGAGAAGAAGGTGGTCGAAAGCTTCGCCATCGCCGTCGCCGAAGCGGACGCGGCGCTGGAAGAGGCCGCGCGGCGGGGCCGCATCGTAGCCGAATCGCAGAACTTCGCGCGGGACCTGGTGGCGGAACCCGGTAACCGGCTGACGCCCACGGTGCTGGCCGCGCGGGCGCGCGAGGTGGCCGCCGCGCAGGGGCTCGAGTGCGAAGTGCTGGACCGCGATCGAATGCAGGAACTCGGGATGGGCGCGCTGCTGGGCGTGGCGGCGGGTTCGGCCGAGCCCCCGGCGTTCGTTGTGCTGCGCTACCGCCCGGAGGGCGCGGCCGCGGATGGCGTCCACCTCGGGTTGATCGGCAAGGGCATCACGTTCGATTCCGGCGGCATCTCGATCAAGCCGTCCGAGAACATGGACAAGATGAAGTACGACATGGCCGGGGGCGCGGCGGTGATTGGCGCCATGCGGGCCTTGGCCGAGCTCAAGCCGCCGGTGGCGGTCACCGCGCTGGTTCCGGCGGTCGAAAACATGCCCGGCGGCAAGGCGCAACGGCCCGGCGACATCGTGACCACGCTGTCCGGCAAGACCGTCGAGGTGCTGAACACCGACGCCGAAGGGCGCCTGATTCTGGCTGACGCGATCACTTACGCCAAGCGGCTCGGCTGCACGCACCTGGTGGATGCGGCCACCCTGACCGGGGCGATCGTCGTCGCGCTGGGCTACGTTTACGTGGGAGCCTTCGCCAACGACGACGCTCTGCGCGAACGCGTCCTCGCGGCGGCCAAGGCGGCGGGCGAAAAGATGTGGCCCATGCCGGTGGACGACGACTACAAGGACGCGCTCAAGAGCGCGTTCGCCGACATGCCGAACATCGGCAACCGTTGGGGCGGCGCGATCACGGCGGCGATGTTCCTGAAGGAGTTCGTCGAGGAGACGCCGTGGGTGCATCTGGACATCGCCGGCACGGCGTGGCTGGAAGAGGGCAAGCCGAACCTGGCCAAGGGTCCGTCGGGCGTGCCGGTGCGCACGTTCATCCGGCTGGCGATGGAGTGGGCTGGCTAAGAGGGCGCTACCCCGCGAAGCGGTAGCCCACGCCGCGGACCGTCTGAATGTGGCGAGGGTTCTGCGGGCTCTCCTCGAGTTTCTGGCGCAGCCAGGCGATGTGCACGTCCACGGTGCGCGAGTTGACCCCCGGTTGATATTCCCAAACGGCCTCCAGCAGTTCTTCGCGCGGTACCACCTTGCCGCGGTGATCGATCAGGTAGCGCAATAGCTCCAGTTCCTTGGCGGCCAGTCCGACCGGTGCGCCATCCCGCGTGACCGCGCCCCTTTCGAAGTCGATGGACACAGCGTCGAACTCAAAATGGAGGACCGGGGTTAGCTTCTCCTTTTTCACGCGCCGCAACAGGGCCTGCACGCGGGCGAGCAGTTCGGGGGGCTCGAACGGTTTGGTGAGGTAGTCGTCGGCGCCCAGCTCCAACCCGACGACGCGGTCCACCAATTGCGTCTTGGCCGTCAGCATCAGAATGGCCACGTCCTTGCCGTGCTGGCGCAGCTCACGGCAAACTTCGAAGCCGGACTTGCCGGGCAACATGACGTCGAGGATGAGGAGATCGAACTTCCCGGCGGAGGCGAGGGCCAGGCCGGAGGGCCCGTCGGTCGCGCTGTCCACGGTGTAGCCTTCGGCGGTCAACAGATCGGACAGCGTTACGACAAGGCCGGGTTCGTCCTCGATAAGGAGAATGCTGGGGTTCATGGCGCGGCCTCCGTGGGAATCGCGGGAAGCCGGACGATAAACTCGGTCTTGTCTCCCGGGACGCTGGTCGCTTGAACCGTGCCGCCGTGGGCCTCGACAATCTTCTTGACCAGGTTCAGGCCCAGGCCGCTGCCGTGCACCTGGTCGCGCGAGGCGCGTTCGCCGCGGACGAATGGCTCGAAGATCCGTTTCAGTTCGGCGGCTGGGATTCCAAGCCCGCGATCGGCGACACGCACCTCTACCAGCATCTCGTCCTTTCCGGTGACGCGCGAAGCGCGGAGGCCGATCCATCGCCGGTCCCCGGCGCCGTGCTTGGCGGCGTTGCTCAGAAGGTTGCTGAAGACGCGTTTCAGGGCGGCGGCGTCGCCCAGCACGGCGGGCAGGTCCGGTTCGATGTCGCGTTCCAGCCGGCATCCGGCGTCTTCCATGATGGCGCGAGTGGATTCCACCGCCTCTTCGAGCGCGATGTCCACCAGGACGGGTTCCCGGCTCTGGAGGACACGCCCCGCCTCGGAACCGGCGAAGCGCAACACCTGCTCGACGATGTCGGTGAGCCGGCCGTTAACCTGGCTAATTTGGTTACGTTATTTTACACCATGCCCGGGGCCTTGCCCACGTTGCCCGGGTGGTTTTTGGGGGCCCTTTACAGGGCGGGGGGGGTGTTTGTTAAGTTTCAAGGAGTTCGTCACCCGCGCGGCGAAATGTACATCACCGAGCTTGTTGCACAGA
>CAZVIK010000275.1:0-5021 GCA_964627045.1 uncultured Solibacteraceae bacterium | reverse complement strand
TCCATCCAGACCTACCCGCCGTGACGGTGCGCGCGGTAACCGGGTACCCAGACCATGCCGGGGCGAGGCGGCCTCACCCAGCGTCCTTCCACCCAGCGGTAGCGCGTGCCGGTCCAACGGCGGTAGCCGGGGATCCAAACCATCCCGGCGCGGCCGTGCATCATGGCCGGTCCCGGCGGGGGCGGAGGAGGCGGGCCGTAGTGGTGATAGCTACGTACCGCGCAACCCGTCGCCGCCGTCATCGTCAAAGCCAGAAGTCCGATACCCATCAGCCGTTTCATCGCCTGCCTCCTTCCGGTCCCAACCGGACCCGCTCTCCCTAAGGGCAGTTCGGATGCCAATCGATAAGTCCATGAAAAAAGGGAGTTAATGGGAGGCCGTCCGAACGGGGGAGTGGCCGATTACCACCAGGCCGATTCAGGTGCACCAGGGGGAGCCGCCGGCAGGCAGGGCTGGAAAGCCCTGCCGCAGCCTGGAAAGGCTGCCCCACAAATAACGCCCATGGGCGAGGTGGAGCGGCTGGGCGATGCGGCACGCAAGAGTGCGCGCGCCACGGGTTTAGTCAGTCCTAGGCGCGAAGTTCAGGTGTGACGAATTGAGCCGTGGGCCGGACGGCTTTACAACGACACGCGCACAGACGCGGCGGTCCTAGCCCTTCTTCTTCGCTGGCGACGGTGGCGCGGGAGCGGGAGGCCTCGGGGGTGGCGGCAGAGGTCGCGGAACGGGAGGATACGAAAACGTCTCACGCAGCGGCCGGGACCCTGTGTCTTTCTTCGACATAGGTCTGCCACTTTAGCATCTTTCGCTCGATGTTAGGGAAGGAAGTCCCGGCACGAGACAACTCCCGTGCAATGTCATCGTATTGCTCCAGCCGTGCCTCGGCATCCTTGGCGTACACGTCTTCCCACAGCGCACGATACTGGGACGCCAGCCGATCCCACTTTGCAAACAACTCAGCGGAATCAAGCGCACATTTCTGGTTCTGGGCCACAACAGTGTAAGCACTCATCGCGGCGGTGAAAATGGCGAGTCCCACGCGAATCCAGGCGAGAGTCCCGGGAAGAGCCAGCAGTAGCGAGACCACGGTGCCGGAGGAGACAAACAGGGTCAGCCACGTAGTGACGCGCTGCTTTCGGTGGTAGGCGTGCGACAACTCGGCGAAGTAATTGGACAGAATCTCCGATGTCAGCAGGCCCTCCCAGACCCTCCGGATTTGCTCTTCGCGCATGCTCGCCTCTGTTCTTATTTTACTCCTCGGAGCCAGTGGTGCGGCAAATGCCCAGCGTCATCCTCCACGCTACAATATCCTTTTACACCCCATGATTCAATCCCTGTTTGGCGCGCCGGAGCCGGAAGCCGGTCTCTTCGAGCGCCTGAAAAAAGGCGTCGAAAAGACCCGCGCCGGGTTCCTCTCGAAGTTGGAGGACGTGCTCGGGGGCGGCAAGCAGATTGACGCCGAGCTGCTCGACGAGCTGGAGATGACGCTGCTCGCCGCCGATATTGGCGTGCGCACGGCCACCGAGATTCTCGAAGAGGCCCGCCGGAAGGCCGATCGCAAGCTCATCAACACCTCGGACGAACTAAAGAAGTTGATCGAGGAGCACCTGGCCGGGGTGATGCAGGCCGCCGACAAGCCGCTGCCGGTGGTGTCCGAGCCGCCGCTGGTGATCCTGGTGGTGGGCGTCAACGGTTCGGGGAAGACGACGTCCATCGGAAAGCTGGCGCAGCGCTACCGCGCCGAGGGCGCCAGCGTCCTGCTGTGCGCGGCGGACACGTTCCGGGCGGCGGCCATCGAGCAGCTCGAGATCTGGGGGCAGCGCACCGGGGTCGAGGTGATCCGCCAGAGACCGGGCGCCGATCCGAGCGCCGTGCTGTTCGATTCGCTGCAAGCGGCGAAGGCGCGCAAGACCGATGTGGTGATCGTGGACACCGCGGGCCGTCTGCACACGAAATCGAACCTGATGGCCGAACTCGAAAAGATGCGCCGCACGGCCGCACGGGTGGTGCCGGGCGCGCCGCACGAAGTCCTGCTGGTGCTGGACGCCACCACGGGACAGAACGGCCTGGAACAGGCGCGGAAGTTCACCGAGACTTCCGGCGTTACGGGCCTGGTGTTGACCAAGCTCGACGGGACGGCGAAAGGCGGGATCGCCGTCGCCATCGCGCGGGAACTGGGCACGCCGATACGGTTCGTCGGGGTGGGCGAGCAGGCCGGCGACCTGCTGCCGTTTGACGCGCGGAAGTACCTTTCGTCTATCCTGCAAACATGAGCCGCGACTTCATGCAGGACGCTCTCGAACTGGCGCGCCAGGGGCGGGGACAGACCAGCCCGAACCCGGCGGTGGGCGCGGTCGTGGTGCGGGACGGCCAGGTGGCGGGGCGCGGCTTCCACACATGGGCGGGCGTGAAGCATGCCGAAGTGCTGGCGCTCGAAGAAGCCGGGGAGAAGGCGCGCGGCGCGACCGTATACGTGACGCTGGAGCCGTGCTCGCACCACGGCCGTACGGGCCCGTGCACCGAGGCGTTGATCGCGGCGGGCGTGAGCCGCGTGGTGGCGGCGATGGCCGATCCCAATCCGCTGGTGGCGGGAGTGGGGTTGCGGCGGTTGCGCGAGGCCGGGCTTTCCGTGGAGATCGATTCCCGCCACGCGGCCGAGGCGGCGGCGCTGAACGAAGCGTTCCTGCACTTCATGCGGAGCGGGCGGCCGCTGGTGACGGTGAAAGCGGCGGTCACGCTGGACGGGAAGATCGCCGCGCCGGAAGGCAACGATGGCTGGATCACCAGCGAACGGGCCCGGGCGCACGTACAGCAACTGCGGCACCACTCGGATGCGATTGTCACAGGGATCGGGACGGCGCTGGCCGACGACTGCCTCATGACCGACCGCACGGGGCTGCCGCGCGCGCGGCCGTTGCTGCGGGTGGTGGTGGATTCGCAGTTGCGGCTGCCGCCAACGGCGCGGCTGGTCGCGAGCATGCAGTCCGACCTGCTGGTGGTGACGACATCGGCGGCGTCGCCCGAGCGGTACCGGACGCTCGAAAACCTGGGTGTGCGCATCCTCACGCTGGACGGCGCGGGCGGGCGTACGAATCTGCCGCGGCTGGTGGAGTACCTGGCGCGCGAGAAGTATCTCTCGCTCATGGTGGAGGCGGGAAGCAAGCTGAATTGGGCGATGCTCGAATCCGGGCTGGCCGACAAGATCTTCTTTTACTACGCGCCGAAGATCCTGGGCGGGATGAACTCGCTGCCGGTGGTGGGGGGGATCGGGCGGAAGCGGCGATCGGACGCCATACAGTTCCGGGACGTGAAGCTACACCGGGTGACCGAGGACGAGTTCGCGGTGGAAGCCTGGCTGGTGAAAGAAGGCTGATGTGTTCACGGGGATCATCGAAGAAGTGGGCGTCGTCGAAAGCCTGGAGTTGCGCGCGGCGGGCGGGCGGCTGAGCATACGCTGCCGCAAGGTGCTGGAAGGGTCGGCCGAGGGGTCGAGCGTGGCGGTCAACGGCGTGTGTCTCACGTCGGTGGAACCGAAGGCCGGACGCTTCACGGCCGATGTGGCGCCCGAGACGCTGCGCCGCAGCAACCTGGGAGGCCTGAAATCGGGAGCCGCAGTGAACCTGGAACGGCCATTGACGCCGTCGGGGCGGCTGGACGGGCACATCGTGCAGGGCCACATCGACGGGACGGGCGAGTTCCTGTCGGCGAAAGCCGTGGGCGACGGGAACTGGTGGTTGGAGATCCGCGCGCCGCGCGAACTGGACCGCTACCTGGTGTTCAAGGGGTCGGTGGCGCTGGATGGTGTGAGCCTCACGATCGCGTCGACGTGCGAGGACGTGATCGCGGTCTCCGTGATTCCACATACGTGGAAGATGACCAACCTGCACGAGCGCCGGCGCGGCGACCGGATCAACATCGAGTGCGACATTCTGGCCAAGTATGTCGAGAAGCAGTTGGCCGGACGCGCGGGAAGCGGGTTGACGATGGAGCGTCTGGAAAAGCTCGGCTACTGAGGGCCGCCGGTGGGTGGGGCGGACGATCACTGTTCGCCGGCTGAAGGAGCGCAGGCCACAAACGGCGATGGCCTCGGGCCACGGCGCGTCCGTTCTCTGCGACCATGGAAAGGATGTCCCGCCCTCGCATCGCCGTCCTCGGCCTCGGCAATCCCGTCGTCTCCGACGACCGGGTAGGGCTGGCGGTCGCCGAGGAACTGCGGCGACTGCTCGAAGCTGCGCCCATCGAGAACGTCACCGTTCTCGAAAGCACCCGCGGCGGTTTCGAACTGATTGATTTGCTCACCGGCTACGACGGCGCGATCCTGGTCGATTGCCTGAGCCTCCCGGACCCGGTTCCTGGCCGCGTCCGTGAACTCAGCCTCACCAACGTCTCCGGCAGCGCACGGCTGATTAACGCGCATGAGATCAGCGTTGGTACCGCCTTCGAACTAGCGGCGAAGATGGGGATCGAGATGCCGAAAGATGTGGAGATCTTCGCCATCGAAGGGATGGATACTTCAACAGTCTCCGAGGAGATGACGCCAGCGGTGGTGGCGGCGGTGGCGCCGTTAGCGCGCCGCATCCACGCGGCGCTGGCCGGGAACATTTGGGGACGCTCCTGATTTTGTGGGTTCTCCCCCATCGTGACCCTGGGGCAAAAGACACAACCAGTGCGGCGCGGCGGCCGGGCGTTTTCGAAGTCCTGTCATTTCTATAAGAAGACCTGATTGTCCGTATTTATTTCTTGGCACCACAAATGCGGGTGCATGATGTACACGTAGTTCGTCTCAGTCTGCGACACCACTCGAAGTCAACCCGGGAGTCGAATTGTGCTGGCACTCATCCGACGAAAGATGAAGTTCCAGCGGGAAGCCGATCCGGTCTGGGCCGACGAGATCAGCAAGCAGCCTGGATGCGACCGAATCTGGTCCTGCATCCAGTGCGGCACCTGCTCTGGAACCTGTCCCCTGTCCATCTACATGGACTTCACGCCACGGCGGATCATCGCCCTGGTGCGCGAGGGATTCC
>CAZVIK010000274.1:932-5033 GCA_964627045.1 uncultured Solibacteraceae bacterium | reverse complement strand
ATACGAACGTGGAACGCGGATCTGGTGCTGGCGCCGCGGCCCAACGACTATCACCCGGACCACCGCTACGCGGGCATGCTGATCCAGGACGCCGCTTACATGGTGGTTGTTCCCAACGTCGCCCCGGACACGCCGCCGCTCCGCAAAAACCCCGTGTTCCTGTATTTCCAGGACGGATTCCAGCGTCCAAACCCGTTCCGTCCCGACATCGCCGTCGCCATCGACGACGTTTGGGAGAAGAAGGTCGCCGCGCTGGACGCCCACACCAGCCAGGTCTACGAGTGGCTCCCCTGGGTGGACGGCATTCTGGAACAGGTACCGAAGGATGCCGCGGCGCGCCGCGCGTGGCTCGCATCCCAACGCAGCGAGGAAGTCACCGGCGCTGTGCGGGCGGCCTTGCAGAGGTACTACGGCGGAAGGTCGGCGGCGGTTCAGCACGCCGAGGCGTTTGAGCTTTGCGAGTACGGCCGGCGGCCGTCACCGCAAGAGATCCTTCAGTTATTCCCGATGCTGCGGTAAGGCGCGGAGCGTTGCATTGGCGACCAGCGGCCTGGCCTAGAAGCCGGCACTCAAGATCCACCCCGTCGAAAAAAGAGGAATAGGGCCAGAACGAGTAACTTCAAGCCGGCACTGCGGACTGGGGCGAGGTCGGGGATGTTCGAGAACCAGCGCGACTTTTTCTCAAACTTATTCCACGCGCACACGTATAGGTAGAAGAGACCCGGACAGACCCGCGGGCTCTTCAACCCGACCATGCGCATACACCGTTGGCACGCGGCGCCCATCCTCACGATGCTGTGGTATCTGCCGGGCGCTTCGCCCGGAGCGGCGGCGGACAAGAAGGCGGAAAAGAAGATCGAGGCGCCCCCGGACGCCGAGCCGCACGGCCTTGAACTGAAACGGGCGTCCCCGGCGCCGGAGATCGACGGGACGTTGAACGACCCGGTCTGGCAGGCTCAGCCGCTGGAACTCGGTTCGTGGGTGAGCTACAACCCGCTGTTCGGCGAATCGTTGGCGCAGCGGACGGAGGTCTGGGCGGCTTACGACGATGAGTTTCTCTACTTCGCCTTCCGCTGCCGGGACCCGGAGCCGGACAAGGTGAAGAGCTCGGTCAGCCGCCGCGACACCATCTGGAACGACGATTGGGTGGGCGTCAGCCTGGATTCGGTGGGCAACCAGCAGAGCACATACGAGATGTTCGTGAATCCGAACGGAATACAGGCGGACATCCTGAACAGCAGCACGTCGGGCGAGTCCACGGCGCCGGATTGGGTTTGGGACAGCGCGGCGCGGCGCACGGCGGCGGGGTACGAGGTTGAGATCCGGCTTCCGCTCAAGAGCATCCGGTTCAAGAGCGGGGCGGAAGTCCGGATGGGACTGCTGTTCTGGAGGCGGGTCAGCCGCATTGGCATGTCAGCCTCCTGGCCGTCGCTGCCGCCGGGCAGGTCGTTTTTCACGCGGCATGCGCCGGCGTTGATGCATAACCTGAAACAGCCGCTCAAGCTGGAACTGGTGCCGAACCTCACCTACTCCTGGAATCAGGAACGCGCCGAGCCGGGCCGCTGGGGCGCCGGCGAACGAAGGCCCGACGCGGGACTGACAGTCAAATACGGAATCACGTCCTCGATCACACTGGACGGGACGTTCCGGCCCGACTTCAGCCAGGTGGAAAGCGATTCCTTCCAGATCGCGGTGAACCGGCGGTACCCCATCTTCTACAGCGAGAAACGCCCGTTTTTCATGGAGGGAATGGGCACATTCGAGCTTGCCGGCGCCGGAGGCGACGGGAACATGAGGACCGCCGTGCACACCCGCCGGATCGTGGATCCGGTGTTCGGCGCGAAACTGACCGGGACCATGGGCCGGATGAACTTCGCGACGCTGACGGCGGCCGACGACGCGCCCGGCCAGGGCGACGCGCCCGCCGGGTTGGCGGGCCAGGACAAGTGGTTCAACATCGCGCGCTTCGTCTATCCCATGAAAGACGGCAGCTACGCCGGGGGCCTGCTGGTGGACACGGAGTTCGGGCCGGGCTTCAACCGCGTCGCCGCCGGGGACGTGTCGCTGCAACTGGGGGAACATACCAACGTCAGCACAACGTTGATTGGGACGCAGAGCCGCAATTCCGAGACCCTGGAGCCGGATTCCGGCTCGGCGGGCCAGGCGATGTACTCCTACGGGTCGCGGCGCTACAACGCGGCAGTGCAGGTGGAGCACTACGACACGGGCTTCCGCATGGACACGGCGTTTTTCAACCGGACCGGGTACACGGGCGGGTGGGCCTATTTCTGCCGTAACTTCTATCCCGATCAGGAGAGGCAGAAAACGTTTAAGCGGTTCGCGCCGTTTGTGTTCACCTCGGGCGGGCGGGACCGGCCGCAGGGCGGACACGAGGCCTTCGGCTTGGCGGGAGCCCGCTTCTATTTCACGCGGCAGGGCTATCTGCGCCTTGACGCAGGGGGCGGCCAGCAGCCCTGGGCCGGTCGTGAATTGCAGCTTCGCATGTGGCGCGTGATGGGCGAAGCGCAGTTATACAAGTGGCTGTACCTGGATGCCTCAATGCAGTTCTACCCGCGCGCGCCCTACTACGACGACGAAGACCCCTACACCGGGACCGAGAAATCGTTCTCCCTGGGGGCCACCGTGCAGCCGAACGAGAAGCTGAAGCAGCAAGTCTCTTTCGATCACGACCGGTTCGACCGGCTCAACGGCGGCGGCAAGGTGTACACGGTGGACATCCTCAACTGGAAGACGACCTACCAGTTCGACAAGCACTTCTCGGCACGCGGCATCGTGCGGTACGACAGCTCGGAGAAGCGGTTCCTGACCGACCTGCTGGCCGCCTTTGAGTTCGTGCCTGGAACCGTGGCGTATCTCGGATACGGCGGGATGTACGAACGACGCGGCTGGGACGGCCGCGACTGGCTTCCCAAGCAGGGCGAGTACTTGAACACACGCCGCGGGCTGTTCTTCAAGCTCTCTTACCTCCACCGTTTCTGAGGCGCAGGGCGCGCGCCGCTTGACAGTCCTTTACGCCGGCGATGAAACCCCGCGACGCGCCATACGTTTCACGTATTGGCCCCCTCGGAGGTGCGCCCTGTTCCACTTGCACGATGAACCACGCTGCCTCAGGATCACCGTCGAAGGACGACTGACCCCCGCGCAATGGCAGGATCTCGAAGGGTGCCGCCGGACGGCCGAGTCCATCCGGCGGGGACGCCCGCTGGTGGTTGACACCACCCGGCTCACGGTGATCGACGAGGAAGCCCGCCTGGCGCTTGACCGGATTCGCGCCTCCGGAGCGACGTTCGTCGAGAACTCCGGCGCAGGCCGCGAACCCGGCTCGGTGTGGCGTAGGCTGTGCTCCGCGCTAGCGCGCCAGGACGGCTGAGTGGACGGGTTCGGCGGCGCCTTTGGAGTCGTCCCTTCTTCACCGGCGTGATCCACGGCGTCCGTCTTGCCGGCAGGCTGCGGCGCCCCCGGCTCTCCCGTCGCAGGCGCAAGTACGCTATGCTTGCTGGGGCATTACAGCAATTGCTACCTCAGGGGAAGGAGAGCAGCACAATGATGAGCAGGCGCGAGATCTTGAAGAGCGCTGCCGCGGCCTTGCCAGCATCCGCGTTGGCGGGAGCGGCGACTGCGGCCACCACGAAGGTCCTGAAAAACATGGGGTCGGCCGGGCCGGGCTTGAGCGCGCGCAGCCGCGCGAGCAAGGAAGCCGGGAAGGTATGGGACATCGTCGAGTACTGTCACGAGATGGGCCTGGGCGCGGCGCACACGTCGCTTCCAGCCAAGCTGGATGCGGCGTCGCTGAAGAGGCTGCGGGACCAGATCGAGAAGTGGGACATGCGATTGACGCTGGGCGTGCGGACGCCGCGAACCGACGCCGACCTGGCGCAATACGAAGCCTCCGTCAAGGCCGCTTCCGAGTTGGGCGGGCGGGTGGCGTGCGTCCACGATTCGTTCTCGCAGCGCCGTTATGAGCAGTTCAAGTCGGCCGCGGAGTTCCACCAGTTCTTCGCTACGTGCAAGGCCTCGGTGCAACGCGCCGAGCCGATTCTGCGCAAGTACAAGATGCCGCTGGCCATCGAGAATCACAAG
>CAZVIK010000274.1:0-922 GCA_964627045.1 uncultured Solibacteraceae bacterium | reverse complement strand
CAAGGGATGGCGGAGCCAGGAGCAGGCCGAATGGCTGAAGTCGGCCGGCAGCGAGTACCTCGGCGTGGCCCTGGACATGTGCAACAACGTGGCGTTGGTGGAGACGCCGATGCAGACCATCGAGACGCTGGCGCCCTACACGCTGTTCGTCAGCTTTAAGGATGTGGCGGCGGATTTCTACGCCGACGGGATCTTGCTTTCAGAGGTGCCGTTCGGCGACGGGCACATCGACTTGCCCGCCTTCGTCGCGCGGATGCAGAAAAAAGATCCGAAGATGCTATTTCAGTTGGAGATGATCACGCGCGATCCGTTACAGGTGCCGGTGTTCACCGAGCAGTACTGGAGGGTGTTCGACGATAAGAGCCCGGTGCCGGCGCGGGACCTGGCGATGCTGGTGGACTGGATCCGGGAGCATCCGCCGAAGAAGCCGCGGCCCCGGACGACTGGGCTAACGCCGGCGCAACAACTGGCGCTGGAAGACGAGTGCAACCAGCGGTGCATCGACTACGCGCGCGCCAACCTGCCTCTGTAGGCGGTAGCAAGACGGGATGGTGGGGCTCTCCACCGGCGGGACGGGGTTTCTTTATTGAGGGCGTAGCACAGATCGCTAAGCTGTGATACACTCGGCCTTTTGGCGGGTGTCGTCGGCGGTCCGGCGGCCCACCCGTGGTTTACAATCCTTTACGTACCCGGGCGCAACCTTGGGCGGCCGGGCGGCGTAAAGTCTGGTGTACGCCGCAGCTCCGGCCATCGCATGCGTCCCATGCTGGGGACTCGTGATGGCGTGGGGCCGGCGGCAAACGGACTGGATCGGTCGTGACCCTCCTTCCCTCGTTCCGATCCGGGCGGGGCGGCGGTCTTCGCGGAACTGCCGCCCTTTTGCCTTTTGTTATCGTGATGAAATGAGACATCGGCCCCATGC
>CAZVIK010000273.1:0-5039 GCA_964627045.1 uncultured Solibacteraceae bacterium | reverse complement strand
GAGCCCGCCCATAGACATCCGCAGCACGGAACTGGGGCAGCCCCGGCCGTTGGCGGACGATTACGCGGAGATCCTGCTGCCGCTCTCCTTCGAGTGCCGCATCGAACAACTGGTCAACTTGCTGGCCGACGTCTCCGCGCTGCCCGAGCTGGTGGCCGTCAGCGGGCTGCGCGTGGTCACGGCGAGGGAGAAGGACAAGACCATCAACGTGCGGCTGACGCTGGCGGGCGTGATCCCGCGCCGGCTGGCGCCGGAAAAGAAAGGCCCGGGCGCGCTATGAGCCGGAGACTGTGGTTGTTGAACCTGGCGTTGATCGCGCTGGTGGGCCTGGCCGCGTGGCGCGTGCGCGTGGCCTGGCAGCAGGGCGCGGCCGAGGAGCAGCGCGTCCTGCGGCCCCCGGCGTCCTCGCCCGTGCCGGCCGCTTCGACGCCTCTGGTGGCGCCGCAACCCGCCGTGGCGGCGGCCTACAGCGACGTGGCGCAGAAGATGCTGTTTGCGAGCGACCGTAACCCGCGCGTGGAAGTTGCGGTGGCCGCGCCCAAGCCCCTGCCGCCGTTCCCGGTGGCTTTCGGAATGATGAACATGGGCGACGGGCCGGTGGTCATCCTGGCGGAGCGGGCCGGGGGCGCCAACCGGGCGTACGCGCCGGGCGAATCCATCGGCGGGCTGCTGCTGGCGGCCATCGACGGCGACGATCTGGTGTTCGAGTGGGAAGGGCAGCAGGTTCGCAAAAACCTGTCGGAACTCAAGCCGAAAGAAGGGACGCCCGTTCCCGCGGCCGCGACGGAGGCCCCGGCGGCGTCCGTGCAGCCGACGGTTCAGGCGGCGGCGGTGGTCGAGGCGAAACCAGGCGGGGAGATGTCGGAAGGCGTGCGGGCCTGTGAGCCCGGGGACACCTCGCCCTCCGGAACGGTTCGGGACGGCTACCGCAAGGTGGTTTCGCGGTGGGCCTTCGGCGAGAGATGCCACTGGGAGCCGGTGAGATGAAGACGGGGAGCGTAAAAGGGATGCACATGAATTGGATGGCGAAGTTGACGGTGGCGGCGCTGCTGGCGGTCTTCGGGCTCGCGGCCGCCGATAAGGCTCCGGCCAAGGAAGAGACCCGCGAGGTCGCCGGCCCGGACGGCAAGACCTACATCGAGAAGACGACGCCCTTCGGGAAGGCCAAGTACGAGAAGACGGCCGAAGCGGAGAAGAAGGACGAGCCGCCGGCCAACATGCGGGCCTTCGACGAGGGCGATACGGTCCGCTTCGAGCGGCGCACCCCGTTCGGCCTGAGCAAGTGGTCGAAGAAGAAGGCCGAACTGGACGAGATGGAAAAGGCCGCGCTCGAGCGCGAGCGGCGCGCGCCGGCGAAGAAGTAGGAGGAGGCGGCATGAGGACGAGGATTCGCGGTATCGGCGCGGGGCTGGCGGTCGCGGCCCTGGCGTGCTCCCTTCAGACTCCGGCGGCCGCCCAGAGGAGCGCGGCGGCAGCAGCGGCGGCGGCCGCCTCGGCGCAGGAGCAACCCCGGCCGGGAGCTCCCGCTCCGGCCGCTGAAGCGACGGCGCCGGCCTCCAGCCAGACTCCGGCGGCGACCGTGCCGCAAGTGTCGCTGACACCGTCGGCAGAAGGTCGGGGAAGCTTCCTTCAAGTGGAGAACGCCTCGCTGACCGAAGTGGTCAACTTGCTGGCGCGCCAGCTCAAGATCAACTACATCATCGATCCGCGCGTGAAGGGGACCGTGAGCGTGAGAACCTACGGCGAGTTGCGCGCGGTGGACCCGCGGGCGCTGCTGGATACGATCCTGCGCGTCAACGGGGCGGCCATCGTACAGGTGGGCGATCTGTACCGCATCGTGCCGCTGGCCGACGCGCCGCGCCTGCCGATGCGTCCGCAGGTGAATCCCGAGGTGATCCCGGAAGACGAACAGGTTTCGCTGAACCTGGTCTTTCTGAAGTACGCCACGGTGGCCGAACTCTCCAAGCTGCTGGAGAAGTTCGTGGGCGAGGGCGCCACCATGATCACCTACGACCCGGCGAATCTCCTGCTGCTGCTCGACAACAACCGCAACATGCGCCGGACCATGGAACTGGTGGCGCTGTTCGACAGCGACGCGCTGGCCAGCCAGCGGGTGCGGCTGTTCGAGGTGAAGAACGGCAACCCGACCGCCATCTCGAAGGACCTGGATACGGCGTTCCGCGCGATGTCGCTCGGCGAGAAGGGCAGCCCGGTGAAGTTCATGCCGCTCGACCGGATCAACAGCATCATGGCGGTGTCGCCGAATCCGGGCGTGTTCGAGGAAGTCGAAAAGTGGGTGCAGAAGCTGGACGCGCCGGTGCAGGTGACCGCCGGGAGCGTGGACAACTACGTGTACCGCGTGAAGTACGGCGACGCCCAGACGCTGGCCTACTCGATCATGCAGCTCTACCTGGGCATGCAGTACGGCTACGGAATGATGGGCGGCTACGGGATGGGGTACGGCGGCTACGGCGGATATGGGATGTCCGGCGGCTACGGCATGTACGGCGCGGGCGCCTACGGGCGTTCCGGACTCATGGGCCGCGGCGGGACCGGCATGGCCGGCCTTCAGGGTATGGCGGGGAACCAGGCGCTGGGCGCGGGTTCGGCGCAGACGCTCGCGCAGGGCCAGGGCGCGGCCGGATCGCTCCAGCAGGGCGCGTTGGGGGCGGGCGGAATGTCGCCGTTCATGGACCGCAGCGGCTACTACATGGGCATGGGTTCGGACATGGGATTCATGCTGCCGGAGGGAATGCCGCGCGTGGTGGCCAACCCGATGAACAACACGCTGCTGATCCAGGCCAACCCGCAAGAGTACGAAAAGATCCTGAAACTGCTCCGGGATATGGACATTCCGCCGCGGCAGGTTCTGATCGAGGCGAAGATCTACGAGGTGAGCCTGAACGGGGCGTTTTCGGCCGGCGTGACCACCTACCTGCAAAGGACGGGCGAGAACGGGTTGGGAATGAAAACCACCGTGGGCGACCTGGGCACGCGCACCGCGCAGGGGGCCATCGGATCGGCCAGCGGGCTGACGCTGACCGCCGGCGCGTTGGTGGGACGCAGCCGCGAGTTGCTTTCCATCTTGAGCGCCAACGAGGCCAGCGGCAAGTCCAAGGTGATCTCGGCCCCGGTGCTGCTGGCGACCGACAGCATCCCGGCGTCAATGAACGTTGGGCAGGACGTGCCGACACTGTCGTCTTCGGCAGCGACCACGGCGACCTCCAGCGGTTCTTCGCTATTCGCCAACACCATCTCGACGCGCAGCAGCGGCGTCACGCTGAACGTGACGGCGCGAGTGAACCCGAGCGGCATTGTGACGTTGCTGGTGGATCAGGAAGTGAGCACGCCGATCGCCCCGGCAGCCAGCGCCGCCATTCAATCGCCCTCGTTTTCGACGCGCACCATCTCGACCCAGGTGACCGTGCAGGACGGGGACACGGTGGCCATCGGCGGCATCATCCGGGAATCGGATACATCCAGCACGGCGGGCGTGCCGTTCCTGAGCCGGATTCCGGTGCTGGGGGCCGCCTTCGGGGCCAAGTCCACCACCAAGGACCGGACCGAACTGATCCTATTCATAACGCCGCGCGTGGTCTACGACACCAATTCGGTGGCGGAAGCAAGCGACGAGATCAAGTCCAAGCTGAAGCGGGTCACGCAGATCATTAAGGAATAGCCGGTTTCTCGCGCCGAATCCCGAAGCCCCTTGCTGGGGACAAGTCCCGGGGGCGCGTTTGGGGGCCTAGCGCCGGCGGTCCAGGCGGCCGATGAAACTCCCGAGGGGGATTCCGGGCGGCCCATGCCGGGACGGGGACTGGGCCGTCTGATCCGGACTATGCCGCGGGGCTGCCATCCGCAGGAATGAGGTTGACTTGGGTTGCGGGAACGTGGTGTAATGACCACCTGGCAACCAGGTTAGCTCGCCAGAGGCGGGGGATTGGGCTTTAACCGGCACTTTTCTCTTGACTTGTGTGTACTGTCAATGTTATGAATGATTTGTCCGCGTCCGATGGGCATAGCGGCATTCATGGGGTTGAGCCCCGCGAGCACGGAAGTGGCGTTGTATAGCTGAGTTCGGGCTCAGGTAGTGAGTGAGATTGCCACCAGCCGGGAGAAGGAAAGACGGCGCCGGGATAGAAAACAGGCGCTTCGGCGGTGAACTGGAGAGCAACAGAGATCAGAAAAGCAGTACTGAGGCTCAGGTTGAAAGAGCACTCTCATCAATTCAAATTCGAATCTCACAAGGAGAAGGAAATGGCAGATTTTCGGAAGTTGATGTTGGCGCTGCTCGCGGGCGTGCTGCTGTTCGCCACCGTATCCAGCGCCGCTCCGTTTGCGTGCAACGCCACGGCCGTGCCGACGCTGGTGCGCTCGGAGGGCATCGCCGAGATGATGGGCGACGTCCTGCTGCGCTGCGACGGTGAAGTTCCGGCGGGTGGCATTCTCGCCAACATCCGGCTGCGGTTGACCACGAATATCACCAGCAACCCGGCCGGCGGGACCTCGGCGCTGGAAGCAGTGCTGATTCTCGATGAAGGCTGGACCGAGTATGGTCGTGCGTTCCGCGGATACGGCGTTCCCGCCGGTTCGCAGAACGTGTTCCAGGCCGCTCGGATTTCGGACGACGAAATCGAGTGGGCTGGCGTGTGGCTGGCCGGTGTGGGCAGCAACCCCTACAAGACGATCCGCATGACCAACGTCCGGGGCAATGCTCAGGCGCTCGGCGAGTATGCCACTATTTACTCTTCGGTGAACATCGTCAGCCCGACGTCGGTTCCGGTCGACAACAACCTGCTGGTGGTTGCCGACACCCGGCCCGGCATGACGTTCTCCGTCACCTCGGCCGACTACAAGAACTGCGAATCCCCGTCAGGTAACGTCTACATCAAGTGGACGGAGGGCTTTGCCAGTTCGTTCAAGGGGCCGGGGTTTGCGCACATTAAATTGGTCCCGGGGGGGGGTTAACACCGCGAGGCGGTTGGAAAAAGGAACAAACCCCAAAATACCCATCAACCAACCCGAAAAAAACAATCCAA
>CAZVIK010000272.1:0-5045 GCA_964627045.1 uncultured Solibacteraceae bacterium | reverse complement strand
AGTAGCTCTTGGCGATCTTGATGCTGTCGATCAGGCCGGCGGGGAAGAGGTCCAGGGGCACCACGCGTTTTTCGGGTTCGGTGGTGGGGACGATGGAGCCGTTCAGTTCGGTGGCGCTGTAGCGCTCGCCGAGGCCGCGCACGTAGACGAAGCCTTCGCCAACCACGCTGACGCCGGTGACCTGCTGAATTGCGCCGGCCGCGTCGCCGGAGGTGCTGGCGGCGAGTTCTTCCCGCCCCAGGCTGTCGGAGACCACCGGCGCGAGGCGGCGTTCCTGCAAGGCGAACTCGGCGGTGGCGGCGACGGCGGTGGCCCGTTCCACGACATCGACGGTGGTCACCAGGGTTTTATTGGTGAGGACCGTGCTGGCGGTGGCCGTCTCGCCGGCCCGCACCAGGATGCCGGACAAGTCCACGGTGAGGTGGTTGGGCGAGGCGATCTGCACCTGATACGTTCCCGGCGCCAGGGAGACGGTGAACTTGCCGTCGATGCCGGTGACGGCGGATGCGGCAGCGTCACCCTGGACCTGCACCTCCGCTCCGGCGACGGGACGGCCGGTCTGGCTGTCGACGACGACGCCCGAGATCAAACCCAGGGCCGGCGCCTGCGCGACAAGCGGCGGCGCGAACAGCGCGGCCGCCAGCAGGGCGAGAGACACCGGCAACAACAAGACGGAACGCTTATTGTGTAACAAAGATCGATACCTCATTCGAGTCGACTCCGTCCATAAAGACCTGGACGGGGACACGTCCGCGGACGAAGCTCTGCTCCGGAATCCGCACGTTGATCTGCCAGAGACCGACGGCGGTGGGCGTCAGGCCGCTGAAATCGACCGCGGCTTGCACGCCGGCGATGTAGACGATCGGGTCGATGGCGCTGCGAATCAGCGTGCCGACCGGCGTGGCGTCGCCGTCGGTGACGGCTTGCGTCAACGGGCCGGGGCCCGTGGCGAACAAAGTCACAACGCGGCCGCGCGCTTCGGGAGCGTCGGCGGAGTTCACGGTGACGCCATCCTGGTTCAGCGCCGCGGCGCGCGGCGGGTCGCCCGTGTTAAAGAACGTGAACAGGCCCGGCGCCGTGCGCATGACCATGATGCCCCCGGTGTACTCGCCCGAACCGGTGACAACGCGAATGGTGTGCGCACCAGCGGCGAGCGAAGATGGAAGCTGGAAGTTGATCTGCGAGGCGGAAACGTAGAATAGGGGGCACTGCGTTGCACCAACTAGAATCTGAACGCCGCTCAACGTCTTGGGCAGCGGCACGGCCGTCGCGGAGGCCACCGCCACACCGGCAAAGGTCCCGAAAGCCGAGGCGATGGAGCCCGCGGCCAGAGGCTGGTTCTGTCTGAAGCTGGCGCTGCTGACGACGGTGACCTGGGCCGAGACGGTGGCCGCAAGCGTCAACAAAAGGATTCCGAGTAGAGTGCGTTGTCTCATCTGGTGGCTCCTGTATCCGCCGCCTGGCGGAAGAACACGATCAGCGTGCGCAGGGCGAGGGCCAGCGAACTGGAGGTGCGGTCGTGGAGTCGGGTGCGTGGAGATCATCACGTGCGGCTTAACCCTGCGCCACTCGATGCTATCAACCGCATGTTTCGAGACCGTGAATCTTCCGTCAATTGGCTGTTACCAAAGGCGGGGCGATGGCGGCGCGCGGGACGCAGCAGCGCGTGTTTTCCCTTTGGATGGAACAGGATGGGCGCGAAACGGCGCGTCTGGAAGTGTTACGGCGTGCCGGGCGTCAGCGTCCGCCGAGGCTGAGCAGGACGATTCCGGTCAGGACCAGCCCAATACCCACGACCTTGGTGCGGGTGACGGCTTCTTTGAAGAACAGCCGGCTCCACAACAAGGTCCAGATGTAGCCGAGAGAGACCATCGGATAGAGAACCGTCAACTCGCCCTTGCGCAGGGCCAGCACGAAGAAGAACGAGGAGAGCAGGTAGAAGGCGACACCGAGAGCCAGACGCCAGTTGAACACGAGCGTCCGCAGTTCGCGGTGAAGGCGGCCCGCGCCCGACTTGAGGTAGACTGCGCCGAACGATCCCAGGAAGGACGCCAGAAACACGAGCAGCATGGAAGAGACGGGCGTGGTCACTTGCGTTCCGTCCTGCCAATGATGGCGACGCCGGCGACAATGACGGCGATGCCGGTGACTTTGAGCGGGCCCAGCCGTTCGTGCAGGTAGTAATAGGACAGCAGCGTCACCCAGACGTAGGTCAGCGCGATGACCGGATAGAGAATCGAGAGCTCGCCGTCCCGCAGAGCCAGTACCAGCAGCACGGTGCTGATGCCGTACAGGCCGTATCCGGTGACCAACCATACGTTGGTGAGCATGGCCAGGGGGTGGGCGCTATCCAATCCGTTGGCGCCCTGCTTGATCAGGATCTGCGCCACGGCGCCGAAGGCGGTGCAGAGCAACACCAGGGCGATGGATTGGCGCGGGCTGAAATGGAACGAGGCTTTTTCCGGCACGAGCTTTCCGCTGGGAGCCCTTGCCGGGGCTCGGCGCGATCACCCATGATAACCGATTCCGGGCGGTGCGGGCCGCGGCCTTTTTTCCGCCGGCGCTTGAGCTGTCCTACGTCTCATCGGCGCAGGGGCCGGGTTTGGGACGGACACACTGGGGAGGACGCGTCGAGGAACGGCGTGGTTCCGGCGCCGCAGGACGGCGGCCCTGGGGAGGTGGGCTGCGACCGTCAGATCATCGCGGATTGGGCGATGCGGGATGCCGGGCAGCGCGCCATCGGCGGCTCAACGCTCGGTGCGGGCCTGCGGCGCGGGGTCGGGAGGCGGTTCGGGGATCGGCTTGAGCGCGACCCCGCACTCGCCCACGCGGATCAGAAACGCCGCGACGGGCGTCCACGCCGCACCGGACCGGCGCTCCAGATGGTAGGCGCGGGTCGCCGGGTCGGCGCGCAGACGCCAATCCACTTCGCGCGTGAGGGGAGCGTCCGCCGGCGGCCGGGCCGTGGCCTCGCGCAGAGTCCAGGCGTCGCCGCCAGTGGTGGTTTCCCAGTGTTCGAAACGGGCCCCGGGTTCGCCCGACTGGGTGCGGTCGATCCAAAGCGCGCCGCCGGTGCGCGAATCGAACCGAAGCCGGTCGATGGCCCCCGAACGGCTTTCGGAGAACACCGGACGCCGCCGCCAGGTGAGACCGCCGTCCGAGGTCATAAGGAGGAAGGGATCTCGCGGGAGCGGCTGCACGAGTTGGCCGCCCGCCCAGGCGGTCTCGCCGTCGAAGAAAACGAGGTGGTCGAGGTTGGCGCCGCGAATTCGCTCGAACGGTTCGCGCCAGGTCTTCCCGGCATCCTGGCTGGCCAACAGGACCGAGCCGATGGTGGCCGAGCCGGTATGGATGTTGCCGGCCGTCAACAGCCGGTCGCCCGCGGCCTCGATGGCGGAAAGCTCCAGGTAGACGGGACAAGGCTTCTCGGCGCTGCAATCCAGGCCGCCGGCGGCGATGTCCTGGTCGGTGCAGGTGAAGTCGATTCGCATCGGAGCACCGGCGTTCAAAAGAACCGGCGACGGCGGCTCTCCGGCCGGGGGAATTTGTGCCGCCAGGCACAGCGCCGACGCGATCACCGCACCACACCCGGCGAACCAGTGCCGCATGTGTTCTATGATGGCAAGAAAACGGCCGGCCATGAGAATCCCACTGCTGGGACGGGGAAAGCTGGAAGGCGCGCCGAGGCTGAAGCGAGAAAAGACCTACGCTTCGGCCGGGGGATACTCGTATTCCTACTTCTTTCTGGGGCATAGGCCGTACCGGGGCGGCGTCGAGTACGTCTTCGATGTCAGCGCCGACCGGGCCCGCTATGCGGCCGTGGCGGTGCGGCTGGCGGACGCCGCGCCGAAGGCCTGGGCCGCGACACACAGCCGCGAGCTGGAAGCGACCGAGCGATATGCCGTCGCCAAATTGTCGCTCCAACGCGCCCTGGACGAGTGCGTCCGGCCCGGCGAGATTCCACGCGCTGTCGCCGTAACCGCGGAGATGGCCGGAGAGATCCTGGACAGCCTCGGCATCGACTGAGCGCGGCCGGCGCCACTCGGTCCGGGTTGGCGGCGGGCGCAACGTGAGCGCGGGAAAGCCCGCCGTGGGCGGCCGCATGGTCTGTGTTATGTTCTTGTGGGTTGGGCGACAGGGAGGAAGGGAACGATGCGAGTTGGACTCCGGTGGGCGGTCTTGATGGCGGCGGTTTCCGCCGTTCCGCTTGTGGGGCAGTTGGGCATGTTTACGACGGAGCAGCGTGCCGATATCACGCGCGCCTGGAAGGGGGAACGGTTTCCGGATGGACGGCCCAGAGTGCCCGACGCCGTCCTGGAACGGTTGAAAAACACGAGTGCGGAAGAGGCTTGGGGGACGTTGCGGCGCCACGGCTTCCGCCACCAGTTTGAGGGCGGCTGGAAGACACTCAACGTCACACCGAACGAGCGTCTGGTGGGCCGCGCCGTCACGGCACAGTTCATGCCGTTCCGCCCCGACATGGACGCCGTCATCAACGACCACGCCAAGCAGGAAGGGCGCATCGCGAGCGGCCAGAATTCGTGGGTCATCTCCACGCTGGTCAAAGGCGACGTGATGGTGGTGGATCTCTACGGGAAGATCGAGGACGGCACGATCATCGGCGACAATCTGGGAACCTCGATCATGACGAAGACCGGCACCGGCATCGTCGTCGACGGTGCGGTGCGCGACGCCACCGGCTTGTCCGCCATCGAGGGGTTCAAGGTTTACGCCCGCGATTTCCACCCCAGCGCCCTCGCCGAAGCCACCCTCATGGGCTGGAACATCCCGATCCGTTTGGGCGGTGTTATGGTGATGCCGGGCGACGTTGTCCTCAGCGACCCCGACGGGTTGGTTTTCATCCCGGCGCATCTGGCCGAAGAAGTGGCCGACGCCAGCGAATTGACGCAACTCCGCGACCAATGGGGCCACCAGATGCTGCGCGAAGAGAAGTATAACCCCGGCCAGATCGACACGCGCTGGACGCCTGCGATGATTGAGGAGTTCAACAAATGGGCCGAGGCGAAGGGGTCGAAGATGCGCAT
>CAZVIK010000271.1:0-5050 GCA_964627045.1 uncultured Solibacteraceae bacterium | reverse complement strand
CCGAGCAGGAGGCGAAACTCGCCGCATCGCTGCTTGGCCTGAGCGCCGGGGCACGCGTGCTCGACCTGGGCTGCGGCGCCGGGCGGCATTCGATCGCGCTGGCCCGCGCGCAGTTCCGGGTCACGGGCGTGGACCGCAACCGTCTCTACCTGGACCAGGCCGGCCGGAGGGCTTCCGGCGCCGGCGTGACCGTCGAGTGGGTTCAGCGGAGCATGCTGGACTTCCGGCGGGAATCCGCGTTTGACGGCGCGATCTGCCTGTTCACCTCGTTCGGGTACTTCGAGTCGCGCGAGGACGACATCACAGTCCTGCGCAACGTCCATTCCTCGTTGCGCGCGGGCGCGGGGTTCGCGCTCGAAACGATCGGCAAAGAGGTTCTGGCGCGCGTGTTCACGCCGCGGCATTGGCAGGAGACTTCCTCCGGCCGCTTCTGGCTTCAAGAACGGGAAGTCACGCCGGGGTGGGAGCGGATGAACAGCCGCTGGCTTTTTGTCGGCGGAGGCCGCGAGCCGCGCGAGTTCGTGTTCGAACACCGCCTGTTTGCCGGAGCGGAACTGGCCTGGATGTTCGAACAGGCGGGCTTCCGCGAGGTCGCGATTCTCGGCGGGCTGGACGGCCGCGCCTACGACCGCGAGGCGATGCGCCTGGTGGTCGTCGGGAAAAAGTAGCCGCGCCTCAGCGGATCGAGATCGTACCGAAGACCAGGCCCAATTCCCGCCCGTCGGAGGGTGCGACGAAGGTGTGCCCCACCTCGATGGCAACCTCGATTCGCGGCTTGCCCACCGAAGACGCGGGTAACGGGACCGCCAGGTCGAAAGCGGCGTCAGGCTTGGTGAGGATCTCGCGTCCCGCTACGGCGCCATCCACGCTCACGGTGACCGGAAGCGGCTTCTCCTTCACCAATGCCGCCGCACAGAAGCCCGAAAGGTACAGTTTCGCGGCCCCGTTGGCGGGCCCGTGCAGAAACACGGTGGCTCGCTTGGGCATCCACCGGTACGCGCCTTCCACGGCGTGCCATGTGGGACCCAGTTGGTCTGCAAACAGGGGGCTTCCGGCGTCGATGCGGAATGGGAGTTCCGAAGCGCCCCAACGCGTGCGCGCCGTCTCCCGGAAAACCGCCGTCACGTTGCGCAGCCGCTCGCCGGCGGCGGAGTAGACCACCGCGCGATTCTCCTCGATCGCACGAACGGCTACCTAAACCGGCAGCACGTAGTCGGAGACCGACGCCAATTCCGGATGGGCTTGAATGGCCGATTCACTTCCGGGAACCAGGTACACGTTCTGTACGCCCGCCGTCCAGTGGGCCTTGTCGACCAGCGCCCCCCAGAACACGTCGCTCGGCAGATCGCTCAGGAGGATGGCCTTGTCCGGATACAACTCCCGCGCGCGCACCAGGCCCGCGACCAGCGATTCCACACGCTCGCCGAGATGGTAGCGCCACGTGGTCAACGCGCGGGCCGCCGGAAGGGAACTCGCAAAGTAGATGCCCGCCAGCGCCAGAGCGGCGGCTCTCACGGGCCAACGCGATAGCCACGCCAGACGCAGTCCCCAGGCGCCGAGTACGGCCAGGGCGAACACCGGCATCGTCAGATAGTATTCCGAAATGTGGTCCCGGAGCGGAAGCACCGGCCCCAACAGGATCCCGAAACAGGCGAGCAGAAACAGCCCCAGCCGGTTTCCGCGCCGAAGCTGGAACCACACGACCGCGGCCAGGCCGCCAGTGAGCGCCAGCGTCCCGGCCAGCGTCATCCACCGGCGAAGCGCCATCGAAGCCGACTGGAGATTGGCGGGACCGAGCGCGTAGCTCCAATAGGTCCACAACGTCGCCAGCATCGACGAGGTCCAGTGCATGGCGTAGGGACCCGAAGCCGGCTTCGGCGCGTAGTGCCAATGGATGGCGGTGTACAGAACCGACGGCAGGAAGAGGCACAGGGCCCCGCGCCAATAACGGCGCGCCATCAGGCCGATGTAGGCGGCGGCCATCGCCGGATATACCACCATGATCTCCAGCGCGCCGAACCCGAGCAGAAACAACAGCCACTGCAACGCCAGGTAGCGGCGCTTTCCGGTGTCGATGTACGCCAAGAGCGCCCGGAAAGCAGCCAGCACGAAGAACCCGCACAGGACCTGGTTGTAGGCCGAGGTCCAGGACATCGCCGTCGCCAGCGTCCCGTTGGCGGCCCAAAGCACCGGCGCCAGGAACCCTGCCATGCGCGAGCCGGTCAACCGCAGGGCGATGGAACTTAGCAGAAGCAGATTGGCGCACTGCGTGGCGAACACCACAATCCGGAAGGGTAGGGCGTCCATGCCGAACAGGCCGTGGAGCGCCAGGAAAAACGCGCGCTCGCTGAGCGGCCGGATGGTGCCTTGCGCCTGCGGCGTAAACAGGAGCGACCAAAGGTCCCCGGTTTCCTGAAGCTGCCGGTTCAGGCTCAGCCAGGCGAAGTCGTCTTGCAGGAACCAGGTCTTCAGGCCCAGCCAATACAGCGCGATACAAAACAGGCTCGGGACGGTCCAGTAGGCGGCGCGGGCAACCCGGCTCATTTGGCTTCAAAGCCGACGGCCGAAACCACCAGTCCCAACTCGCGCTGGTCGGAGGCGCTGGGCGGCAGGCTCTTGTCGAGCGCGAAGTCCACGATCACGGTGCGTTTGGCGACCGCCGCCGGCGGGACATCGCGGGAGTAAACGTATTGTCCCGCCTTGTTGAAGGTCTCCTCGGGGAGAGCCACGCCGTCCACGCTGGCCGACAGCTTCACCGCCGAAAGCCTTTGGATTACCGGATCGGGCACCGTCAGCCGCAGGATGAGCCGCGCGCCGCGCTCGGCGGCGCCGGCGGGCGGGCTCAGGCTAACCGAGAACCGGCCCGCGGTCCAGCGCCAACTCCCCGCCTCAACGTCGTGAAACCCCTTGACGAGTTGGGTGGCCGCCTTTGGGTCGCCCACTTGCAGCATGGACTCCAGGACGGGCCCTTCCTCGATGGTGGCCTCGGCCTTCGGGGGCGTGCGCTTGCAGCCCGACACGACGCCCAGCGCCAACGCGGCGAGGGTGACACAGAGGATTCGTTTGGACATCGTTTCAAAGTATAGCCGACTCGCCGGACCGGGCGGCTAGCTTCGAGTGCGCTCGCGCCGTTTTTTGGCCCACTCCGGCTTGTTTTCCTGGCGCCCCCGGCCCAGGGCCAGCGCCTCGGCAGGCACCTCATGGGTGATCACGGAGCCGGCGCCCACGTAGCTGCCCGCTCCGATCCGGACCGGCGCGACCAGGGTGGAGTTGCTGCCCACGAACGCCCCGTCTTCGATGACGGTCTGGTGCTTCTTGGCGCCATCGTAATTGCAGGTGATGGTCCCGGCGCCGATGTTCGCCTTCGAGCCGATGATGGAATCCCCGAGATACGCCAGGTGCATGGATTTCGAGCCGGCCCCAAGGCGCGTCTTCTTCATCTCGACGAAGTGCCCCACCCGCGCTCCGGCTTCCTGGGGGCTCCCCATGCGCAGCCGCGCGAAGGGCCCCGCCTGCACGCCGTCTTCCAGTTCGCAATCCGCCACCACGGTGAACGGAGCCACCGTCACGCCCTCGCCCAACCTGGAATCCTGCACGATCGAGCAGGCGCCGATCCGGCAGTCCTCGCCGATCTCGGACGCCCCCAGGATCTGGGCGAACGGTCCGACCACTGTATCTCTTCCGATTCGCGCCTGCGCGTCGATCGTCACGGTCTCCGGCTTCTCGATGGTGACCCCCTCCAGCATCAGGCGGCGGGCGGTACGCTCGCGCAGCACGCGGTCAGCGGCGGCCAATTCCACACGCGTGTTAATCCCCAGCAATTCCTGGGAGTCGCGGTGCAGCACGCCGTTCACGCGGTGGCCGTGTTTCCGGAGCAGCGCTACGATGTCGGTGAGATAGAACTCGCCGGCGGCGTTATCCGCGCGGATCTGATCGAGGTGACCCCAGAGCAAGCCGCTCTCAAAGCAGTAGATGCCGGTGTTCACCTCACGAATCGCCAGTTCGGATGGTCCGGCCGCCTTGTGTTCCACGATGGCGGCGACCTCGCCCCCGGCGTCGCGCACGATGCGGCCGTAGCCCGCCGGGTCGTCGAGTTCCGTCGTCAGGACCGTAGCGCCGGCCCGGCTGCTCCGGTGCTCCTCCAACAGGCGCAACACGGTGGCCGGGGTGAGAAGCGGGCAATCGCCGTACAGGATCAGGACCAGGCCGTCCTCCCGCGCCGCCTCGTCCCGGCAGCACAGGACGGCGTGGCCCGTACCTTTCTGCTCGGATTGCCGTGCGAACCGGACGCGGCGGCCCCGCAGCGCGCCCCGCACCTCGTCCTCCTGGTGCCCCACGACGACCACGACGCGGTCCGGTCCCGCGACGCCCAGCGCCACATCGGCGACGTGCTCCACCAACGAGTGCCCCCCGGCATGATGCAGAACCTTGGCCTTCTTGGATTTCATCCTCGTGCCGAGGCCGGCGGCGAGAATGAGCGCGGTGACGGAGCTTTCCATAGGACCATTCTGACGCATCCAGGCCCGTTTCAGCGGCGCGCGCGCCGGCGCCCGTCGGAGGCCACCTCGAGCAGGCGTCCGGCCAGTGCGACCGGATCGTGGCGCACTTGGTCGCGCAGTTCGGCCAGTTCGGCGGTAAGGACGGTCAGACCCATGGCCTCCAGGCGTTCCACGTCGTTGGCCACCACCTGCGCGCGCTGCCTGGCGTACTTCCGCTGTAGCGTTCTGGGGATGGGACGCGTGTTGATCAGGACCGCGTCCAACAGCGGACCGCCCGCGTGGTCCAGGATCACGTCGACGTGATCGGCGGCCGTGAACCCTTCGGTCTCCCCTGGTTGCCACATGAGATTGGACACGTACAGCTTCAGTGCGGGCGACCGGCGAATGGCCTCGGGGATGCCCTGCACCAGCAGGTTCGGGACGATGCTGGTGAACAGCGAGCCGGGGCCCAGAGTAATCAGGTCGGCCGCTTCAATCGCTTCCAGGGTCTCGCGCAACGGCCGGCAGCGGCGCGGGCGCAGGGAAACGCGAGCCACGCGCGAACGGCTCTT
>CAZVIK010000270.1:0-5065 GCA_964627045.1 uncultured Solibacteraceae bacterium | reverse complement strand
AGCCTTACTCAGCCCAACTTGCCGCCGCCAACGGCGTGCCTCCGTACACCTTCGATACGGGGTGCACGCTCCCCGGCGGGCTCACGCTTTCTCCAAGCGGCCTGATTAGTGGAATCCCATATTCGACCGGCGGCTCTTTCTGTCATATCTGGGTCCACGATAGCGCCGGCAACTCCAATTCCAAGGGCTTTGTGTTTGCCTACGCGCAGGGGACGGTTCGGTTCGACCCCGTCACGCTGCCCGCGGGAACGGTAAACATCTACTACGTCGCCCAGGTCTCTGTGCTCGGGTGCGAAGGAACCGTGGGATACCAGATCACGAGCGGGGCTCTGCCTCCAGGGCTTTCGACCAACATCCCTTCTCCTGGGTACCTGAGGATCGAAGGCGTCCCAAGTGCGGCAGGATCCTACCCGTTCCGGCTGAAGGCAACCTGCGGCGCTTCCAGCGGCTCCCTGGACTACACAATTGCGGTCGGCAACCAGCCGGTAATGGTGGGACCGGCATCCCTCCCATCGGCCACTGTCTGGACCCCCTATTCGGTGAATTTGACCGCCACCGGCGGCACCGCCCCGTACCAATACCGGATCTTCACCGGAAACCTGCCGCCCGGTCTAACGCTTTCGTCCGAAGGCTCCGTCGCAGGCACACCTCAGTTCGCTGGGACGTACGGTTTCGTCGCCGAGGCCGCCGACAGCGTTGGGCTGCGGGGCACAAAGCCATTTCAGATTGTGGTCGCGGACGCCACACTCACGCTCACTCCTGCTGAACTGCCCAACGGACGGATTCGCCAAGCCTACTCGGCCATGTTCGGCGCGGCCGGGGGAGCCGGGCCGTATTCCTACTCGATCGCCGAAGGCAGTCTTCCCGACGGTCTCAGCCTCTCGACGGGGGGAGGGTTAGCGGGGACTCCGACCCGGGCCGGCGAGTTTTCGTTTCGCGTGAGCGCCCGGGATTCCAGGGGTCTGGTTGGATCGCGCGGGTATCAGATCGAGATCGAGGGGGCCTCTTTGACCTTGGGGCCGTCCGCGTTGCCGGACGCCACTCCGGGCGAGCCTTATTCGGCGCAGTTGACGGTGTCGGGCGGTACGGCGCCCTACGTCTTTGCGCTGACCTATGCCAACCCCTGGGTCGGCGGGTTGCAGGTGAACTCGGACGGCTCCATCACCGGATCGCCTGCAGCCAATGGTCCTCTGACGCTGCTTCTCACGGTGACCGTGACCGATGCCGACGGTTCCATCGGATCGCGCCAGTATCAAATCCGCTTGTTGGCCGCCAGCCTGACGATCACGCCCACGGTCCTGCCCGACGCCACGGCCGGCCGGCCCTACGACGTCTCGTTCGTCGCCGTGGGCGGAACACCGCCCTTCAGTTTCCGTGTTTCGTCGGGGCAACTTCCAGCGGAGTTCACCTTCGGGGCTCAGGGGAGGATCTTCGGAACGCCGGCGCACCCCGGTGACTACACTTTCACTTTGGAGGTCACGGACGCGGCCAGTGCCACCGCCAGTCGAAGCTACTTGCTGCACATCGCAGCAGCGGCGCCGCAGATCGGGCCCGACATTCTCCCGTTGGCGACGGCGGGGCATCCCTACGCCGTGACGTTCAGCGCCTCCGGCGGCACACCTCCATACGGGTTTTCCGTGGCAGGCGGAACATTGCCCAAGGGGTTGGTCCTGGCCTCCTCTGGAGCGCTGAGCGGCAACTTGCAGCAGGCCGGAACCTACACGTTTCTGATCGAAGCGATCGATGCAACCGGTGCAGCCGGTAGGCGCAACTACCAATTGAAGGTTACGCCAATTGAACTGATACCTTCCTCGCTGGGCGCGGCGTTCGTGGGAAAGCCTTTCGAGATGGCATTGCACGCAACGGGCGGCACAGCTCCCTATGTGGTTTCGCAGATCGCGGGCACACTACCTCCGGGGTTGTCCATTCAGGGCGGCGCCGCCCTCTCCGGCACGCCCACGGCGGCCGGAACTTTCGCGTTCACGCTCGAGGCGCGAGATGGCGCCGGTGCGACGGGCTCGCGCGAATACACCCTGACCGTATATCCCCCGGGAATCACGGTTTCCCCCGAATCGCTACCGGGAGGCTTCCAAGGTAGCGCGTACCGGGCGGTCCTTACGGCTGGCGGAGGAACCGCTCCTTACGCGTTCTCGCTCAAAGACGGGGCGCTGCCGGGCGGACTCCTGTTGGAGGCATCCGGGTTGCTTACAGGCGATCCGAACGCCGGCGGCGAGTTCTCGTTCACGATCGAAGCGCAAGATGCAACCGGCGCCAGAGGATCTCGCCAGTACTCTCTGGCGGTCCGAGACTGTGACCCTTTGTCGGTTATGACAACCTGGCTCGGCAGCGCCGTAACTAACTCGGCTTTCCGAGAAGAGTTGAAGGCGGCCGGCGGCCGCCCGCCGTATCATTGGCAACTGGCTTCGGGCCGTTTGCCGACCGGCATGGACCTCACCACCTCCGGTCTGCTGGCTGGCTCGCCCCAGGAATCCGGATCCTTCTCCTTCGGCGTGAGGCTATCGGATGCCGCCGGGGAAACGCTCGTAAAGCCTTTGACGCTCCTGGTTTCGGGAGGGAGCAGTGGAGTCAATTTCCTGTTCTTTGATCCTCCGGCACTGACTCACCACGCCGTCACAGGGGATGACGCCGGAGAAAGGACCCGCTGCGTGGCGGTGTTCGCGAGCAGATCGCAGGTGGGGATCAGCGCATCGCTTTACACCCCGGGATCTGCCTGGGCAAGACTCGCGAGCAGCGCGCCGAGCGCACCCGGGGAGGTCTGCGTCACCTTCGAACCACAAGATCTCTCGCCTGGAACCTACCGCGGCGAGTTACGTCTGTCCAGTCTGGAGGCCGGAACGTCCGGAGTGGTGGTCCCGCTCCTTCTCGGCGTCGATCCGAACATCCCACCCGTCCTTTCCGTGATGCCGCCGCACCTCCGGATACAGGCGGCGCACGGTGAGCCGGCGTCGGTTCAACCGCTTTGGGTCGAAAACCAAGGAGCGGGGACCTTGGCCTACACGATTGAGGCGCCTGTTGTAGCCTGGCTTGCCGCGAACCAGGAGTCGGGATCAGCTTCGGCCGGTGTTCCCTCGCCGGTGCGGTTGCGCGTGGATCCGTCGGCCGTCCCGCCCGCCGTCTACACCGCTGACGTCACGGTGCGTTCCGGCGGGCGCACCGAAAAGGCCGCAGTGGAACTCGTCGTTGCCGAATCCGCAGGGCGGCTCGCTTTGTCTCAGTCGACCGTCGAGTTCGTGGCGTGGTCCGGCGGCTCTGCGGTCTCGTCAACGGTCGGGCTCGTGAATACGGGCAGCACGGTATTGCCTTCTATCCTCGTCTCGCCGGTCACCACGGGACCAGGGTGGCTGAGCGCCGAGACTACGCTCGCGATGTTGCCCCCGGGCGGCACTTCTTTGCTGACCATTTCCGCCGACCCACGCGGCGTGCAGCCCGGACGTTACAGCGGCCACATCAACGTAGGCGCCGAGGGTGCAGCGAATTCCCCGCAGGTCGTAACCGTCGGTTTGACGGTCCTCGCAGCGGATGCCCCGCTTCCCGCCGACGCGCCCGACGCGGCGGCCATCTTCACTCCGGAAGCCCTGTCCCGCAAGTTTTCGCTGGCCGTACCGCCGCTTAGGCCGCTGTCATTCGCGACGATCACAATCGGTGCGAACCCAGGATGGGTGAAGATCGCGCCCGCCAGCGGTGAGGTCGCCGCAGGCGACCCGCTGAGCATTACGGTAACCGCCGAGATCGCCGGGTTGGGTACCGGTGAGCATCAGGCTATGGTCGTCGTCGGATTCTCCGACGGAACGGTTCACCGCATCGCGGTCAGCCTGGTCGTTCCCCCATCCGCGCCGGCCGCCGGTGCGCGCGCGTTGGCCGCGGCCAACCCTTGCGGCCCGGGGTCCACCGTATTGCATCTCATTTCCCCGCCGCCGGATTTCCAGGCGACTGCGGGCAAGGCGGTTCCCGTGCGCGCGCACGTTCGCGGGTGCGACGGGAACGTCCCCTCTGAGGTCCGGGCGATTGCCAGAACCGGAACACAAACGATGACGTTATTTGCGGAATCGCCCGGTATCTGGGCCGCGACGTGGATTCCCGAACAACCGCAGGAACTTGCGCGGGTCCAAGTCACAGTGGCCACCGCATCCGGCGGTGCGGCAACCGCGTCGGTTGCAGGGACGGTCACGGCATCACGCACCGAGGAACCGGTGCTGGCGGCGGCGATTCACAGCGCCACATTGCGTCCGGGCGACCCTGTGGCGCCGGGCGGGTGGCTGACACTGTTCGGCAGTGGCCTCGGCTCTGTGTCCGCTGTGGCAGATTCCCCAGCGTTGCCGGTGACGCTGAATGGCGTGTCCGCTCTGATCGGAGGCCTTCCCCTGCGGTTGCACTATGCCGGGCCCGGCCAGGTGAACGCGGTGGTGCCGAAGGCCGTTCCGCCAAACACGGTTCAGCAGTTGCTGATTCTGCGTAATGGAACGCCGTCTGCTCCGATTCCCGTCGTCGTCGCCGGCGTGCAGCCGGGTGTCTTTGCGATGAACCAACAAGGAACCGGGCAGGCCGCGGCGCTGCACGCCGGAACGGCGGTGGTCGTCGGGCCGCCCGCCCCTGCGCGTCGAGGTGAGATCGTCGAGGTTTACTGCACCGGCCTGGGCGCGACCGACGTCGAAGTGCCCGACGGGGAACCGGCGCCCCTCACTCACCTGGCGCGCGCAACGATTCCGGTGTCGGCTCTGATCGGCGGACGGCCCGCCAAGGTTCATTTCGCCGGCCTAACTCCGGGGACCTTTGGTTTGTATCAGGTGAACGTGGAAATCCCGAACGAAGCGCCGTCCGGTGACTCGGTGGTGCTCGAATTGACGCAAGGGGGTCGGTCCGCCAACCCGGTGACGATCGCGATTGCCGATTGACCGCGATGGATTCGCGGCGTGAACCTCCTGGCGCGATGGATGGATTTCGAACGGTATTGAAGGCAACCTGACGGCGGCGCCGGGGCTGACGATGACGTACGATGTCGAGAACAGGACGGTGTCGGCGACGCGGAGCGGGAGCGGGACCGAGT
>CAZVIK010000269.1:0-5068 GCA_964627045.1 uncultured Solibacteraceae bacterium | reverse complement strand
GAGGAAACAGGGCACCCCCATCCCAGCCAATGACATCTGGATCGCGGCCCAAACCGTTGAAGTCGGCGCGGAACTGATCACCATGGATCATCACTTCGACAAGGTGCAGGGGCTTGTGTATCGCCTCTTCCACACCGCAACCGAGTAAGTCGTCTCGCCGTGCTGTGGCGTTGACGTGCCGGTGCACGGAACTACACGGATTCCTTGCCTGTGCAGCAACCTAGCGGGAAGGGTCCACAAAATGATCGGTTTCACGGTGGTGCGTGGTAACGATCAAGGAATCCCCGCCCGGGTGTCCACAATGACCATCGAATATGGACCACCCCTGATCGCACGCAGGGGCGAAAGATTTTTCGCCCCTACACACGACCGCGGGGCCGTGCTTGAAAGCATGAAAAATCAACAGGAAGGATTGCACGTGCGGTAGGGTGCGCCGTACGCACCATGTCTTTCTACGCCGTCGCATGCGAAGCCGACCACCATTCCTGGCTCGTGCCTGCCGGGAACATCGGGGAAAAGTGCAGCGTCGGACGATTTTACCTGGCGCACGGCGCACCTTACCGTAGGTGGAGCCGTGTTGCAGGGGTTGCTGCCTATCTGCATCCCGATTTCTCCAGCATGGGTTGTCCGGCTGCGGTTCGGCTTGTGCCGCAACGCTTCGAGAACGGCGGGTCGGGCCCCCGCTGTTGCCGTTTGGCGACGGTTTCTGGTGGGCCGGTGGTGGCCGGCAGGGCAGGGTGCGGATGGTGGTACCTGCGGGACAATCCCTTGCGGATGGTTCGGCGCCGTTTTTCAACCGGTTCGCTTCCAAGGCGGCTGACTCCCTTTTCGCTCGAAACAAGCACGCCGGTCGGGGAGGGTGGCCACCCCCATCGCGCCGGTTCCGGTCCGATCTGTCGCGTCAAGCCGACAGCCGATAATTCCCTGGAAAAATGGGGGGGAGGCCTTTACAATGACCCCTTCCCGCCCTGCTTCGTGTCCGCACCTCCCTTGTGCCGGAAGGCATCCTTGTCCACCTGACCCGGGCCTTGACCTCAGCCTGCCGCAGGCCCGGCCGTTTCGTCACTGAAGGAGAACCCATGGATCTGCAGTTCACCATCGACCAGGAGTTGTGCACCCAGTGCGGGGCCTGTGTCGACGATTGCCCCTTTCATATCATCGAACTGGCGCCCGACTACCCGGCGCTCAACCCGGCCCGGGCGCATCACTGCATCCGCTGCCAGCACTGCCTGGCGGTCTGCCCCACCGGCGCGCTGTCCATCCTCGGGCTCAGTCCGGCCGACTCGCTGCCCCTGCCGGAAAGCCTGCCCGCAGCCAACCAGGTGGCGGCGCTCATCCGGGGCCGCCGCTCGGTCCGGAGCTTTCGCCCCGGACCGCTCGACCCGGGCCAGATCGACGACCTGCTGCGCACCGTGGCCCATGCGCCCACCGGCAAGAACACCCGCCAGTGCCTGTTCACCCTGGTCGAGGACCGCGCCACCATGGACGAGTTGCGCCGCCGCACCCTCGAGGGGCTGCGCCGGGCCGTGCAGGAACGGCGGCTCGGCAGCGAACTGGGCTACTTCCGCCACGTGGTCGCGGCCTGGGACCAGGGCCGCGACATCATCTTCCGTGACGCCCCGCACCTGCTCACCGTGAGCGTGCCCAAGACGGTCACCACCGCGGACGCGGACATGGCTATTGCGCTCACCTGCTTCGAGCTGCTCGCCGCCGCCAAGGGCATCGGCACCCTGTGGAACGCCATGATCAAGTGGGCCTTCTCGCAGATCGACGAGGACCTCTACGCCGCCCTGGGCGTTCCGGAGGACCACGTGCGCGGCACCTTCATGCTCTTCGGCATGCCGGCGGTGCGCTACCACCGCACCGTGCAGCGCGACGACTACCAGCTCAACCGCGTCCGCCTCATCTGACCCGCCCGGCGGCCGGTGTCCTGCCGGCCGTCGTCCCCTGCCTCTCCGCGCTCACAGGCGCAGGTCCACATCCTCCCGCGGCAGTACGTATTTCAGATCGTAGAGCACGTGCTCCGGCCGGCCCAGGCTGCGGATCGTGGCCGTGCCCATCGCCCGGAACTGGTCGTGGGCCACGGCCAGGAGGATGCCGTCATACGATCCGGGCTGCGGCTCGGCCACCAGGTCGAGGCCGTATTCCCGCCGCGCCTGCTCCGGATCCACCCAGGGGTCGTACACCTCCACCCGCACGTTGTATTCAGCCAGTTCGCGGACAATGTCCACCACCCGGGTGTTGCGCAGGTCCGGGCAGTTCTCCTTGAAGGTCAGGCCGAGCACCAGCACCCGGGCGTTGTCCACCTGGATGCGCCGCCGCAGCATGGCCTTGACCAGCTGGCTGGCCGTGTAGGCGCCCATGGAGTCGTTGAGCCGCCGGCCGGCGAGGATGATCTCCGGATAGTAGCCGATGGCTTGGGCCTTGAAGGTGAGGTAGTAGGGGTCCACGCCGATGCAGTGGCCGCCCACCAGGCCGGGCCGGAAGGGCAGGAAGTTCCACTTGGTGCCGGCCGCCTCGAGCACGGCCTCGGTGTCGATGCCCATGCGGTTGAAGATGAGCGCCAGCTCGTTGATCAGGGCGATGTTCAGGTCGCGCTGGGTGTTCTCGATCACCTTGGCCGCCTCGGCCACGCGGATGCTCTCCGCCTTGTGCGTCCCCGCGGTGATGATCTGCCCGTAGAGCCGGTCGATCAGCTCGGCCGCCTCGGGCGTGGAGCCGGAGGTGACCTTTTTGATGGTGGCCACCCGGTGGGCCTTGTCGCCCGGGTTGATCCGCTCCGGGCTGTAGCCGGCGTAGAAATCGCGGTTATAGACCAGCCCCGAGTGGTGTTCGAGCACGGGCACGCAGTCCTCCTCGGTGGCGCCCGGGTAGACCGTGGACTCGTAGATGACGATGTCGCCGGGCTTGAGCACCCGGCCGATGGTGGCGCTGGCCGCAAGGATAGGGCCCAAGTCGGGCCGCTTGTTGCGGTCGATCGGCGTGGGCACGGTGACGATGAACACGGTGCACGCGGCCAGCTCGGTCGGGTCGGCGGTGAAGCTCAGCCGGTCGGCTCGGCGCAGTTCCTCGTCGCTCACCTCCAGGGTGTCATCGTGGCCGGCGTTGAGCGCGGCGATGCGCGCGGCGCTGATGTCGAATCCGAGTACCGGCCGCTGTGCGCTGAAGGCGACGGCCAGGGGCAGGCCCACGTAGCCCAGGCCGATCACGGCCAGGCGGAGGTCATCCAGGTTGGTTGGCAGGGGGTGGCTCATGGTTGCTCGATGGGTGGCGATGGGTTGGGGGATGCGCGCCGGGGCCGGGATCGGCAGGGGCGCGGGGTGCAGGTGGTCAGGAAAAACAGTGGTGCCACACTGCCGCAATCCACGGCCGGAGGCAACGGAAAAGGCGGGCAGGGACGGGGATTTCCGCGCGGGTGCGGACAGTACGCACTGCTGCATCGGCCGCGGGGTAGGGGAGACGACAAAAAAAGGCGCCGCTGGCTTGAACAGCGGCGCCCGGGATGGCGAGAGGATGGGGCGGGCGCGAATCAGCCGAATCGGCCGGTGATGTAGTCCTCGGTGAGCTGGTGGCGCGGGTTGGTGAAGATGCGGTCGGTGGCGCCGACCTCGACCAGGTCGCCCAGATGGAAGTAGGCGGTACGCTGGCTGACCCGGGCCGCCTGCTGCATGTTGTGGGTGACGATGACGATGGTGTACTGGGCCTTCAGCTCGGTGATCAGGTCCTCGATGGTGGCCGTGGCAATGGGGTCCAGCGCCGAGCAGGGCTCGTCCATGAGGATCACCTCGGGCCGCACGGCGATGGCCCGGGCAATGCACAGCCGCTGCTGCTGGCCGCCGGACAGGCCGGTGCCGGGCTGGTCGAGCCGGTCGCTGACCTCGGCCCACAACCCGGCCCGCTTGAGCGAGTCCTCGACGATGTCCTGCAGCTCGCTCCTGCTGTTTACCAGCCCGTGGATCTTCGGGCCGTAGGCGACGTTTTCGAAGATCGACTTGGGGAAGGGGTTGGGCTTCTGGAAGACCATGCCCACCCGGGCGCGCAGGGGCACCACGTCCACCTTGCGGTCGTAGATGTCCAGGTCGTCCAGGAGGATCTCGCCGGTCACCCGGCAGCCGGCGACCGTGTCGTTCATGCGGTTCAGGCAGCGCAGAAAGGTGGACTTGCCGCAGCCCGAGGGGCCGATCATGGCGAGCACCTCGTTCTTGCCCACGTCGATGGTCACGTTCTTGATGGCGTGCTTGTCGCCGTAGTGGACGTTCACCTCGCGGCAGGTCATGCGCGGGTTGTCGACGAACTGGGTGCCCACGGTGTCGCGGTTGTCCCGGTCCACGCGCCGGTCCGCAGCCTTGGCCGCGGCGATGATGGGGTCTGCGGTCAGTCGGGCATCGCGAACGTCAAAGGCGATGTCGGTAGCAGTGCTCATGGTTGGTTCTCCTCGCCGGAATGCTGCCGAAGAATGGAGGCATCGATTGTGCGGCGGTCGATCTCCTGAGGGTTCAATGTGGCGGGGCAGTTACCCCCCCTGGTCGCGTTGGGTGCGCAGCGTACGTTCCTGGCCCACACGCCGTGGGCTGTAGGGGCGAAAAATTTTTCGCCCCTACGCACGAATGGCGCCCCTGTTCTCGCACCACCGCGGACCGCGTCCCGGAGGAGTGGAATTTTTTCCCGTCTTACAGCGCGTCCGCGCTCAGCACCTTGAGGGCCTTGGCATCGGCCGCGGTGGCGGCGCGTTCGGCCTCGGGCGCCGGGATGAGCCCCTTGTCGGCCAGGTAGCCGTCCTCACCCATGGCGCGGTCGCTGGTGTACTCGGCCAAATACTCGCTGATCCCCGGGATCACGCCCACGTGCGCCTTCTTCACGTAGATGAAGAGCGGCCGTGACACCGCGTACTTGCCGCTGGCGATGTTCTCGAAGGTCGGCTCGCCGCCGTCCACCGTGGCGCCCTGGATCTTGTCGCTGTTCTGGTCAAGGAAGCTGTAGCCGAAGATGCCCAGGCTGTTGGGGTTGGCCTCCAGCTTCTGCACGATCAGGTTGTCGTTCTCGCCGGCGTCGATGTAGGCGCCGTCCT
>CAZVIK010000268.1:0-5076 GCA_964627045.1 uncultured Solibacteraceae bacterium | reverse complement strand
AACGCGCTGGAATTCCACCGGCTGGCAAGGGAAAACTCGCGGTTGCGGGGGTCGGGCGAATCCAAGTACAGGATCATCGGAGAGAGCGTCCCGATGAAGGCGTTGCGGCAGCAACTAGGGCTGATGGCGGGCACCAACGGCAGGGTGCTGGTGTACGGCGCCAGCGGTACGGGCAAGGAACTCGTCGCACACGCCATCCACGCCATGAGCGCGCGAGCAGCCGAAGCGTTCGTCGAGGTCAACTGCGCCGCCATTCCGGAGGAGTTGATCGAGAGCGAGTTGTTCGGCCATCGCAAGGGCAGCTTCACGGGGGCCCACGAAGACAAGACGGGCAAGTTCCAGAAGGCCGACGGCGGCACACTGTTTCTGGACGAAGTCGGCGACATGAGCCTGAAGACACAGGCCAAGGTGCTGCGGGCACTGGACGAGCAGCGGTTCGAGCCGGTGGGCGCAGCCGAGTCGGTGCAAGTGGATGTGCGGGTGATCGCCGCCACCAACAAGAACCTGGAGGAGGAGATCGAGCGGGGGAACTTCCGCGAAGACCTTTTTTACCGCCTCAACGTGATTCCGTTCCACGTGCCGCCGCTCAAAGAACGCGCCGAGGACATTCCACTCCTCGCCGATCATTTCGTCAAGGAATTCACCACCGCCTACGGACGCAAGCCCACGGAACTGACGGCGGAGGCTTACCAGGCGCTGCAAGCGTATCACTGGCCCGGCAACGTGCGCGAGTTGCGCAACCTGATGGAACGGATCGTCATCATGAACCCGCAGGTGCGCGTCGACGCGCGCCACATCCCGCTGCCCCGGGCGCGTCCCGCCGCCGAAAACCCGGCGGAAGCCTTCGGGAGCCTCCACGAGGTACGGCAGGCCGTGGAACGGGACTACATCCTGAAGAAACTCGATGAGACCAGCGGGAACGTGACCCGTGCGGCGGAGCTGTTGGGCCTGGAGCGGAGCAATCTGTATCGCAAGATGAAGTCGCTCGGCATTGCGCCGAAGGAATGACGGTCAGGCCCGAGCGGCCACCGCCGGCGCCCGCTGGCTTGTATTCCGGGGCCGAAGCTCAAGGCGTTGTCTTAACTCGGCGTCGAGCTTTTCCGCCGTTTCCGGGTGCTCCTTCAGGTACATCCGGGCGTTCTCGCGGCCCTGCCCGATGCGCTCGCCATCCACGCTGAACCAGGAGCCGCTCTTTTCGACGAGGTCGTACGCCACGCCGGCGTCGAGCAGATCGAGTTCCCTGGACAGCCCCTCGCCATATAGCAGGTCCACTTCCGCCTCACGGAACGGCGCGGCCAGCTTGTTCTTGACCACCTTGAGCCGGGTGCGACTTCCGATGACCTTGTCGCCATCCTTCAGCGAGGCGATGCGGCGAACGTCGATGCGGATCGAGCTGTAGAACTTCAGCGCCCGGCCTCCGGTGGTTGTCTCCGGATTGCCGAACATTACACCGATCTTTTCGCGGATTTGATTGATGAAGACCAGGCAGGTGTTGCTGCGCGAGACCGCGCCGGTGAGTTTGCGCAGGGCCTGGGACATGAGCCGGGCGTGAAGCCCCATGTGGCTGTCGCCCATCTCGCCTTCCAGTTCGGCCTTGGGGACCAGCGCGGCGACCGAATCGACGACGACGATGTCCACGACGCCGCTGCTCACAAAAGCCGACGTGATCTCGAGAGCCTGTTCCCCATGATCGGGTTGCGCCACCAGGAGGTTGTCGACATCGACGCCGAGTTGGCGCGCGTAAACCGGGTCCAGGGCATGCTCAGCGTCAACGAAGACGGCGGCGCCGCCGGCCTTCTGCGCCTCCGCGACGGCCTGCAACGCGATGGTGGTTTTGCCGGAGGATTCCGGGCCGAAGACCTCCACGACGCGCCCACGGGGAAACCCGCCGACGCCCAAGGCCGAGTCCAGGGAGATGGAACCGCTCGGGATGACGTCCACGGCGATGATGGTGCGCGAGCCCATCCGCAAGACCGCGCCCCGGCCGAACTGTTTGTCCATCTGCGCCAGGGCCTGGTCAATGGCCCGCTGGCGTTCCCGCGCGTCAGACATCAGGGGTCTCCTATGTCTATCTGGTGGGTGTAACCGGGAGGGAGTCTCAGCAGAATTCGCGGTAGACCGAGAGGAGTTCGGCGGCCATCCGCTCGAAACGGAACTCCGCCTCGTAGCGGCGGCGCGCCTGTAACCCCAACTTCTCTCGCAAGTTGGCGTCGTCGATGAGGCCGCCGAGGGCGGAAGCCAGGGGCGCGGGATCGCCGGGAGCGACCAGCAGACCGTGCTCCTGGTGGGAAATGGCTTCCTCAATGCCGCCCACGCGCGAGGCAACCACGGGAAGCCCGGCCCGCATCGCCTCCAGGATGCTGCGGGGAAACGCCTCGGCGCGCGAGGACAGCACGAACACCTGTGCGGCGGAAAGAAGCTGGGCGGGGTCGGGGTGGTAGCCGTGGAAGTGGACACGCTCGCCAATCCCCAACGCCGCCGCCAGTCCGCGGAGCGCCGCTTCCATGGGCCCATCGCCAACCAGATCGAGCTCCCAGGTGCGATCACGAAGCGTGGCCAGCGCCCGCAACAGAGTGCCGGGGTCTTTGGGTTCCTCCAACCGGGCGACCGACAAGACGCGAACGGGAGACGCTCCGGGGCGCGCGCGCTGACTTCCGGGGATGTCGTGAACCCCGTTGTAAACTACCCGGAGCTTCCCGGCGACTCCCGGGCCCAAGCCGAAAGCGAGGTCGCGTTCGTGGCGGCAGACGCACAAGATGGCGGCCGAATACCGGACCACCAGCCTTTCGGCGAGGCGGTAAACCGGCTGCCATGCCGCAGCGGAGCGGTCTCCGAAGGTCCAACCGTGCGGCGTGTAGAGCGCGGGAATCCCCAGTCTCGCGGCCGCCAGGCGTCCTACGAAGCCGGCCTTGGCGGTGTGAAGCGAGACCAAGCCGGGCTGGTATTCGGCCAGCGCGTCGCGCAGTTCACGAATCGCAAGGACGTCGTGGAGCGGATGGACCGGGCGGCGCAACCGGCGCAGGCGGCGGCAGGAGATCCCCGCGGACTCGATTTGTCCGGCGACCGGCCCGTCGCCGCCGAGAAAGACGCAAACCGTGTGCCCAAGCTCCGCCAAGTAATGGGCCATGTCGCGAACGTGGATGCTGGCGCCGCCGACAGCGTCGGCGCGCGTGACGACGTAAGCGATCCTCACGTTGTCTCCTTGCGGGAGAGGATCACCAGGAATGCCAGCTTGCGGAACAGGGCCGAGGCCAGGGCAGGCGCGAAGGGAACGTTCAGAATCGCCGCGGCCGGCGCCAGCCAGGGTGTGTCGCGGAGCCGGAAGCGGATGTAGTCGGGCTCGCGCAGTTCACTCGTGAAGCGGCGGCGGAAGGCGGCGAAGAGTTCGGCGCGCGTGCGGTAGCGAGTGTAGCTGTCGATCCACGCCAGCTTGTCGCGCGCCCATTGGCGGCGGGTGGGGGCCTGGTCTTTCCATGTACCGAGGCCGAGGGCGCGTAAGAAAAGCGTGTAGGAGTAGCGGACGCGCGAGTCCTTCGGAAACCAGTGTGCGAAAGGGATTCCGATGTGCCCTTCCCTGAAGACGTCGCGAGAAGGAAACAAGCTCAGCAGGACGCCGTCCGGCGCGAGAACGCGGGCGACTTCGTCAAGCACGGCGTCGAGGTCGTCCACGTGCTCCAGTACCTGGTTGTTGACCACAAGATCGAAGCTGCCCTCGGCGAACGGGAGCCTGGCGCCGTGGATTTCGTGGACGGTTGACCCCAGGCGGCCGTTACGCTCGGCTTCCAGGCGCGCGCCGGAGCCGCCGTAGAAGACGTCCACGCCGAGCATCTCGACGCCCGCTGCGCGGCCGGCCTCGACCAACTCCCCCGCGCCGCAGCCGTAGTCGAGAACGCGAAGCCCCGGCCGGACCGCGGCCGAGCGGACGACGAAATCGAGCACAAAGCGGTTGGTTACGTCCACGGCTCCAGCAGCTCCCGGTAGAGGGCTTCCCATCGGCCTATCAGCGCGTGCGAATCAAACCGGGCGGCGACGCGCGCCCGTGCAGCCTCTCCCATGCGGCGGCGTTCAGCCTGGTCCAATGACATCGTGCGCTGCATGGCGGCGGCCAGGGCCGGGACGTCGCCCGGGGGGACCACTTCGCCGAACCCGGCCTCGGCAACGCCGCCGGCGGCTGTGGCCACGCAAACCAGACCGCTCGCTCCGGCCTCCAGCAGGGACACCGGCAAGCCCTCGATCACGGAGGCCTGAACGAAGCCGTCGCAGGCGCGCATCAGGTCCGCAATATCGTCGCGATGGCCCAGAAACCGCACACGGTCCGGCGCACAGCGGCGGAGTTCCTCGGCGAGCGGCCCGGTTCCCGCTATCAGCAACGTTCCACTCTGACACGGCGCGAACGCCGTAAGCAGTGCATCGTAACCCTTTTTCCAGTGGAGACGGCCCACGGCCAGCCAAGCGAACTCGCCGCCCAAGCCGAGCGAGCGCCGCAGGGCGGGGCGCCTTTCGGGATCCGGATGGAAGACGGAGGGATCCACGCCATTAGGAATCACGCGCAGCTTCCGCCGGTTCACGGCACGTGCCGCCGCGTGCCGGGAGGCGACAGCCTCGGCCACCGCGACAACCGCGTCGGCGAGGCCGTCGGTCAGGCGATAGGCCAGATCACGCACGCGAACGCTAGCCGATGTCCGCCCGCTTTCCGCCGCGCTGTGCAGGGTCGAGACGACCACGGGAACCGGCGAGAATAGCCGCGCCAGACGCCCGAGCAGGTTGGCGTGAAACATGTGCGCGTGCAGGACCTGTGGGCGAAGCCGGCGCAGCAGTCCGAGCAGGCGGAGGAACCCGAGGAGGTTCCAACGGCCCGGCGTCATGTCGAGCGAATAGACCGGAACACCCGCCTCGCGCAGTTCGGGCTCGAACGCGGACGGCGGCAGCAGGGATACCACGGCGGAATCCCAGCCTCGGGCCCGGAGTCTGGCGGCAAGCTGGACGACCTGAGTCTCCGCACCTCCCCGCGCAAGGTTGGTCGTGAGCAGCATGACCGAGGGGTTCATAGCTTTCCCCGGGATGCAGCCAGGAACA
>CAZVIK010000267.1:0-5118 GCA_964627045.1 uncultured Solibacteraceae bacterium | reverse complement strand
GGTCCAGAACGTTGGCCGTGTTTGTCGCCGACGCCGGGCCGGCGGTTTTCGGGGTCCGGACCGGCTGGACCTGGCCGAGGTCCAGCGGTTGCCCGCGGTGCGAGAAATAACGGTACGCCAGAAATCCCAGCGTGCCCATGCTGATGAAGAGGACGGCAAAGACAGCCGCCAGAACCCAGGCCGGCGGGCCGGAGGAGCGTGAAGCGGACGGTGCGGCGGACGGGCGCTCCTGGACGGCCGAATAGGAAGCGGTCGGGGCCAGCGTGGCCGCCGGACGGTTCTCCGCTTCGGCCGTAGAGCAATTGGGGCATTCGGAGGCCGACGGAGGCACTTCCTGACCGCATTTTGGGCAGATCCACGTGAACATGAGTTTGCCTTCCCCTACTCTACCTCAAGCCGGCGGGCGGGACCCGCGGCGCCAGGGGGCCGGCGGCGGTCAGCCTTTCTGGTTGTTTTCGAGGAAGGCGCGCAGCCGGTGGCTGCGGCTGGGGTGGCGCAGCTTTCGTAGCGCCTTGGCTTCGATCTGGCGAATGCGCTCGCGGGTCACGGCGAAATGCTGGCCGACCTCCTCGAGAGTATGCTCGCTGCCGTCCTGGAGGCCGAAGCGCATCTTCACGATCTTCTCTTCGCGCGGGCTGAGCGTCTTCAATACTTCTGCGGTCTGCTCGCGCAAATTCACGTTGATCACGGACTCTGACGGCGAGATCCCCTGGCGGTCCACAATGAAATCGCCCAGGTGCGATTCCTCCTCCTCGCCGACCGGTGTTTCCAGCGAGACCGGCTCCTGCGCGATGCGGAGAACCTTTCGCACCTTTCCCACCGTGAGTTCCAGCTTCCGGGCCAGTTCTTCGGTGGTGGGCTCGCGGCGCAGTTCCTGCTGGAGCTGCCGCTGTGTGCGCACCAGTTTGTTGATCGTCTCGATCATGTGGACCGGGATGCGAATGGTCCGCGCCTGGTCCGCGATCGCGCGCGTGATCGCCTGGCGCACCCACCAGGTGGCGTAGGTCGAAAACTTGTAGCCGCGGCGGTAATCGAACTTGTCGACCGCCTTCATCAATCCGATGTTGCCTTCCTGAATCAAGTCGAGAAGGTGAAGTCCACGGTTGGTGTACCGCTTGGCAATGGAAACGACCAGCCGGAGATTGGCCTCGATCAACTGCTTCTTGGCCGTTTCGGTCTCCTGCACACCGCGCTCGATGATCTGGATGGTGCGGCGCAGGTCGGCGGCGCTGGAGCCGGCGTCCGCCTCGAGTTGCTGAAGCTTCTGGGTGGCCTGACGCAGTGACTTGCGGATCTCGCGAAGGACGGCGGGACCTTCCTGCGCGCTCTCCTCCCGCTTCCGTTGAAGCCGGGCGATCTCCCGCTCCACCGGGCGGTACTGTTCGACGGCGCGCTCGATCAGGCCGATGAGCCGGTGTTGGAACTCGGGCGCGAAATGAATGCTGCGGTACAGGCGCGATACGTTCACCAGGCTGCGCGCGAGGTTCCAGCGAAGCGTCCGGTGCTGCTTCGGCTTCATTCCGCGGGAGACCGCTTGGAGCTTCTGCCGGTACTGTTGCGCCCGCTTGCATTGGTGGGAGATCTCCGCCGCCGTCTCCACCAGGGGCTGGCGCAGGACGGACATGTCCTGGTCTTCTCCCGCAGAGTCGGGCAGCACGATCAGCTCATCGACGACGATCTGTTCCCGTTCCAGGCGACCCACTTGTTCCAGGACTTCGTGGATCACCAGCGGCGCGCGGGAGAGGGCCTTGCGTACGCCTCGCTCGCCGCGCTCCACGCGCCGGGCCAGGTCGATTTCGCCCTCCCGCGTAAGCAGCGGAACCGAGCCCATCTCACGCAAGTACATCCGGACCGGGTCATTGGTCTTGTCGGAAGTCTCGGCACTCGCGGCGAGATCGGCAACCTCTTCGGGTTCCTCCGCCTTCCGGTCGAAATCGAGCTTTGGCTCTTCCAGGATTTCGACGCCGGCCGTGTCCAGGCCGGCCAGCAGATCGTCGATGGCGTTGCCGCCCGCCATCTCGTCGGGCAGAACCTCATTGATCTCGTCGTAAAGAAGGTACCCCTTCTCCCGGCCGGCATCCATGAGGCGCTTCAGACGCCCGAGTTTCTCATCGGCAGCCAAGTAGACCCCGCACCCTCATAGCCGAATGGACTATGGACTCCCCACATTCTACAACATCGAGTTAACCGCTAAGCCCGTTTCTCCAGGGCGATCAATTCTTCGGTATAGCGCCGGACCTGTTTGAAATCGCCGGCTCGCTCGGCTTCCTTGACCCGCCGGCGCAGTTCGGCCTTCGACGCCTCGCGCCGCTCTCCCTCCAGTCGTTCGAGGCAGGCCTGCGCCTGCGCCAGGGTGTAGTCTCCCTCGTTCAACTCATCGGTCAGCGCGGCGGCGGTTAGCGCGGCGCGCGCGGAATCCTCCAGCCGCGCTTCCAGGTCGGCGAAGCGAAAACGGGGGTTCCGGTCGTAGAGAGCGAACAACGCATGGAACACCTCCACGTTGGCGAAGGACTCGACGCCCGGCATTTCCCTGAGCCGCGGAATAACTTCCTCCCGAATCTCCTCGCGCAATAGGAGGGAATTCAACAAAATCCGCTCCACGGCGCGAACCGGCTCCGCCGGGCCGCGCATCGGTTTCTCGACGCGATCGGCGGCAGCTTTTTTGAAATGATCCAGCACCATGCCGGGTTCCACGCCGAGATGCCCGGCCAGGTCGTTGGCGATGGCGGCGCGCTCCAGTTTGTCGCCCACCCGCTGGATGGCCGGAAGCAGAAACTGCAACGCCTGGATACGGCCTTGTGCGGAACGCATGTCGTAACGGCCGCGCGCGCGGTCCGCCAGCCAGTGGAAGTAGCCGGGGGCGCGCTCCAGGCCGGCGCGGTACGCCTCGGCGCCGGCCTGTTTGACGAATTCGTCCGGGTCCAGGCCGCCCTGCAACTCCAGTACGCGGATGCGCATCCCTTCTTCTAGCAGCATCTGGATGGACCTTTCGGCGGCGTTGGACCCGGCGGCGTCCGGATCGAAGTTGACGACCAAGTTCTCCGAATGGCGCTTCAGGGACCGGACCTGCGTGGAGGTCAGCGCGGTTCCGCAGGAAGCCACCGCCTCGCGCACGCCCGCGGCGTGCAGGCCGATCACGTCCATGTAGCCTTCCACCAGAATGCCCAGGCCGCTGCGGCGCACGGCCTCGCGAGCGCGGTGCAGGTTGAAAAGCACCTGGTTCTTCTTGTAAATCGCGGACTCGGGTGAATTCAGGTACTTGGGTTCGTCGTCCGCCGACAGGGCGCGTCCGGCGAAGGCGATGAGTTTGCCGGACTCGCTGTGAATCGGAAACATGAGGCGGTTGCGGAAACGGTCGTAGCATCCGCTTCCGTCCTGGCGGCGCAGCGCCAGACCGGAGGCCTCCGAGTGCGCGGCCAGTCCTTCGCGTTCGAAGCGGCGAACCAAGTCCTGCCCGCCGCGATCCGAGTAGCCCAGTCCGAACTCCTCCACGACGGCCGCCGGAACCCCGCGCTTGGCCAGGTAGTCGCGCGCCACTGCGCCGCTGGGCCCTTGCAGATTGGCGCGGAAAGCGCGGGCCGCGATCTCGTGCATCTGGAAGAGAGCCGCGCGGAGCTTGGTCTCCTCGTCGGCGTACTCGGCGCGCTTGGGCATCGGGATGCCGTTGCGCTCGGCCAGCAACTTGAGCGCTTCAAAGAAGCTGATGCGCTCGATCTCCATCACGAACTTCAGAACGTCGCCGCCGGCGCCGCAGCCGAAGCACTTGTAGAACTGGTGTGTTTGATGGACCGAGAAGGAGGGAGTCTTCTCCGTGTGAAAGGGGCACAGTCCCACCCAACGCGGGCCCGCGCCGCTCTTTTTTAGGCGGACGTACTCGCCAACCACCTTGACGATGTCGATCGAGGATTTCAGTTGTTCGACGAAATCCATGGGGTCCGCTTCCGCCTATTATCGCCGATGGCGCGCCGGAAACGGACAGCACGCCGCTATTCGCAGCGGAGAGCCGCGACGGGGTTCACGCGGAGCGCGCGCTGGAGCGGGACGCTGCAAGCGAGCGCGGCCGCTCCCAGCAGCAGCAGTGCCGCCGCCGTGAAGGTAAAGGCGTCGAGCGGCTTTACGCCGTACAGGAAAGACACCAACAGACGCGTCAGACCATAGGCCGCCGCCAGACCGGTGAGGACTCCGGCGAGCACCGGCGGCAATCCGTCCAGCAGGACCAGGCGGGCCACCTCGCCCGGCCGCGCGCCGAGCGAAACGCGAATCGCAATCTCACTGGTGCGCTGCGCCACCGAGTAAGCCACCACTCCGTAGACGCCGATGGCCGCCAACAGCAACGCCAGCGCGCCGAAGCCGGAGGAAAGCCGCGCCAGCATGTGTTCGGCGAACAACTGCTGGTCGATTTGCGCGTCGAGGCCCCGCAGCGGGCCGGGGCGGAAACCGGGCGCCGCGTCCTTAAATGCCTGGAGGACGGCGGATTCCAGCGTGGTGGGGTTCCCCGCCGCGCGTAGGAGGAATGTCCCCGATGCGGTGGGCATGAACAACGTGGGTTGGATGCCGCTGCGCAGCGACTGGTACTTGGTATCGCCCACGACGCCGACGATTTCGAATTGCCCGCCTTCTCCGATTCGCTGGCCGAGCACGCCGCCGCCGGGGAAGTAGCGCCGCGCCAGCGCGCGGTTGATCCACACGACGCCCGGCTTTTCGCGGCAGTCCTCGGGCCGGATACTGCGACCAGCCAGCAACGGGATCTCCAGCGTTTCAAAGAAGCGTGGGCCGATCGCCAGGTAGTAGGCCTCGATCCGGCCGGAACCCGCCGGGCCGGGGAGTCTGGTATCGCTTGTGTTTCCGATTAACATCACCTGGCCCCAGGTGGCGGACGTGATGCCGGGCACGGTTTCCAGTCGTTCACGCAGCATCGGGTAAGAGGATGCCTGCAAACCCACGCCGCCCGCACCACGCTTGAAGGACGTCTCCACTGTCAGCAGGTGGCTCGTGTTGAACCCCGGGTTGTGCGATTTGAGATTGATGAGCGTGCGCAGGAAGAGCCCGGCGCCGGCCAGCAAGACCACGGCCAGGGCTGTTTCGGCGGCCACCAGTGCGCGTCCCAAGCGCGACCCA
>CAZVIK010000266.1:1069-5128 GCA_964627045.1 uncultured Solibacteraceae bacterium | reverse complement strand
AAGGGCTTCACGGAGCAGCGATGGGACCTCGCCACGGTAGTTGGTGACGGGTTCGTCCCGGCGTAGGTCGGCGAGTTCGTTGAGTCGTTGGTATGCCCGGCGGACGGAGGTCTCCGAGACGATACGAAATTCACCCATCCGATACACCAGCGACTCTATTGAGACGCCCCAGGTCTCACTGAGCTGTCCCAGAACGCCGAGGCGCATGGTGCGTGGCAGAAGGGGCTCGATCTCGGCCCTCGGCGTCAGAAACTCGGCAGCGAACGAGTCCGCCTCACGCTCCTGCACACGATCTCCTGGACGTGGGTTGGGATGGAGCAGGAGGTGTCCGAGCTCGTGAGCGGCGGTGAAGCGGTAGCGATATACCGAGGCCGCGCGCTCCGGGGTGATGACGACGAGGGGGCGATCACTCACCCATGTGGAATAGGCGCTCACACGTGTGATCGCCTGGTCGGTGAGTGGGATCAAGCTCACAACGATGCCGTGAGCTTCCATGGTTGCCACCAGATGGGCCAAGGGGCCCCGCCCGATCCCCCAGGCTGAGCGCAACAGGTGGGCAGCCCTAGCCGGCAAGGTGCCCTCAGGGACATCGGGCAGGTCCACCTCAGGTAGACGAACACGCTTCTCGAGTGCGTAGGTGAGTTCCCACACCTGTTCGGCGTGAGTTGCAGCCTTGGCGCGGTCCTTTGCACGGGTGGAGCGGAGACTGCGGAAGTGAGCGTCAGCCGCATCCACCCGTCCGAGGGGCCGTCCACCGGCGAAAAACTCCACCGGGACCTGGAGGGTATGTGCCAAAGCCGGGAGAAGATCAGCGCGTGGGGCGATCGCTCCTGCCTCATATTGGCCGACCGCCGCGGGGGAAACATGGATCGCTTGCGCCAGTTCCACCTTGGTCAACTCCGCCAGTACCCGAGCTTGGGTCAAGCGCGCAGGCTCGAACACCCGCGCGACGTCCTGCGCCGTGCGGCCCCCAGGTGAGGCATACAAGTCGAAGTCGTCATGGCGGACATCACGCATCGCCGTCGGCCCTCTCGGCCTCGTCCGGCTCCGCCTGCAACCGAAGCGCCTTGCGGGGAGGCTCGCCTGCACGGAAGGTCCGCTCGGTGTCCGTGGCCACGGTCGTTGGTCCACCCTTCTGCAGCAGGCTCTCGCCGTCCAGGAACTCGAGGCACCCCTCCTGCCCCAGTCGGACCTCACCCCAAGTAATGTCCTCCACCCCCGCTGTCGACGCTGCAATCGCCACAACGACAACCTTCAGACGGGACTCGCCCTCAGACCTGTCCTCGCGCAACATCGCCGTGAGCACCCGCTCGTCTTCTCGGCGTGGAGCTTGCGCGGAAAGGTCGAGATCCAACTCATCTTGCACCGGTACCGGGCCCATCCTGAACATCGCTTCGCGAGCTTCGGACGTCGCGAAGGGAACCTCGGAAACTGGGCCTTGGCGACCGTCGCCATACCGCCATGGGAAAAGCACGACACCGTTGATCACCGGCACCCGGTAGGGGGCCCGGCCGCCCGGATTCTTAAGGCTCGCACCAGGGAGCACGCCGAACTCCTCGAACTGTTCCAAGATCCCTCGCCAGAACTGCCCGAAGACACTCAGACTCCTGTGACCCGACGCGTCCTGGGCATCCGCCATCCGTTCCTGCTCGGAACGAACCATCTCCGGGATGCGGTCACGGATGGTCAGACCCACCTCGCCGAACATCATGACAACCCACTGAGCTCCCGCATCCATGCCGCCTCCTCCTTCAGGTCGATGCGCCAAACATACCATGCCACTTCATTTTTAGACAGGAGTGACACTCTGGGGCTTTAGGTCAGGATGTCAGTCGGGTTGAGTAGACGTGGACGCTCATCAGGGCTGAGACACACGAGCGATTGAGACCTTCTGGTAGTACCCCGACCAGCCCGCCAAGGATTCAACCTGTTCCACGCGGTAGCCGAGGGTGACCGCGTCGGGATGCAGGCTTGCGAGCGGTTCGTCGTCGCGGGTTCGTAGTTCGCTGTCGTCCCAGCGACCCACGAGCAAGCCGCTGAAGGTGAAGTAGAACCCTGCGTGGTCCAACGATGCTCGATACTCACAGGACTCAACGAGTTCCTCTGCGCGGACGTCGTGCTGGATAAGCAGCGACGGCCCCCACGGCCATTTCTCCCTCGCTTCCGGAGAGGGCCCCAGGTCCTTCAGCAGTGCGGTGAGTTTCTCCTTCCACTGAGTTCTCGGGAGCTCCTGCAGTCCGGCTTCGGCGATGATGAGAGGTGGCTTGGTATGAGTACACAGGTAGCGTCCTCCAACACACAGTCGCAGCCGCTGGAAGTCTGGACTGTCGAGGTCGGGGTACCAGGAGAATTTGTGGCGTTTATCGGCTTCCCGTAAAACCCATATTTACCCCACTTTTTCCCACCGTGGGGGGGGGGGGGCCTTTAACCACGTGTGAGCGACGCTGTGGGGCGGCGGGCCTCTTACCCTTCTTCACCACGCGCACCTTGGGGGGTCGGCCGCTCAGTTCATCCTCTAGCGCCTGTAGCAGTGCCGCGAGGGCAGCTTTTGTTAGGGAGGAGGATTCGACGATCACATCTCGAGGACCGATGTGCATGCCCTCCTCCGCGCCGAGGCGCAGCCGAAGGACCGTCCAACCAGCCTCTTCCATGAGCGCGTTACGCGAGAGATCACGCTCCTCATCCCCTCGGTGAGTGGACCAACGTCCGGACGGGTCTTCGGCGCACGGATCTACCTCGATGTCGATCTTGTGATCCACGAGGGCGATATCCGGAGCGAGGGGCATGAGTTGCTCGGGGCGGTGGGGATGACGACACAAAACTGCAACCTTGTGCCCCGGCACCTTGTACCCAGCGGCAACAACGGCGCCGCGAACGAGTTCCTCGACCTTCGACGTCGCCGGATTCCCGTGATGAGTCACATCTCCGAACTTGGCGTTGTGGGGAACGTACTTGGGGTTCACAGAACTGATCATGCTCACCACCCCTGACAGCTACACCTACGCCTGGCGGTACGCCGACCCCTCCGCCTGCCCGGCCGTCCTGGGGTCACTTTGGCCGCATTCGCATTCATAGCAAGGGGCGGGTGGTGAGATCGCTACGCTCGACTCAAATGGGGAAATGAGAAGGAGGCCCGAGTGAGGGCAAGAACGTCTGATGTGGTGAGGACTTGGCCGTGGGAGGGGTGCGTGCAGGACGTCTTCGTCCAGACCTTGATCGCCTCAGGGTGGGTGATCGATGCGGTGGCGGACACTGCCACGAAGGCGCCCGGCGTCGATGTTTTGGCCCACAAGGACGCACGGACTCTGGGCGCGGAGGTGAAAGGCTTTCCCTCCTCGGGGTACGAGGATCCGTCCCGAGCGGGTGAACGGAAGAGGTCCAGTCCGAACGGTCAGGCCCGGAACTGGTTCGCCAAAGCGATCCTTGCGGCGGTGATGCTTCGGGAGGCGCACCCTGGCCGCGAATCACTGATCGTGCTACCTGACCACGTGCGGTACCGGTCCCTCGTGGAGGCAACCCGCTCAGGATTGGAAGCAGCCGCGGTCCACGTCGTGCTGCTGAGCCCTGACGGTCAGGTCGAGTCGAGGACCTGGACGCCGTAGGAGGCACGGATGCGTGACATTCCCTCCGGCCAGATCGCGGCTGCCGTCGACGCGTTCCTTGGCGAAGGGGACCGTGCCGCGTCCCGGCGCCGCGAACGGTCCTGGGACTTCTGCTACGACTACTTCCAGGACCACCCCTGCCCCACCGAGGACATGGAACTGTCCTGCCTTCACCTCGGCTACTACCTGGCTTCCTGGGGAATGTTGCGGGGCTCGTCCTACCTCTTCAAGAACACCAACGCCCTGCACTACAGACCCGTGATCGAGGTCATCGAACACCACAACCCCACCATGCGGGGCTGGGACGTCCCCGCCTACCTCGACCAAAAGCGCTGCGCACAGTACGAGACGGTTTGGGCCGATCTACGAGAGGCGCTCCTGCCTGATGGTGGACGCAGCCTGACCCTCATCAGCAAGGTGATGATGGGTGTCTGGGGCTGCATCCCATCCTTCGACT
>CAZVIK010000266.1:0-1059 GCA_964627045.1 uncultured Solibacteraceae bacterium | reverse complement strand
CCCGAAGCGAGCGGGCCGCCTGGGGACGAGCGAACGCTGACGCGCTCCGGATGCTGCACACGGTCTACGACACACACACGAACGAGATCGAGACCGTCCGTCACGCTCACAGGGTCTGGAGCCTCAGCACAGGCAAACCCACCGATCGCCCCTTGCCGGTCGCGAAGGTGCTGGACATCTACGGCTTCCACTCATCCTGGAACGGGTGAATCTCACGAGTCTCAATGTTGTGATTCCTACCAATGCGGGCAATCACAACAAATACCCTCACGGTGGCACCCGGCGTGGTCATCTGGTGTTCGTAGGATGGTCGGATGTTCCTGAAGGCGCCGCGTGGGATGCGCTCTCCTGCGGTGCGGGCCGAGCGGCTCGCGATGTTGGAGTCCGTCGAGTCTGTTCAGGTGTTGCGGGAGTGGGGAGCCGGGCTGGCCACCCGGTGGGGTCTTGGAACGTTCCTGCCCCACTTCGATCCGGCGGAGGCGGGCGTCGGTGCCCGGGTGCTGATCGTCGCGGAGGCCCCGGGGCCGAAGACCAACCCCCGCACCTCGGCCACCAGCTCCGGGTTCGTCTCGGTCGACCACGACGACCCCACCGCGGAGAACGCTTGGCGATTGCGCGCCGAGGCCGGACTCCACGACGGCGTGCTGTTGTGGAACATGGTGCCGTGGTACCTCGGCGCTGCCGACGTGAAGCCCACCGCCTACGATCTCGCCCGCGGCGCCACCGCACTGCGCGGCCTGCTCGATCTGCTCCCAGACCTTCAGGTGGTGCTGCTCGCTGGCCTCGCCGCTCAGCGCGGGTGGAACACCCACCTGTCGGGCTACCACCAGCGCGACCTCACTGTGATCCCCAGCTGGCACTTCTCCAACCAGGCGATGAACCAACCCGGCAAACGCGACGAACTCCTCGCCAGCCTCCACAAGGCCAAGGCCCTGAGCGGATAGCCGCGAACGCTGTCCTGAGGGGCCCAGCCCTCGGGCAGAGAAAGAGGCCGGTGGCAGCCACCAGGCACCGGCCCTTTGCCGGGGGGCGCGGGCCCGGAGCGAGTTGCTCCACTCG
>CAZVIK010000265.1:0-5129 GCA_964627045.1 uncultured Solibacteraceae bacterium | reverse complement strand
CGGCGTCACCAAGCATTTCCCTTCCCGCGCGGGGGCCGCCGTCCGGTCCCCGCGCGACCTGTCTAATCGACGGCGACACGCCCGCCGCCGAGGCGGTAGGCCGTGCCGACGCCAACCCGAAGCGGCACGATGCCCTGCCGGGACCACAGGGCCGGGTCGAAGCATTTCGCGGGCTGAAGGCCGGTTCGAAGCAAAAGTGGCTGCTACGAGCGAAGTCCAAGCCGCGTGCTCATGCTGCGGCAAAGGTTGCCCCGGACGAAGGCACCGCGACGCTTATAGCCCTTCCAAGCGCCATGGGGCCCGGTAGGATGGGGCCAAGAACCTGTTGGCATCGGCATGGTTCATGATCCTCTCGGTCTTACCCTCCCAAACCAGTTTCTGCTGGGACCGCAGCGAGATGTTCGCGAGCTGGCAGACGGCCGTCACATGATGGCCCTCCTCCAGGGAAGCGATTGGCTGCTGCCGCGTCTTGACGCATTCCAAGAAGTTGCGGACATGCGGGAAGTGCGTGAAGGATCTGCTCCCGCGTTCGGCCACACGCTGGCTGGTGAAGAAGGAACTGACCGCCAGGCTGTCGTCGGTACGGTCCGTGATCCACTGCCCCCACTCTCCAAGGCTGTCCGGCGTGACATTGGGGTCGGTTCGCCCGGTCCATTGCGGAAAGACCTCATACCCGGCACGGTCGACGAAGAGCGCACCCAATGATCCATAGAACAGCGTGCCGTAACCGCCAAACCTCTCGGAGCCGACCTTTCCATGCGGTCCGTAACTGCTGGTCGCCAGTTTGGAGAATTGAAGAAGGAATCCAGGAAACTCGTACAGGGCCACCTGGGTGTCCGCCGTGTCTCCGCGAGAAAGGTCCGCCGGGTCCGGTGCGGCGTACCTGCCACCGACGCTCGTGACGGTGAGCGGGTGGTCGGCTCTCATCGCCCAGAGGGCGATGTCAATAACGTGGACGCCCCAGTCGGTCATAGTGCCGCCACCGTAATCGTAGAACGAACGCCAGCCGCGATGCCGGTTCTGGGTGTAGGCGACCTCCGGGGCCGGCCCAAGCCAGAAATCCCAGTCCAATCCCGCTGGAGTCCCCGACTCCGGAGACGCCGCTTGCGCGCCGGTTGCTGGGGCCGCGAGGCGCTCTCCGACCTGGGCCTGCGGCGCGCTGTGATAGAAGCAGTGGACGTAGTGGATCTTCCCCAGTTCGCCGTTCTGGATCAGTCTCACCGCCCGCTGGAAATGGGTGCCGGAGCGCTGCTGCAACCCGACCTGCACGACCCGGCTCCTCCGGCGGGCAGTCTCCACCATCAAGCGGCCTTCGCGGACCGAATTGGCTACGGGCTTCTCCACATATACGTCTTTTCCAGCCTCACAGGCATCCACGAAGATCTTGGCATGCCAATGATCGGGAGTGGCAATGACGACGGCGTCGACGTCCTTGCTCGCCAGTAGTTTGCGGTAGTCCGAAAAGGGGGCCGCGCGCCCGCCTGTTCGCTCGCGCGCTTGGGCAGCATTCTGCGCATTCACGTCGCAGACGGCTACGATATCCACCTCCCGGCTGCGCTGGAAGTCATTTAGGTTCACCATTCCCATGCCGCCGCAGCCGATGATCGCAACACCCATGCGGTCGCTGGCCGCCGCGGGCCGGCGTTCTTGCGCTGACACCGCCATTCCGGCGGCCGGGCCGGCCAAGGCCGTCACTCTCAGCAAATCCCGACGGTTCATCCCAGAATCCTCCTGACTTCCCGAATTGACGCTTCCAAGTCCTCACACTGTTGCGCGCCGGGACTGCGGCCCGGGACCGGGGTTATCGGAGGGGCGGGCCTACCCCGTTCCGCAATCGCGAGGAATCTCGCGAACTCCCATGCCGGCATCTTGGGAAAGGAGTCCCAGTATGCCGTGTCATATACACGATGAACCTGCGGCGCCGACGAGACGATGTTCTCGATCGAGACCGCGATCCCCGGACACAGGCGGATATAGTTGCGGATCCATTCCGCGAGACCTACGCTCCCGTCTCCCACGCGAACCCACTGCACGGCGACACCTTCCGGGGTCCGCCAGACGGCGGTGTCCCGGATGTGGCTGGTCACCGTATAGGGCGCCAGCATCTCCAGTGTGAGCTGCGGGTCCTCCATGACGTAGGGCGGGTTTCCCGAATCCAGACAAACGGCGAGGATGTCCTTCCCGGTCTCTTCGACCATCGCCTTGAGTTCACGCGCCTGGAAGTCTCCGTGGTTCTCCATGGCAACCCTTACCCCGGAGTCCAGGATCCGCTGCCGCAAGTTGCGAAACACACGGACGGTGCTCTCCATGTGCGTTTCGATCGGCATGGCCTTGGCACGCTCGCTGGCGGCTCCAAGGAAGACGCGCACCACGGGTGCGCCCAAAACGCGGGCGGCGTTTAAGACCCGGGTGATCTGTTCCTCCGCAGTCCCCAGTTTCGGGTTGAACTCTTTGGCGGTGGGGCACACGGAGCCCATGGCCACCTCCAACCCGATGCCTAAGCCCTGCGCATGCGATCGCACCTCTTTGAGCGCGGCTTCATTCGTGAGAATCGGGCTGAGTTCGCGTGCGGCCGACAGATGCGCGACCTGGACATCGATCTTGGATAGATAATCCAAGTACTGAACCGGCGTCCAATTATTCAGGCGGATGCTGTAAAGGTCTACACCGATCTTGACGGGTGGTTGCGGCGCAGCCTTAAGGGCTGTGACGTAAGCACCAAGGGTTGCAAGCATGGTTCGCCTACTATACGCGGCCATCTCTCGTGTCACCTCCCAGGCTCAGAAGCTCATCTTCAAAGCTAGCTGCATGATTCGGGCCGCCGCCGTGCTGCTGATCTGGCCGGCACTCGAGTTCCCGATCACTGCATTCGGCGGTGCAAAGTTGGGATGGTTGGTAGCGTTGAACATCTCCCAACGCAAGCTGAGTCTCCAGTCTTCCCTGATCTGGAAGAGGCGCTGCACACCCAAGTCCGCGTTGAAGTAACCGGGGCCCTCGACTATGCCTTTCCCGGCGTTTCCGAAGGTGTATTGCCGAGGGCTAGCAAAGGCCGCGATGTCAAACCACCGGTCGATCGACCGCTGGCTAGACGGCAGGTTGCCGTCCTTAATTCGATCCGGTCTCTGGGGGCCGCCACCGGCGGAGTTCGAAACCGCACTGGCGAGTGTGGGGGTGATATAGGATCCCGTGTACATCGTCCACACTCCGGACACATCCCAGTTGCCGATGATGTACGAAAGCGGCCCCGATTTCACAAACTCGCGGCCGGCACCGAATGGCAGTTCATAGACATGGTTGACAACGAACGCCAACCGCCGATCCTCGACTGCGTTGCCCCATTCGCAGCGCGTGCAACGAACGTCCTGCGGAGGGGTGGAGGTGTTAACGCCCCTCGTGTTTGCGAGGTTATGCGACCAGGTGAGACCGGTCGAGACCGTCAATCCACGGCTCATCCGTTTCTGCACCTTCGCTTGGAGGGAGTGGTACTTGGCAGCTCCCCAATTGGTGCGGTAGTCGATGTCGGTGACCAGCGGGTTAATGGAGTACAGGGGACGCCGCGGTCCCTGGGCTCCGGCACCCGGAACCGACTGGTTGGGGTTCAACTGATTGTGAATCAGGAGGGTCCTCGTGCCCACGTAAGAGAGGTCGAGAGCCAGATCCGCCACCAGTTCGCGCTGGATGCCGAGACTCCACTGCATGACCTTGGGTGTCTGGAGGTTCATGTCCCAGGCGACAGGGCTTCCGCCGGACAGAGCCGGGATGTCGGTCACACTCGGCGCCACCGGCGTCGGGAAGCCGTCACTCAGACGCCGGGAGGGGGCCGCGGCCTGGTCCGTCGTAAACACCTGCTGGAAGGCGAATGGGAGGTTCTGGTATAGCTGCTTGCCGGCGTTGAACGACTCCACGAAGGACATGCCGAAGCCGGTTCGCAGAACGGTCTTGGCGTCCTTGGTTAGCATGTAGGTCACTCCAAGGCGGGGGGCCAGGTTGTTTCTGTCGAGTTCCCGCAGTCTCCGGCCATTGCCGTCGCGTCCCGCGAGGACGATCCGCGCCTTGACGATGTCGTAGTTCGCCCAATTGTTCCGCGTTTCGTAGGCAGGGGCCTGCAGTTCATAGCGCAGGCCGAAATTCACCGTGAGGCGGCTATTGACCCGCCACGTGTCGTCGGCAAACGCTGAGGCGTTCCAGAACCGCATTCCGAAGGTTCCGACCATATGGCCTCGGTTGGCGCCGTCGAACGCGCCCATGGCGAAATCGGCCAGGGCCGTCTGCGCGCCCGACGCGCCGATCTGCCGCGTGAACTGGCCGTTGAAACTGTAGAGCCCACGCGGTGATCTCACAGAGAATCCGTTAAAGACGTGCCGGATAAAGTTGCCCCCGAACTTTAGGGTGTGAGCGCCCTTCACGACCGTCAGGACATCGTCCACCTGGTAGGAGATCGTCGGCGCCCTCTCCGGGTACTGGCTCCCCTCTCCGAGGCCGACGAATCCGCTGACGTTGAGGTCAGGCAGTCCGTCCGAGCGATCACTGATATTGACTCCAGGGATCCCGACGGCCGCCGCAGTCTGGTACCCCACGTTCAACGGCGCGAAGAGCTGGTTCCAGCGGATGGCGCCAAGCCGTGTCTCGTTCACTACGTTGGCCCCCTGCACCCTGGTGTAGTTCAGGCCTGCCGACCAATTCTTTAGCGTCGCGATCTGGCCCCAATCGCTCGCCAGGTAGGGCCCGATCGGAATTCCGGTGCTGGATATCGCCGGAACGATCCCGGGGTTGATGCCCTTGGAATTGTCATAGCTGTATTTGAAGAACACGCGATCCGCCGCAAACAGGTACTGGTCCAGACGGACGTCAAACTGGTCGACGCGCTGTTCGGCCTTCGGATTGAACGTGAAGTTCCGAGTCGCCGCCGAGGAGGTCGGGGCGGGGAGAAGGCCGATGACCTTGCCAGCGGCGGGATCGAGGCGCTCTGTGGGAATCCTCCCGCCCGGAAAGGCGGCCCGCACCTGCGTGTTGTTCGGGCCTGGCACAAGAGTGAAGGGGTCGTACACGGCGGTGCCGAGGCCACTAAAGTCCCCGGTCTTCACCATGGCCTGATGGGCCAACGTGGGAATGGTCGAAGTACTGGACCG
>CAZVIK010000264.1:0-5164 GCA_964627045.1 uncultured Solibacteraceae bacterium | reverse complement strand
GCGACACGGCATTCCTCACGCGGTCATTGCCGAGCGGAGCGTGTACGTTGGCGCGCCACACCATAACGAGACGTACGACTTCCTCGGCGCGCTCCTCGTCACCCTCTGCCACCAACACGCCGCCATCACACAACAGCGCAACAACCTCACCCGCCTCGTCGTCCTCGACGAAGGACTCCTCACGTTCGGCGAGAGCAACCGTATCGACGGCCCAGTCCTCCTCCCACTCATCCCACAAGTCCGAGAACGCGGGACAGGCGTCGCGATCAGTACCGCCCACTTCGGCGGCATCCACGAAACCCTCAGGGCAAACACGTACACGACCATCGTCCTCCCACTCTCGAACGCAACCGACGCTGGTCTCGCGAGCAAGACCCTCGGCCTCAACCCGGCACAAGCAGACCACATCTTGCGCCTAACAACAGGACAAGCCATAGTGCGGACGGGCAAGTGGGAAACACCATTCCGCATCACCTTCCCGCCAGCGACGACGGACAAGACAGTCAACCAAGCCGACTGGCAGGCGGCCATCGAACGAACGAACAACCTCGCACCACCAACCACCCTCGCTCCCGCGCCGAAGCCAGCACCAACGCCGGTTCCAAACGACCCGCCGCCCGTTGCGCTCAACAACCCACAAACCAACCTCCTCAACGCCGTTTACGAGCTCGTCATCCCCACATCGACACAAGCATACAAGCACGCCGGCCTCACCCTCGCAGTCGGCGACGCCAGCGCAAAACAATGCGAAACACTCGCATACCTGACGAGAACACGCCTCACCGCACGACCAGGCCAAGGAGGGAGCGCCGTCGCCCTAGAACTCACCAGCCTCGGCTACGAACGACTCAACAAGAAACCACCACACGGCACCAGAGGAGGCGACTCCGCACAACACCGGTACCTCACACACCACCTCACCCAACGCATCCCCAACAGCAACGTCGAAGCGACGTTAGGCGTGGGCGGGCGGGGCGGGAAAAGCGTCGACATCCTCGTTAGAATCACCCCAGAACACGAACGACTACTCGCAGTGATTGCGCGTAACGCGCACCACCTCAGCCCGACACCTCACGAGCTCACGACGGGCGACCTGGTCGCCATAGAAGTCGAGGTGTCAGACCCATCCAAGACCGCAACCCCAAACGCCATCGCAAACCACGAACACGGCGTCACCACAACAATAGTCGCGGTCATGCCCAAAACCCTGGACGCCACCAAAAAATACCTCGTGAAGGACCTCCCAGCCGAAATCCTGCCCAGGGTGGTCGTGGTCGACGCCCTCCAACTCCTCGAAGGACTCCGATGAACGACCACCTCCCAAGCGTCCTCACCCTCACCGAGACAGCACGATTCCTCCGCTGCTCGAAGGCGCACGCGAGCAAACTCGCACGCGGACAAGTCCGGGGTGTCCCAATCCTCCCCGTCGTCCGGCTCGGCCGACGAATCCTCGTCCAAAAAACCGTGCTTTTCGACTGGCTTTCCCGGACCCTTCAGGGTAGTGTTGTTCATTGAAAAAACAGGTACTTATGGGCGCGCGACGACAAGACGGGAGCTTACAACGACGAAAGCGAGGACGCGTCTGGAAATGGCTGGCATTGTGGTGGGACAACGGTCACCGACGGGCAAAAACCCTCGGGAACTATAACGCGATGACCAAAGCCGAGGCAGAGGACGAGCTCCGAAAGATTATCCGGCCCGTCAACGAACAATCCGGCGCGACCGAATACACCCTCCAAGGCTACGCACGACAAGTCGTGTTCCCATGGTACCGGCGCTCGTGGAAACCCAGCACAGCAACCACGACCGAAGACCGAGTAGACCACCACATCCTCAAAGAACTCGGGAACAAAAAACTCTCGCGCTTCACCCGACACGTCCTCCAGGACTTCCTCGACAACAAAGCAAAAACAGGCCTGTCACACGCGACCCTCGCACACCTCCGATGGGACCTACGACAACTATTCCGCATGAGCGTCAACGACGGACTCCTCCCCCGCAACCCAGCAGAGTTATTGCACGTGCCCAACGGCACACGCCGCGAACGCAACGTCCTCACCATCGACCAAGCACGATGGATACTGGCCGTCCTCGACCTGCGCGAGCGACTCATCGTCAAACTCGCAGGCATCTGCGGGATGAGACCAGGAGAAATCGTCGGCCTACAATGGAACGACCTCACACCCGAGGGGTTGCGCATAACGCGCGCCATCTACCGAGGAATCATCCAAACCCCAAAACACCACCACAGCGTCCGAACCGTCGCGATCAGCACAACAATCCGCGAAGACCTCGAAGCCTGGCGCACGATTGCGCACAACAATAGCCCCAACGATTGGGTCTTCCCAAGCGAAACAGGCAAAACACCATTGTGGGCGAACAACGCATGGTACGACAAAATACGACCCACACTCGCCAAGGCCGGCCTCGGGTGGGTGAACTACCAAGTACTACGACGAAGCGCCGTAAGCCTCCTCAACAGCCTCGGCGCAGACAGCACCATCGTCGCAGCACAATGCGGCCACACCGTCGACGTGTCGCTCAACACGTACAACAAAGTCGGGGTCGCCCGCCAACAGGCAGCAATACAAGCACTCGACCAAGCACTGAATAGTCCCCTCCCCAAGGCCTCCTGAGCGTCTCAGAATTGCAAACCATTTAATAGGCCCCTCCCCTCGCTGGCACTTGATGCCGTACTGCGCCACGTGCGGAGCAAACAACCCTGGCTCCCCCAAGTTCTGCCAGAAGTGCGGAAGACAGCTATCGCGCGGGCAACGAAACCCCAAGCGAGGGCTAAGGCCAGCACCCAAGCACATCGCTTGGATCGTGGGCATCGTGATTCTCGTCGCCCTCATCACCACGCTCCTCATCTATCGAGCTGCGACGGGAGCAACAACGCCGTCTGGAACCACAAGCGACCAGAGCATCCACGATATTGGCACCAAGACCGACACGCTATTCGCGGGTCCGCCAGGCGTGTACTACACCCCACCATACATCTGGCCAGGTTCAGGAGACGGTAGCGGAGCGTACTGGAAACGCATACCCAATGTCGACAACCCGACTGCGGAAATCGTCGTGATGAGGCACCACAACCCCGACGGAAACATCGCGTACATCCTCGACTGGGAACGAAAGACCGACCAGACCTGGGGAGTGAAAGGGCAGACAGCGTACATCCACACCACAACAATCCGAGGACACGAGGTCACAATCATCCAAAGAGACGAACAGCGAGTCTACCTCTTCGCGGTCAGCAATTTCGTGTTCGTCGTCGCAGGCACACAAATGCAAGAAGGACAACTCACAAGCGCGACAGACAAACTCATTGCCGCATTCGCGACCTGACGGTCTAGCTGACCGCCCGGATTTTGCGGACGGAGGAGTAATATAGGACATTCACGAGACTTCACGGGGTGTAGCCTGAATACGACACCATGGGCACCACCAACGGTCTCCACGAGATGAAGTCATGAGCCGCGACTGGAAAACAACCTTCGCCGCATGGGGAGCCGCACCCAGCGAGACCGAACAGACCAAGTGCGAGAATGCCGAACGCGCCATACGGAACGCGATCAAAGCAAGCGCAACACTCAAGGACCGGCAGATTGAAGTCTTCACGCAAGGGTCGTACGCCAACCGCACCAACGTGCGACAAGAGAGCGATGTCGACATCTGCGTGCTCTACACCGGATCATACTTCCCCGATTACACAGGAATCCCAGGACTGACCCGCGAGATGCTCGGCCACACGGCCGGCACCTACCAGTACGCGACCTTCAAGAACGACGTCGAAGCCGCCCTCGTCGCAGCCTTCGGCCGCCAAAGCGTGACGCGCGGCAACAAAGCGTTCGACGTGCACGCGAACACGTACCGCGTCGACGCGGACGTCGTCGCATGCTTCGAGCACCGCCGGTACTTCGGCAACGCCCAAGCCCCAAGCATCGAGTACGGGACGCAACTCCTGCCAGACCGGGGAGGAAACATTATCAACTGGCCACGACAGAACTACAAAAACGGCGTCACAAAAAACGAGACGACCAACCGTGGCTTCAAAGGCGTGGTGCGCATCATCAAGCGACTCAGGAACGAAATGGCGGACAAAGACATCGCAGCAGCAACGCCCATCCCGTCCTACCTCATCGAGTGCCTCGTCTGGAACGTCCCGAACGACGGACTGACGCACACAGATTGGACCGCCGACGTGCGCTACGCCCTAGCGCACCTCTGGAACAGCACGCGCAACGACGAACAGTGCAAGGAATGGGGCGAAATCAACGAGCTCAAATACCTCTTCCGCAACGGCCAACCGTGGACGCGGCAAGCGGTCAACGACTTCCTACAAGCCGCCTGGAACTACATAGGGTTTGCATAACCATGGCCCCCCAACGATTCGTCAGAGCCATCATCTACCTCGTCGTCCTCGCATGGACGCTCGCACTGCTCGCCAACCACGAAGCCATCAAGTCGACCTGGTTAGCCCCCCTCTCCGTCGTGACAACCGTCGTCTTGTGGGTCGTAATGGCATTCGACCTCTGGCTGTGGAAACTCCCCATCCTGCACGGCTGGTTCGTCAAACGCCCTGTCATCGACGGCACCTGGAAAGCAACATTCCGCTCGGACTATATCAGCCCCCAGACCGGCGCACCCACACCACCGCTGGAGGGGTACATGGTCATTCGACAAACGCACTCCACGCTGAGCATGCGACTCCTCACGGCGGAATCAAGTTCCGAACTCGTCGGCAACGAGATCATCTGCGCGACCGACGGCTCGTACTGCGTCAGCGGCGTGTACCGCAACGAACCACGCCTCGAAGTCCGGCACCGCAGCCCCATCCACTACGGAGGACTCTGGCTCAAGATCATCCAAGAACCCGAGCAACAACTCACCGGACACTACTGGACGGACAGAAAGACCGCCGGCGAAATCGAACTCACCCAACGACAAAAACAACGCTTCCAGACGTTCCACGGCGCAAAGCGGCACTACGACCACCTACCAGCGACCCCCTGAAGACGGCTCACGAGCCAATGGAGTCAAACGGAGTCAGCGCGTCGGGGAGGGCGGGCGGGAATCCCACCTAACAACAAGAAAATGAAGGGTTTGTTGGAGCGGGAGACGGGACTCGAACCCGCGACGTCCAGCTTGGGAAGCTGGCATT
>CAZVIK010000263.1:1107-5169 GCA_964627045.1 uncultured Solibacteraceae bacterium | reverse complement strand
CTGCCCCCAACTGGGGGAAGACCATCAAGGTCGCGCGGCGGCCGAGCGGGGCCTTCCAGGGGTTCTACGTGGGCGCCGGACCCTACCTCTCCGCGCGAACCACGCTTGGCATCGACAAAGCCCTTACCGACGTGCTCGGCAGCGCCTCCGCGGTTCCGGCCTCCACGCTCGCCAACCGCACATTCCGCATCGAGAATCTCTCGGCCGGGCAGATCGCCCTCGCGATTACCGGCGGCTACCGGGCCCGCTTCGCCCTTCCGGGACGCGGCGGCCGCGACGGCATTTACGTCGGAGCCAACTACCACTACCTTTACGGGTTCCACTACCAGGAAGCCGGTGTCCAGGTCCGCCTGGACACCGACCCGGCCGGCCTTTTGACCATCAACCCCGCCGCATCCCCCGCCGTCGTGGACTACCAGTATGCCCGCTCGGGCCGCGGCCACGCCGTGGATCTCGGCCTGGCGGCGGTGGTGGACCGGCTGGAACTGGGTTTCGGCGCCAACGGCATCGGAAACCGGATCAACTGGCGCGACTGGACCCGCAAGCGCTACTCCCTCGACAGCCTGGTTACCGGGGGCGACTTCCTCGAACAGCGGCTGCCCGCCCCCTACTCCAAGCTTGAGGTAGAACTGCCAGTGGACTACACCGCCAGTGCCGCCTACCACTGGAACGTACTCTCCGCGGTAGCGGAAGTCGCCAACGGATTCCAGGGTACGAGGTTCCACAGCGGTATCGAGTACCGTTTGGGGGCCCTTCAGCTTAGAGGAGGAGGCGGCTACTCGCTGGAGCGCTGGCATCCGGCCGGCGGTATCGGCCTGGATCTGAGTTCGAGAGTTTCTTTGGATGTGGCGGCCTTCGGCAGCACCACCAACATCGAACGCGAAATGCGCCCCGGGCTGGCCGTGTCCTTGCGCCTGAACCGGCTCCGCTAACCCGGGCTCAGTAGGCTTGCGCCGGCGCCGGAGTGAAGTCTTTCGGCATCGCGATCCAGCCGACGATGTAGGCGATGAATCCGACGCCGGTGAAGATGGCGGCCACCAGCCACAACACGCGCACCAGCGTCACGTCCACGTCGAAGTAGTCGGCGAAACCGGCGCACACGCCCGCAACCTTCTTACGGCTCATCGACCGCGCCAGCCTCCGGCGCGGAGCCTCGGCACGCGGCGGGGCGTCGGCCCTCGTGGGCTTTCCACACTGCGCGCAAAAAAGATCCGTGTCCTCGAGTCTGAAACCGCATTGGGTGCAGAACATGGCTGCCTCTCACCCGGTAGTACGCATCCGGCCGAAGCCTTGTTCCCCGGGCCCTACTTCTCTTCGTGGTACTCCTCTTCGGTGTTCACGGCCCAGATGTTTTCCTTGGAGCGGACCCCCTCCACGATGTTGTCCACCGCCGTCATCGCGGCCAGCATCGAGTGGTCCTGGTTGTTGTAGCGATGCATGCCGTTGCGCCCCACCAGGTAGAGGTTTTCAAACCGGTCCAGATACTCGCGCAGCGGACCGAAGCGGGCGTAAGAGCCGAAGTATGCGGGGTAGGTCTTTTCAACCCGAATCACCGTCGCGTCGCTCACCGCGCCGCAATCGAGGATGCCGATCCGTTCCATCTCGGCCTTGCCCAACGCGATCAGGTCTTCATCGGTCCTCGTCCACAGGGAATCGCCCTGAAAACAGAAGTACTCCAGGCCGATCCACACCTTCGCGGGGTCGGCCACCAGGTATGGGCTCCAGTTGTTGAAGATCTGCACGCGGCCCACCAGGACATCGGGCTCCTGGATGTAGATCCAGTTGTCGCGGATCATCGCTCCGTCCGGTTCGTGCACCTTGAGCCGGTTAACCAGCAAGCCCACGGTGAGGAAGTCGCGGTAGACCAGGGCCTCACCCGTCTCGCGGATGGCGGCGGGCATCTCGGCGTCCAGGCCGCGCACTAAGTCCTTCACCGCCATCGTCGAAAAGAAATAGTCGCCCTCGAAGCGCCGGGTCGCGCCGCTGGCATCGGCCGCCGTTACGCCGGTCACCCTCCAGCCGTCGGTGTGGACTTCCTGGACCTCCCATCCGGTGAGAACATCGCCCCCTTTTTCGGTCACCCGGCGGGCCACCTCCTCCCACATCTGGCCGGGCCCGTACTTCGGGTAGAGGAAGCGCTCGATGAGAGAGGTCTCGGTTCTTTTTTGCGCGATGTCCCGTTTGCCCCGGAACTACTGCTGGAAGAAATGCGCGATCGACTTGGCGATCGAGAGACCTTTGACCCGTTGCGCGCCCCACTCGGCGCTAATCTCGCCACACGGCACACCCCAGACCTTCTCCGTGTAGTCGCGGAAGAAGGTCTTGTACAGCTCGCGGCCGAAGCGGTTGATGAAGAAGTCCTCCAGCGACCGCTCGGGACGAATGGGCGCCAGCATGCTCCGCAGGTAACTGAAGCCGATACGCACCGTGCGCGGCAACCCCAGCTTCGACAGAGTGTCCAGAGTGAGCCGGATCGGGTAATCGAAGAAGCGGCGCAGGAAGTAGATACGCGACTTCCGGCTGCGAACCAGCATGACGAGGTCCGTAGAATCCGGGTCTAAACCCTCACGCTCCGGCGGCAGCACACGGAACCACCACTGCATCACGCGGTCCGACTTCGAGAAAAACCGGTGGCCGCCGATGTCGATGCGGTTGCCCTTGTAGTTCACGGTCCGGGCGATTCCGCCCATGTACAGGCTCTTTTCGAGCACCACTGGGCGGATTCCGGTTCGCTCAAGCAGTTCGTACGCGGCCGTGAGACCCGCCGGGCCCGCGCCGATGATGATAGCGGTTTTACTTCCCATTCGAGCCAATGCTACCATCCGGCGCGGGCGCGGCACCGCCGGAAACTCGCACAATCTCGACGCCGGCGACGATGATCAAGCCGCCGGCTAGCATCTCTCCAACGGCTTGCGCGGTTCGGAGCCAGAAACTCGACCCTGCGAAGGTGCAGCCGCCGGTGCGAGCCGAATCCCGGCAGCGCACGCCTCGCCGTCGCTCCCATAACGCCCTTGTGACCCACCAACGTGAGGACCGCATCGTGCAGCGTCCGGCCGTGGTGTTGGGTGTCCCCATCGGAAACGATCGCGGCCTTCTAACGCCGTGCCGCCAACAGCGCACCCAGCCATACCGCCAGGTAACCGGCCGTGACGCTGCTCAACATGTAAATCAACCCGAGCCAGCGCTCGCCGTCCCGCGCCGCCTGAAAGGTCTCGTACTCGAAGCTCGAAAACGTGGTGTACCCGCCGAGGAATCCCACAACCAGGAATATCCGCCAGTAGGGGTGCGGCTGCCAGCGCTCGGTGAGCAGGACCATCAGGAGCCCGGCCAGAAATGACCCCGAAACGTTCACGGCCAGAGTCCCCATGGGAAACCGCCCGCCGTAGCGAGCCATTACCCAGGTGCCTGCGACGTAGCGTGCCACGCCGCCCAGTCCGGCCCCCGCCAGGACCATCAGGTATTTTCCCACTCTTCCATTCTCCGACAGGTCGCACCGGAAGGTGGGGAACGCCGGATACCACACACAAACTTTGGAATTTTGATACCCTTGGTAGCATGATTCGCATATTTTTATCCCTGGTACTACTGTTGTCTTCCTGCGCTGCGGCAGACCGTGTGACGTTGAAGATCATCGATCCGCAGGGCTTAGGCATTCCAGGGGCGATCGTGGAAACGAGCCACCCGGGCGACGGAGGTCCGCTCAGTACGCTGCGCAGCGATGCGGCCGGTCTCGTGGAGCTTCCCGGGGGTTCGGATCTCTCGTTGCGGATTTTTGCCGACGGGTTCGGCACGGCTCTCCAAACCGTCTCCCGCCAGCAGACCCTCCCCCTCACGGTGCGCCTGGTGCCGGCAGCGGTTCAAACGTCCGTTCACGTGACGGTCACCGAACCTATCGCCGTTGAGACCTCCACCATCGCCACATCTTTGGAGATTGATCGCGGCGGCGCTCGCACCGTGTTCGACGCGGTCGAGCAGCTAGTCCCCAGCGTTTCGGTTACGCGCCGCGGCGTCATGGGCTACGGCATCTCCACCAACGGAACCGGGACGGTGGCCGTGCGGGGC
>CAZVIK010000263.1:0-1097 GCA_964627045.1 uncultured Solibacteraceae bacterium | reverse complement strand
CAGCCCCAATACCGGCGTCCTGATCGTCGTTGACGGGCGCCCCGACATGCAGGGGCTCATGGGTCATCCCCTCCCGGATTTCTACAGCCTCTCCAACGCCGAGAGCATCACCCTGACCGAGGGGCCGGCCTCGGTTCTCTACGGCAGCAACGCCATGGGCGGAGCGATTGAAATCACGCCGGGAAGCCCGAAGATCGGAACACGGACGCGCCTCACCAGTTCGCTGGGATCGTTCTACACGGGGCAGCACCGCCTGTCGCACGGGACCGCGTATGAACGGGGGTTCTATTCGGTACACGCTGGCGTGGACCATACTAACGGCGACCGCACATCCTCCGCCTATCGCAGCAAGGACCTTTCGGTGGGTGCCGGCTACGATCTGACTTCGCGTTGGCGCACATCGGCCCAAGGCCGTTTCGGCCACTTCCACGTGGAAGATCCTGGACCGGTGACCGCGCCATTGGCCGGCAGTTACGCGCGGGTGGGCCGCGGCGGCGGAAGCATAAACCTGGACAACGCCTACCAGCGCACCTGGGGCTACCTCCGGTTTTACTCCAGCCACGGCCGCCACATCATCACCGATGGCTTCCGTTCTGTGGACAGCACCACCGGTGCCCGCGCCCTCCAGACCTTCTCGTTGACCTCCCGGTTAACCCTGGACGCCGGCGGGGAGACCGTTCGCTTCGGCGGGCGCGCCACCAACGTGAAAAGCGCTCTCAACTACGGCGAGCACCACATCAATACCACGGCCGCGTTCTCCCGGCTGCAATACGCCGCCGGTCCGCGTCTGCGGCTGAATACGGGCCTGCGACTGGAGCACAACTCCACGTTCGGAAACATCGCCGTACCGGAGTTCGGAGCGAGTTTCCGCCTCGCCACGGGCTATACCCTGGGCGCGGCCGTGGGCAAGGGCTTCCGCAATCCCACCATCCGGGAACTATATCTGTTCCCGGCCCCCAACCCGCTGCTTCAGCCGGAGCACCTCTGGAACTATCAGGCGACATTCCGTGCTGAGCCGTCCCGCTCGTTCCAGTCGTCAGTGACCGCCTACAACGCCGACCTCCGCGCCATGATTGTGACGACCGGCCGCTATCCCA
>CAZVIK010000262.1:0-5180 GCA_964627045.1 uncultured Solibacteraceae bacterium | reverse complement strand
CAGCAGCATATTCGTCCCCTTTCTTCAGCACCGGCGGCGGAGCGGCCAACAAACGGCGATCCACCGCCTCCAGGACCCGCACCAACAACCGCTCCCGCGAATGCTCCTCACCCGACACCAGGCGCAGCGAGGTCGCCGTGGCGGCCAGTTCTCCGGGAAAAGACCGTTGGTTCACGTTCACGCCGACGCCCGCCACCAACGTGCCCGACCTCCGCTGCAACAGAATGCCGGCGCACTTCTTTCCGTCCGCCAGCAGATCGTTCGGCCATTTCAATTCGCAGGCGATACCGGTTTCGAGCAAGATCGCTTCACGCACGGCGAGCGCCAGCCGCAGTGTAAGCCCCGGCGAGGTCTCCGGCGGCGCCTCGGCCCCCAGGACCACCGAAAAATAAAGGCCCGTGTCCTTCTCGGAATGCCAACTTCGGCCGTGGGTTCCCTGCCCGGCGGTCTGCTCACCGGCCGCGATTACCGTGCCCGGCGGGCGCCCAGCCGCATCGATCATGGTTGAGGCGGTCGTTTCCAGCCAGATCACCTCGCGCCCCGGCACGCCCGCGCGCACCAGTTCCACGTCGAAGGCCATAATTAGATCATCTTGAGCCGGAAATTGATATCCACGGCGGCGGCTGAGTGCGTGATGGCGCCGCAGGAGACGAAGTCGGCTCCGGTGGCCGCGTAATCGCGGATCGTCTCAAGCGTCACTCCACCGGAAATCTCCACCTTGGCCCGGCCGTCGATGAAGCGGATGTGCTCGGCCGCCTCGGCCGGAGTGAAATTATCGAGCAGCACCCATTTGGCGCCCGCGTTCAGCGCCTCTTCCAACTCGGCGTGGCTGTGAATCTCGATCTCGACGTCCAGACCCGTGCGCACGGCCCGGTCTAAGGCCGCTTTCACGCCGCCTGCCGCCGCGACGTGATTGTTCTTGATGAGGACCGCATCGTACAGCCCCATCCGGTGATTCGTGATGCCCCCACAGGCCGCCGCCATCTTCTCCAGACGGCGCAGGCCCGGCGTGGTCTTGCGGGTATCGAGCACCTTGCAGTGCGGCGTATCGGCCACGGCGTTGGCGTAGGCGCGGGCCACCGTTGCGACGCCGCTCAACCGTTGCAGGAAGTTCAACGCCACGCGTTCGCACTCCAGCAGCGTCCGCGCATGTCCGTGCACACTGGCGATCTTCTCCCCGCGCATCACCCGGGTGCCGCTGGGCGCCAGCAGGCGGACTTCATCCACTCCGCCGCGCATCTGGTAGATCACCGCCAGGAGTTCGACGCCCGCCACCACCAGTTCTTCCCGCGCCTGGAAACAGCCTTCGGCCATGCGATCCGGCGGAACGCAGGCCTGCGAGGTGATGTCCCCCGGCCCGATGTCCTCCTCCAAGGCCCGCCAGACGGCCTCGTGTATGTCGGGATGGCTGACATCGAAACCCATTAGAGTGATAGTCCTTCCAGAGCGCTGCGGCTCTTTTCCAGTTGCGATTCGTAATCCGCGAGCTTCTGCCGGATGGAATCGACGACGTGACCCGGCGCGCGGCCCAGGAACGCCTGGTCCTCCAGTTGCCGGCGCGAGCTGGCCACGACCTTTTCCAGTTGGTCGATCTGCTTCTCCAGGCGCTTACGTTGCGCCCCGGCCTGCGCCACCGGAAGGCGCAGCGCCAGGTCGAAGGCCGGCGTCGAGTGAAGCGCACCCTGGCCTCGCGGCGCGGCGCCGGGGGCCAACTCCAGCTTCACCCCGGCCAGTTTCTGAATGACCTCGGCCTGCGAGCGAGCCAGATCCAAGGCCGGACTATCGGAATGCAGCGTGCCGTCGAGTTGCTGCTTGGGATCGGCCTTCATCTCGGCCCGAAGGTTGCGCGCCGCGGTGACGATCTCCTGGATCGTCGCAATGTCGCGCTCGGCGGCTTCGTCGAGCAGCGCCGGATCGGCGCCGGGATAGGCCGTCAACGCGATGGATGCCGGACGCCCGGCGGCGCTGCCCAGGCGCTGCCAAAGCTCCTCGGTAAGGAACGGCATCAAGGGATGCAACAGGCGCAGCATCGTTTCGTAGACGTAGAGGGTGTTTCGCCAATCCGAAGTCGGCCCGGAGTTTTCCTGGAAGCGAAGCTTTTTGATTTCCAGGTACCAGTCGCAGAACTCGTGCCACACGAACTGCCAGAGGATCTGCGCGGCCTCGTGATAGCGGTATCTTTCGATGGCCGCCCCGGCGGCCTCCGCCGTGCGGTTCAGGCGGCTGAGCATCCAGCGGTCTTCGAGCGACTCGGGCGCGGCCACGGCCGGGGCTTCCGGCTCCACCGCGGAGCGCTCCATGTTCAGGAACAGGAAACGCGAAGCGTTCCAGATCTTGTTGGCGAAGGCGCGTGCGCTGGCCATGCGTTCTTCGGTGAGCACGATATCGGTGCCCGGCGCCGCACCGAGCAGCAGCGACATGCGTACCGCATCGGTACCGTACTTCTCGGTCACCTCCAGCGGATCGATCACGTTGCCCTTGGTCTTGGACATCTTCTGACGCTCGGCGTCGCGAACTAGGGCGTGGATGTAGACCTCGCGGAACGGCACGTCGCCCATGAATTCGATGCCCATCATGATCATGCGCGCCACCCAGAAGAACAGGATGTCGAAGCCGGTGATCAGCAGCGAGGTCGGATAGTAGGTCTTCAGGTCCTCGGTCTTGTCGGGCCAGCCGAGCGTCGAAAACGGCCATAGTCCTGAACTGAACCAGGTATCCAATACGTCGGGGTCCTGCGCGATCTTTGCCGAACCGCAGTGAACGCACGCCGTGGGATCTTCCCGTGCGACGGTGACCCCGCCGCACTCGGCGCAGTGCCAGGCAGGGATGCGGTGGCCCCACCAGAGCTGGCGCGAAATGCACCAGTCGCGGATGTTGTACATCCACTCGTAGTAGGTCTTGGTGTAGTTGTCCGGCGTGATCCTGATGGCGCCGGTTTCGACCGCGCGGATGGCGGGCTCCGCCAGCGGCTTGGTCTTCACAAACCATTGCGCCGAAACCAGCGGCTCCACCACCGTCTTGCAGCGCTGGCACTTGCCGATAGCCAGGGCATGCGGCTCGATCTTCACAAGCAGCCCCTGGTCGTCGAGCGCCGCCACCACTCTGCGGCGCGCTTCGAAGCGGTCCAGCCCGGCGTAGTGGCCGGCTTCGGCCGTCATCCTGCCGTCTTCGCCGATCACCTTGATGCGTTCCAGATTGTGGCGCTTGCCCGCCTCGAAATCGTTGGGGTCATGCGCCGGCGTCACCTTGACGACGCCCGTGCCGAACTGTGGGTCGGCCAGATCGTCCAGGATGATCGGGATCTCGCGGTTCATCAGCGGCAGCAGCACCTTGCCGCCATGGAACTCGGTGTAACGCCCGTCCTTCGCGTTGATGGCCACGCCGGTGTCGCCGAGCATGGTTTCCGGCCGCGTGGTGGCCACCACCAGGTGCCGGTCCGTGCCGAGCACCGGATAGCGGATGTGCCACAGGTTGCCCTGCGTCTCCTCACGGACGGTTTCCAGGTCCGAAATCGCCGTATGGCACTTCGGGCACCAGTTGACCATGTACTGGCCGCGATAAATGAGCCCCTTCTCGTGGAGCCGGACGAAGACCTCGCGCACGGCGCGCGACAGGCCGGGGTCCATCGTAAAGCGCTCGCGGCTCCAATCGCAGCTTGCGCCCATACGGATCATCTGGCGCTTGATGTTGCCGCCGTACTCTTCCTTCCACTCCCAGACGCGCTTGACGAAGGCCTCGCGGCCGAGGTCGCGGCGGTCGATTCCCTCTTCGGCCAGTTTGCGGGTGACCACCATCTGGGTGGCGATGCCGGCGTGATCGGTGCCGGGCAGCCACAAGGTGCGCTCGCCACGCATGCGCCGCCAGCGGACCGTGACGTCGATCTCGGTGTGTTCGAGCATGTGGCCCATGTGCAGCGAGCCGGTGACGTTGGGCGGCGGGATCACCAGGCAGAACACGGGCGCCTCTGGGTCTTCCTGCGGGCGGAAGACACCGGACTCCATCCATTGTTGGGCCCAGCGCGGCTCGAAGCGCTGGGGCTCGTACACTTTGTCGATTTCCATCGGAAATTCCCAATATATCATGGGGTTCGCGCGAGGCCCTTCGGCTACAATAGAAAGCTATGACAGACGATTTCTACCGGATTCGCAAATTGCCTCCTTATGTGCTCGCGGTGGTGACCGAAATGAAGGCACGCCTGCGGGCAGCCGGGCTCGACGTGGTCGACTTCGGCATGGGGAATCCGGACGGCGCTACCCCGCCGGTCGTCGTGAACAAGCTTGTCGAAGCAGCGGCCAATCCGCGCAATCACCGCTATTCGGTTTCCCGTGGAATTCCCAAACTGCGCGAGGAGGTCGTCAAACGGTATCAGAAGAATTACGGCGTCGATCTGGACCCCAACTCGGAAGCCATCGTTACGATGGGGGCTAAGGACGCCGTCTCGCACCTGCTGTTCGCCGTCATCGGGCCCGGCGACGAGGTGGTTTCGCCGAACCCCTGCTACCCCATCCACCAGTACGGCGTCATCATGGCCGAGGGCTACGCCCACACCATGCCCATGCCGACGCCGGCCGAGTTCCTAAACCGCCTGGAGGACCACTACCGCACGGCCGCCCGCAAGCCGGCCATGGTGCTGATCTCCTTCCCGCACAACCCCACAACGCATTGCGTGGACCTGGACTTCTTCAAGGAGATCGTCCGGCTGGCGGCCCACCACGGCACCATGGTGGTCCACGACTTCGCTTACGCCGATCTCGGCATGGACGGCTACGTGCCCCCCAGCATCCTTCAGGTGGAAGGCGCCAAAGAGGTCGCTGTCGAGATCTACTCGCTGTCCAAGAGCTTCAATATGCCAGGCTGGCGCGTGGGATTCTGCCTGGGCAACCGCAAGATGATCGCCGCCCTGGCGCGCATCAAGAGCTACCTGGACTACGGCGTGTTCCAGCCCATCCAGATTGCCGCCATTGTGGCCCTTCGTGAATGTGAAAAAGAAACTGAGAAGATCCGGGCTATCTATCAGAATCGAAGGGATGTATTGATTCAGGGACTGGACCGCGCCGGGTGGAGTGTGCCGCCGCCGAAGGCGTCGATGTTCGTCTGGGCGCCGATTCCGGACCAATATAAAGCGATAGGTTCGGTTGAGTTCTCCAAGTTATTGCTGGAAAAGGCTCTAACCGCAGTGT
>CAZVIK010000261.1:4848-5191 GCA_964627045.1 uncultured Solibacteraceae bacterium | reverse complement strand
ACAGTCCGCTTTTCACCGGTTCCGCGGCGACCTTTTCTGACTGCGTAACCGGCACCCTGTGGATTGAGCGCCCAGTTGAAACTGTTGATATGCGTATAATCCTCGTCATCTACGAGAGCAACCGAGTCGCGCGTGATTTCAATGATTCTCACAGTACTCCATAACCTCCACAGCCTTAATAATTGCGCCATCCCGCTCGACCGTCACCCCATCCGTTCCGTAGCTATCGATCCAGCGGCGCACCGCAGCGGACGCAAACTTCGGGTCAAGCTCCATTCCAACACACACGCGCCTTAGTTGCTCGCAGGCAATGCCCGTCGAGAAGCTTCCCGCGAACGGCTCG
>CAZVIK010000261.1:3979-4838 GCA_964627045.1 uncultured Solibacteraceae bacterium | reverse complement strand
GTGTCGAGCAGGTCAGCGGGTACGCCATCAGCGGCACGGGTTTTTGGGTGCTGTGGTACTCGGACTTTTTCGGGCGATCAAATCTCCATACGGTCGTTTGCTTGCGATCGGAGTACCAGGCGTGTCTCTTGGTATCTTTGAAGCTGTACAGACAAGGTTCGTGAATCTGCTGAAAGTCGCCGCGTCCGAGGACGAGCGAATCCTTGACCCAGATACATGTCGTGCTATAGTGGAATCCGGCGTTCACGATCGCGTTATAAAAGTTGACCTTTTCGCTGTCGGAGTGGAAGCAATAAAAAGCCCCGCCGTCGGCGAGGTGTTCGTAAACGAGTTGGAACGCCGAAAGCAGGAATTCATAAAACTGCTCTTTTGGCATGTTATCGTTCAGGATTTTGCCCTTTCCGCCATTGAAATTGACGTTGTAGGGGGCGTCTGTCAGGCAAATATTCGCCCGCTTGCCGTCCATAAGACGCGCCACATCTTCCGGCTTCGTGCTGTCGCCGCAGAGTAATCGGTGATTCCCAAGGTGCCAGAGGTCTCCTGGGTTGACGAACGGAGGCTGCTGAAGCGCCGAATCCACATCAAAATCATCTTCATGTGCTTCGGCACCATTCCCGGCGAACAGCTTCTCGATCTCACTAGCATCGAAGCCAAGCAGCGACAGGTCAAAGTCCGTGCCCTTCAGGTCGGACAGCTCCACCGACAGCATCTCCTCGTCCCAGCCGGCGTTCAGCGCGAGGCGGTTGTCGGCGAGGATGTACGCACGCTTCTGGGCGTCCGTGAGGTGCTCCGCAAACACGCATGGGATCTCGGAGAACCCTTCCTCCCGGGCGGCGAGCACGCGCCCATGCCCGGCGAT
>CAZVIK010000261.1:0-3969 GCA_964627045.1 uncultured Solibacteraceae bacterium | reverse complement strand
ACAAAACCGAACTCCCGGAGCGACGCCCGCAGCTGCCCGATCTGCTGTTTACTGTGCGTCCGGGCGTTGCGGGCATAGGGGATGAGTCGATCGATGTTCACTTTTTCAAAGCGCCCTGTTGCGTTCATCTGTTCCGTCCTTTTCTGCCCGACAGCAGGGCTTCCATCATGTCGTCCTGGGGGTTCCCCACGAAGGCCGTGGCGCAGTTTTGCTTGACGATGTCGAAAATCTCATACCAGAGCAAGTTCGCCTGCTTCTGGAACGACTGGCTCATCTGCACGAAAGGGCTGGTGATCGCGCCGCCGGTGGTGGGGTGCTTACCCAGAAGGCCGTAGGTGCTGATCGCCTCTTCGCACTGGATGAAGCGGGTGAACGCCTGGGCGTAGGCTTCGATCAGCCGGGGGTTGACGAACTTCTCGCACCCGCGCGCCTTGAGCCAGCGCCAGGTTTCGGCATACAGCGCGTCGGCGCCCAGTGGTTTCCCATCCTTTTGCCTCGCGCGGAGGTACTCGCCGGGTGCGGGCATGTCCTCACCGTGCAGGTCCGCGGCCCCGTCCAGTTCTGGGGCTTCCGTCATCGGTTCAGGGCTCAGGTCGGCGGGTTCCAGGATGCGCGCGGCCTTGCCCGCTGTGATCTTCTCCGCGAGGGACTGCGGCTTGTCACCCGCACGGACGCGGCGCCCACCCCTGTTCGTTCCATCCTTGGCCACGTCCGTCACCTCCCCCGGGTTAATCGCCTGTTTGAACCAGGATTTTTTTGCGCGTGACTGCCTGCCCGGTTCCCTGCAAAATGGTTTTGGGATTTGATCCCCCCTAGCCCAGGTCTTCCAGCCACGTTTTTCCATTAACGATATCACTTACGTGTCGCTGGGTTACGCCGAACTGTCTCGCGAGTTCGCGCTGTAGGAATCCACATAAATATAGCCAACGGATCTCACGCACATCGACCAGCGATAGCTTTGCATAGGTTGACTCCTCTCCATGCCTTAGGCAAACAGCTGTACCGTGTTTGATAGCATCCTGAGCGTTCTCTTTATGTGTCCCCCAGCACAGGTTTTCTCGACGATTGTCTAATGGATTACCATTCAGATGTCGGCAGACCATACCGTTTTTCCGCTCTCCAGCAAATGCGTATAGTACAAGACTGTGCACATACTCCGAGCGCTTATTGATCGGGCGTTCGCAGTCACGGACATTTACGCGGTAATAGCCTTTATGAATGTTCGTTGCAAGCTGCCGCATCTGTCCACTACGGAAGGAGTAGATATTTCCTCGGTCATCGGCATAATAGCCAGGGTACTGTTCAATTTGCTTCGTCATGTTTTCGTATGCCACCTATCTCCATCATTGGCGGAGATAGCCGAGTGGCAACGCTTGCAGAGGGCCATGAGGTTGCTCTCATGGTTCGCACCGCCTCGGCCTAGCGGTAAGATGTGGTGGACCTCGGCGGCCGGGGTTATGAACCCGCGCTTGTGGCACTCTTCACAGAGGGGATGCGCCGCGAGGAAACGTTCGCGTACCTTCCGCCACGTTCGTCCATACCGCTTCTTCAACGCTGGGTCCCTGCCGTACTTGTCATACTGCCGGTCGGTGAGCTTCTGATGTTCCTGGCAATACCTGCCCGCCGTCAGTTGAGGGCAGCCGGGGTAGGAACAGGGTCGCTTGGGGCTGATGGGCATTCACTCACCTTCCTAGGCATGAGAAAAGCCCCCGCGGGATTGCTCCCGCGAAGGCTCCGCATAATTCCCCTTGGAATAAAGAGAGCGCCCACAGATTGCTCTGCGGACGCCCCGGAACCCATTTTCACTAACCCTATTATACCACTTTTGGGTGGAAACACAAGCGAAGTAATGTGCACTACTGTGCTGACTTTTGGAGGATTTCACCCCTTTCCCGTAGAATTTTATCCATGGCATCCAGGGCGCGCGCGTGGACGATTTGCACCCAACGGCGGCTGAAGTTGATGTCGTCAGCGATCTGCTCCCAGGTCTTGAAACACAGGTAGCGTTTTTCGAGCACCAACTGGTCGTCGTAGTTTTCAACCTGATCGATATACCTGGCCATCTCCATCTTCAGGTCGACCAGTGCGTCTACTGTCTGGTTCAGATCCGCCTCAGCCTCTATCATGCGGGTGATGGTATCTTCCAGCGATGTGACGCACCGTGAGCGCGAGACCGGTTCGCTCTCATACGAGGTTGTGACCTTTTGCGCGAGCGCACGCAGGGACTCCACCTGCTCGAGCTTGCTGTTGACGCGCTGGTCGAGTCGGTATGCCTGGGAGAGATACTCCTTGGCCGTCATTTGTGTTTCCCCCTGACTTCGTTTTTCAGCATCCACATCAGCCGTGCGCCGTCCAGGTCGCATAGAACTTGGAACCAGCCTGAACGAAAGAAATCTTCCAACTCACGGAGCTTCCCTGTGCTCTCCGGATTCTTGCGCAGGCCCTGAAGCGCTGTTCTGTAGTCCTTGGTCGCCTGCACGACGATGGCGTCTGCCAGGCCCTGCCAGTTATCGTCACTCATTGGTATCCCTCCAGATTCGCCTTCACCGCATCAATCAGCGCGGCCTGGGTCTTGTCCTTTTGTTTCAGGGCGGCGACGATCTGTTCGTCGATGGTGCCCCTCGTGATGATGTGGTGGATGACCACGGTCTCTGCCCGCTGCCCCTGGCGCCAGAGCCGGGCGTTGGTCTGTTGGTACAGCTCCAGGCTCCAGGTCAGCCCGAACCAGATCAGCGTGGAGCCGCCCGCCTGGATATTGAGGCCATGCCCGGCAGCCGCGGGGTGTATTAAGCCGACCGGGATTGTACCGGCATTCCAGTCCGTGATGTCCTTGCTCGTTCGGATCTCCCGCACATGGAAGCGCTCTTGGATCCGGGCGAGATCGTGTTTGAACCAGTAGGCCACCAGAACCGGCTTGCCGTTCGCCGCTTCGATGAGATCCTCCAGTGCGTCCAGCTTCCGGTTGTGGATGTGGATTACACGCTTCTCTTCGCCGTATACCGCGCCGTTCGCCATCTGGCAGAGTTTCCCGGAGAGGGCGGCCGCGTTCACGGCGTCGATCTCCTCATCCTTCAGGGACAGCACCAGCTCGGTGCGAAGTGTGTCGTAGGCGCTGCGCTCCGGGCCGGAGAGCATCACCAGCACCTCGTTCATCACGCACTCCGGCATCTTGAGGTAGTCGGTGCTCTTCATGCTGATGGTGATGTCCGCGATCCGACGGTAGATCTCGTCCTCCGCGCCGGGCCTGGGCTTGTAGCTGAACACCATCTGCTGGCTCCGCTTGTCGGGGGTGAAGAACTCGTCCCGGTAGTGGGTGATGAAGCGACCCAGGCGCTTGCCCATGTCCAGCAGCCTGAACTCCGCCCACAGGTCCATGAGACCGTTGCTGGAGGGGGTGCCCGTCAGGCCCGCGATGCGCTTGACATGCGGGCGCGCTTTCATCAGGCTCCGGAACCGCTTGGCTTGGTAGGACTTGAAGGAGGACAACTCGTCGATCACGACCATGTCGTAGTCGAATGGCAGGCCGCTCTCTTCAATCAGCCATTGCACGTTCTCGCGGTTGATGATGTGAATGTGCGCGGGCTTACGAAGCGCCACGCTCCGCTCGGCTTCTGTGCCCACTGCGACCGAGTAGGTCAGACCCCGCAGGTGATCCCATTTCCGAATCTCATCTGGCCACGTGTCTCGCGCCACTCGCAGGGGTGCGATCACCAGCACCCGGCTGATCTCGAAGCGGTTCAGGCACAGCTCATGAATCGCCGTCAGTGTGATTACGCTCTTGCCAAGGCCACAATCCAAGAGAATTGCGGCAACAGGGTGCGTCAGGATGAAGTCGGTCGCGTAGGCCTGGTACTCATGGGGTTTGTATTTCATCCAGCACACCTCCGATCTGATCAGGATGGTCGATCACGTAGACCCGAAACCCTAGCGCCTCCAGCTGCCCTTTCCGCCTTACCTGCAGCGGGCGCA
>CAZVIK010000260.1:0-5199 GCA_964627045.1 uncultured Solibacteraceae bacterium | reverse complement strand
CAAGTCGATTTCCCGAAGGCTCGCGCTGGCCGAGGGGCTGACCGATGAGCAGGCGCGTGCGCTGGCGCGCGAAGGCAAAGCCGTGGTGTGGATCGACGGCGGGCTGCACGCCTCGGAGACCGTGGGGTCGCAGCAACTCATCGAGATGGTCTACCAGATGGTGAGCCGCGCCGACGAGGAGACCCTGCGTTTCCTCAACGACGTGATTCTTCTGTGCGTGGCGGCCAACCCCGACGGGCTGGACCTGGTGGCCGATTGGTACATGCGGGAGAAGGACCCGCTGAAACGAAGCCTGAGCAACCTGCCGAGGCTCTACCAGAAGTACATCGGGCACGACAATAACCGCGACTTCTACATGTCGAATATGCCCGAGACCACCAATATGAACCGGCAGCTCTTCCATGAGTGGTTTCCGCAGATCATGTACAACCACCACCAGAGCGGACCGCCGGGCACGGTCATCTTCATGCCGCCGTTCCGTGATCCGTTCAACTACTATTACGATCCGCTGGTGCCGCTGGGGGTCGAGTTGGTGGGCACGGCCATGCACAGCCGGCTGGTGGCCGAGGGCAAGGGCGGCTCGGTGATGCGGACCGGGGCCAACTATTCGACGTGGTGGAACGGCGGGCTGCGCACGATTACGTACTTTCACAACATGATCGGGATTCTGACCGAGATCATCGGCAACCCGACTCCCATGGAGATTCCGCTGGTGGCAGACAAGCAACTGCCCACGGGGGATTGGCCGCTGCCGGTGGCGCCGCAGACCTGGCACTACCGCCAGTCGATCGAGTATTCGATCAGCAACAACCGGGCGATTCTGGACGTAGCGTCCCGCTACCGCGAGACGTTTCTGTTCAACATCTACCAGATGGGGAAGAACTCTATCGACAAGGGCAGCCGCGACAACTGGACCGTCACTCCGAAGCGCATCACCAGCCTCCAGGCAGCGGCGGCCAAGCAGGCCAAGCAGGAAACCGCCCCGGGCGGTGAGGCGCCGGGCGAGGGCCCGGCACCCTCCAGAACGCTGCCGGCGCCGCTCTACGCCGAAGTCCTCCGGGACCCCGCCTGGCGCGACCCGCGAGGATACATTGTCCCGTCGTCACAAGCGGATTTTGCGACGGCGACCGCGTTTATCAATACCCTGGTCAAGACGGGGATTACCGTGCACCGCGCCACAGCGCGGTTCCAGGCGGCGGGCAAGGACTACCCGGCCGGTTCCTACGTGGTGATGACGGCGCAGGCCTTCCGCCCGCATGTCATGGACATGTTCGAGCCGCAGGACCATCCGAACGACTTCCGCTACGCCGGCGGCCCGCCGAATCCACCCTACGACGTGGCGGGTTGGACGCTGGCGCGGCAGATGGGCGTGGAGTTCGACCGGGTGCTGGAAGGCTTCGGCGGCCCGTTCGTGAAGGTGGAGGGGTTGCAGGCGCCGCCGGCAGCGGCGGTTGCAGGCGAGGCGAACCCGGCGGGTTACCGGCTGAGTCACAAGGTTAACAACTCATTCATCGTCGTCAACAGGTTGTTGAAGGCGGGAGTCGGCGTTTACTGGCTGAAGGGCGGCGGCGAGCCGGGCGCCATCTGGGTGGCGGCGAACGCGACGGCCCGCCAGATACTGGAGCGGGGAGCGAAGGAACTCGGCGTGGCGGCCGAAGGTCTCGCCAAGGCGCCGGGCGGCGAAGCCTGGAGGTTGAAACCGGTACGGATCGGGCTGGCCGATGTGTACGGGGGGTCGATGACATCGGGGTGGACGCGGTGGCTGCTGGAACAGTATGAATTCCCCTTCGAGGTGGTCTACCCGCAGACGCTGGACGCCGGTGAACTGAACGGCAAGTTCGACGTGCTGGTATTCACCGATGGCGTCGCGCGTCTGGGCGGCGTATCCGTTCCCGGCGGGCCGCCGGCTCGCGGCCCGAAGCCCGAGGAGATTCCGGAGCCGTATCGCGGATGGTTGGGGAGTTACAGCACGGACAAGACAATTCCGCAGTTACGGCGGTATGTGGAGGGCGGCGGCTCGGTGGTTATGATCGGGAGTTCGACCAGCATGGCGTCGCCGCTCGGGTTGCCGGTGCGAAACCACTTGACCGAGAAGGGGCCCGATGGCCGCGACCGGCCGTTACCCCGCGAGAAGTACTACATCCCCGGGTCGCTGTTGCTTGCGCAGATAGACAATACGAATCCGCTGGCCTACGGGATGCCTTCGACGGTGGAGATGTTCTTCAACAACAGCCCGGTGTTCCGCATGGAGCCGAACGCCGCGCAGCAGGGCGCCTCCGCGGCCGCTTGGTTTGCCGGCGCCGAGACGCTCACCAGCGGATGGGCGTGGGGACAGCAATACCTGGACGGCGGGGCGGCGGTAGTCGATTCCACCATCGGCCGAGGCAAGGCGATGCTCTTTGGCCCGGAGGTCGTGTTCCGCGCCCAGCCGCACGCGACCTTCAAGCTGCTATTCAACGGCCTCTACTACGGAAGCGCGGAAACGGTAACGCTGCCGTAACGCTGCGGCACTGCCGCATGGGGCCTGCTATCCTGCGGGCATGGCTTCCGCGTACGATCTCGGCAAGCGCGTGGCGCTCATCAGCATGGGCATCTGTGCGGTGCTGGCCGCGTCGAAGATCGTCGTAGGATGGATGGCGGGTTCGACGGCGGTGGTCGCCGACGGCGTCGAGTCGGCCAGCGACATCGTGGCCTCGGCCGTAGTGCTGTTCGGCCTGGCGGCGGCGGGCAAGCCGCCGGACGCCAAGCATCCCTACGGGCACGGCCGCCTGGAGACGCTGACCGGCGGCGCGGTGGGTGTAATGCTGGCGGGAACGGGCGTGGTCATTTGCGCGCGCTCGCTGATGGTGTTGAGCGAGGTCCGCGAGGCGCCGGCGTCCTACGCGGTGTGGCCGCTACTGATTTCGATCGCGGCGAAGGGCGCGCTGTCTCCCATCAAGTTTCACTACGGACGAAAAGTCCGGAGTTCCGCGCTGAAGGCCGATGCGTCCAACGATCTAGTGGACGTCCTTTCCGGCCTGGCGGCGCTGACCGGCCTCGGACTCACGCTTCACGACCCGGCACGGTTTCCGCGCGCCGACGCCTACGGCGGCTTCGCGGTGGGCCTCATCGTTGTCTTTCTGGGATTGCGGGTCATCCGGGACACCTCAATTCAGTTGATGGACACCATGCCCGAGACGGCGCTGCTGGAGGAAATCCGCCGGGTAGCGCTCGCGGTGCCTGGCGTGTTGGGAGTGGAGAAGTGCTTCGCGCGCAACACGGGCCTGAAGCACCATGTGGACCTGCACCTGGAAGTCGACCCGCAGATGACCGTCCTGGCGTCGCACGATATCGCCATGCGCGCGCGGGACAGGATTGTGGCGGAACTCGACTGGGTGGCCGATGTGCTGGTCCACATCGAGCCGCACGCGCCGCCGGACGGCGGGGGGCCGCATGGAGAATAAGGAATTCGCGCGGTTGCTGGGAGAGACGGCGGACCTGATGGAGATCGCCGGCGAGGACCCGTTCCGCATCCGCAGCTACCGCAACGGGGCGACGGCCATTCTGGGGCAGGCAGAGCGCGTCGAGGACATCCTCGGCGATCCCGCCCGCAGCGTGACGGACATCCCCGGCATAGGCAAAGGGCTGGCGGCGATCCTCAAAGAGATCTCCGAACGCGGGTCATTCGAGCGCCGCGACAGCCTGCTGGAGCGCTACCCGCCCACCGCACTCGAGTTTCTGAAGATCCAGGGACTGGGGCCGAAGAGTATTGCGTTGATCTGGGAGCATTTTCGCGTCAGCACGATCGACGACCTGGAGCGGTTGTGCCTGGACCAGAAGCTGCGCAGCCTGCCGCGGATGGGCGCGAAGCTCGAAGAGAAGGTGCTGCGCTCCATCGCGCACTACCGCCAGAGCGCCGGGCGGTTTCTGTTGAGCCTGGCCGATGAAACCGCACGGGAGTTGGCCGAGTTCCTTTCGGCGGTGGGAGGCGTTGAGCGCGTCACGCCCGCCGGCAGCCTGCGGCGAGGCAAGGAGACCGTGGGCGACGTGGACCTGCTGGCGACGGGGCCCAAGGCCGCCGATGTGCTGGAGCGGTAGGGCGCGCATCCCAAGGTCACTGAGGTCCTGGCGAAGGGGCCGAACAAAGCCAGCGCCAAGTTCGGCGGCGAAGGCTTGCAGGTGGACGTGCGTGCGCTCGCGCCCGAGAGCTTCGGCGCGGCGCTTCAATACTTTACGGGAAGCAAGGAGCACAATGTCGCGCTGCGGATGCGCGCGGTGCGCATGGGCTTGAAGCTGAACGAGTATGGGTTGTTTCGCGAGGACGGAACGCCCGTGGCCGGCGCCGATGAGAAAGGGGTGTACGGCGCGCTGGGGCTCGCCTGGGTTCCTCCGGAGCTGCGCGAAAACCAGGGCGAAATCGAAGCGGCGGCCGAGGGGCGGCTGCCGCGGCTGGTGGAACTCTCCGATATCCGGGGCGACCTGCACATGCACACCAACGCCAGCGACGGCCGCGCCACCCTCGAAGAGATGGCCGAGGCCGCCCGGGCGCGCGGGTATCGCTACATCGCGATCACGGATCATTCCAAGGCGCTGGCCATGGCCAACGGGTTGGACGAAAAACGCGTGCTGGAATTCGCCAGGCGGGTGCGCGGCCTGGACCACGAGGTTCTCGGCATCCGCGTGCTGAGCAGCATCGAGTGCGACATTCGGCGCGACGGTTTGCTCGACCTGGACGACGAGGCGCTGGCGGCGCTCGACCTGGTGGTCGCCAGCGTGCACAGCTACATGAACCTGCCCGCTGCGGAGATGACCGAGCGGTTGTTGCGCGCGCTGGAAAACCGTTACGTGCGGGTTCTGGGGCACCCCACGGGCCGCCTGCTGCTGCAACGAGAGGCGTTCCCGTTCGATTTCGAGCGCGTGGCTGTGGAAGCCGCGCGCCGGGGCGTCGCCTTCGAGATCAATGCGAGCCCGGAACGGTTGGACCTCAGCGGTCCGTTGTTACGCACGGCCAAGGAGCGCGGCGTAAAGTTCGTGATCTCGACCGACGCGCACCATCCCAAACACCTGGCCAACATGCGCTATGGCGTCCTCACGGCGCGGCGCGGATGGCTGGAGGCGTCCGACATCCTCAATACTTCGCCCGCCTTTCCGGCGACACGATATCAGTAGGTAAGTCGTCGCGCTGGTAACGGCAGGAGTTCCATGAAATCAATCGTGCGC
>CAZVIK010000259.1:0-5207 GCA_964627045.1 uncultured Solibacteraceae bacterium | reverse complement strand
CCGCGTAGAGCCACTGGTGGTGGCCCTCCGACCAGCAGTGGCCGTCGTAGACGTCTTGATCGTGCAGCAGCAGCTCGCCATAAGCGTAGAAAGTCGCGGCGAACGTCCCGGCGCCGGGTACGCGGGCATCGAAGTCCGTTCGATCCCACGGGCTCACCGACGTGTGGACGTCCGTGTAGGCGGCATTCGTGTTGAACTTCGCCTGGATCAGCGGCGCGAGCTTGCGGTCCATCTCCACCGCGAAGAGCGCCTTGGGCGAGTAACATCGCGCCCACGCTCTGACCAGGTTGCCGTCGGGGCTGCGCATCACGCGGTCCGTGTCCCAGTGGGCGTTCACCGGGGCAAAGTCGGTGTAGTTCGTGTAGAGGCCCGACCGCCAGCCCAGCGAACGCTGAGCGGCCACGTACTTCTGCAGCGCCTCGTCGCCGCCTTTGCCCGGCGCTGCCATCTCGCGGAACGTGAAGCTCTCGCCGCTGTCGCGCCAGGTGATCTCGTGATTGCACTGCGTCAGCATCTCGATGCCGTAGGCGCGCAGTCTCTTCGACCGCTCGTGCTCGCTTCGGTAGTCACTCGGCCCCCAGCTTTCCTGCCACAGCCGCATGGCCGCCTCGCGACCGCGCCTGGCGGGAGGGTTGTCGATCGTCGCCAGCGTCTCCTCGAAGACCGGCGAGAAGGTCACGAAGAACCTCTCGTAGAGGTCGTTGCGTTGTCCATCGGTCTTGGGGATGTATCGCACGCCGCCGTTGAGCTGGACTTTGTCGGCTTCAATCTTGTCGACCGCGAACGGCGCGGAGGCGTTTGAACGATACCAGTCCATCCAGACCGAGGCGAAGTACGGGACCGCCCCCTTGGACATCAGGACGTTCAGATGGTGACCTCCGTAGTTCATGAAAGGCAGCATGAGTAGTTCCGGCTTCTCGACGCCCTCGATCCGGCCGTAGGAAAGCTCGGTCGCCAGTCCGCCCGTGCAGATGCAATCCACGACGAGGCTCTTCTGCCACAGACGCACCATCGACCGGATCATCACATCGGCCCCGTTGACGTTCGCTTGCCAGGAGGCCTGGACTTCGTTGCCAACCGATCGCGTTTGAATTAGCCGGACGTTCCGGGGCTCAGCGACGAACTTCAGCCCCGCCTCTGTCATGGCCTTGGCTGCCAGTAGGGGCGAATGATTATTCGCCCCTACGGACAACTTGACGACGACCGGCTCCCAGAACCCTGCCCCCGGTTTGACCTCATACACCAATTGCGTCTCGGAGTCCTGATAGGTGAACCGCCAGCCCTCGCCCGCCTGCGCCAGGTTCACCGCGAAGTCCGTCGTCAGATTGTCGGGCAGGATGGTCTGCTCGCGTGTCGGGAACGGCAGCCGCCCCGGACCGGTGTTGGCGCCGGGTGACTGGCCGGGAAATGGATCGATGCCGCGCTTCGGGCGCGGTTCGAAAGAGAGCGGAGCCGGACTTTCCTTGAAGAACACCAAGTCCTCGAAGAAGAGTTCCCGGTCGTCCGTGTTGGAGCCGCCTGTGATCCGCAGACCGGCGAAACGCAGCGGCCTCCTGTCGAGCCAGCCGGCCGGCAGCACTTTGTGAACCAGCCACCATTCCTTCCAGGCCACCTGAGCAAAGTCGAGCGTCAGTTCAACGTTGTCCCGGTCGAGAACCAGCAGCGTAATACTCGTTCGAGGCGTCCCTGGCTCGGGCGCCCACGACCAGTTGTTGCCGTAGACCCAGATCGTGGTCGCCGAAACGTCGTCCGGGACCGCCATTGGCGCCGGCGGGCGCAACACCACCGTGCTGGCGTTCGACGTGCCGCGATAGACGAGCCGCGCGACCGGCGATTCCCACACCCGCTGCCTCTGCGAGCCGATCAGATCGGCGACCGCTCCGTTGCTGCATTCGACCCGCCAGCCTTCGAGCGAGTCGAAATCGACCAGCGGTGCATGCGGCGGTTGGCGGCCGGCCCGGACCATCTCATAGGGACGGGCCCCCGGTACTTCGTCGGCCGGCATGGGCCTGGCCATTTGAACCGTCGTGGAACTCAATTCCGCCCCGTGCGTGGCGACGGCGGCGAGCAGCGAGAACAATGCTCCAAGAGAGAGCAAGAACCGCTTGTTGGCCCCATTCAGTTTCATGCAGATACTCCTTTGACGTACCGCTGCGCTCCAATCTGACTGCTGGCAACTCATCGGTAATGTGCGATGACCGTCAAGGCATCAAGGTCCGACGGCAGCGTAACGGTTTCCCGATCCGCATCGAACCGATCGTGCGGACGCCCGTTGACCTCCACGCGGTCGAGCCGACGGCCGTCGGGGTGCCGCAGTCGAATCACGATCGCCTCCGGCCTGTCACGCCGGGGCGCCGTCACGGCAACCTCGATGCGTCCGGCGTCCACCTGCGACGAAATCCGGTAGCTGACCGGCCCGAAGCGCGTCGGGCAATTGCTCGCGGCCAACTGCGTGCCGTGTTGCAGCCACTCCGTCGGGATCAACGGCGCCAGCCACAGCGTCCGGCCGCGCTCCATGACCAGCATCTGCCGCGTCTGGTAGAGGAAGTACCCCGTCTCGTGCGTCTTGTCCCATGCCCCGCTGTGCCGGAAGTGCTCCCAGAAGGTCATCACCTCGGGGTTCACCAGCGACGCGATCGAGTTGAAGTACGTGCGGAGGAAAGGCTTGACGTCATCTCGCAGCGCATAGACTTCGGCGTTGCGGGCGTAGTACGGCTGCACTTTGGAGAACCCGCCCAGATCGAACCAGTCCTGCCGGTTGCGCTCGGCGGGATAGTCGAACCACCCGTCTCCGAGGAAGTGGACATCCTCCATGTGGTCCATCATGCGTGTGACCTCGGGATCGTTCGGGTCGAAGACGCCGGCCGGAACCAACTGGTGTGCCCCCAGCTCCACGTCGTACGCCCACGTGCGGCCGAAGTCCTGGCCGGGGAAGAAGCCGGCGAGCAGTCCGGGGCTGTGCACCTGCGATGGGTAATGCGGAATCCAGGTTCCGTTGCGCAGCGGCAGGGCTGGCGACTGTGCCTGGGTCCAGCGATAAGCCGCAATCAGGGACTTGCGCAGCTTGACCGCCTCTTCCTGAAAAACTGCCGCCCGCGGGTGGCCGATGTCCCTCAGTACGGCCCCCACGTCACGTAACGCCGCATAGTAGTAGGCGTTCATGCAGAAGTGGCAGGCGAACGCGTTCCAGTCGGCCATTACGCCGGGAGGCATCAGGCCATATTCGGGCACGCGCTGCCCTTGGGCATCGAGCACCCTGGTCTTGGCCAGTTGTCGAACGATCCAATCCCCCACGCGCGCGATCTGGGATGCATGGGTCCGCAGCCAGGCGGCGTCGCCCATGAGCCGGCAGTGCTGCGCCAGCGTCCAGAGATGCCACGCCGTGCCGAAGGTCGTGTAGCCGGTGGTCAGGAAGCCGTCGGCGTTATAGCGGTGGATGAAGAACTCCAGGCCGCGACGAGCGAATTCGCCGTGGCCGAGGAAGTCCATGCCGCGAATCACGGAATGGGCTTCGCTCTCGAAGGGACCGTATGCCATCGCGGCGATCCAGGGCGCAACGCGGGCGCCGTCGGCCTCATTGCGCGCGGCGATCAAACAGCGCAGTTGCGAGGAACGAACGAGATCGTTGATGAACGGATCGGGCGTCTCGATTTGCATGGCGGGCGCCAGAACGGCCTGCCAGTACGACTCGACGTCACGACGCAGCGAAGAGGCGGCCGGAAGAGACGGAAGATCGCCCGTGGGAGGCTGAAGGATTGCGACGAAGCCCGCGCTTCCGCCGGGCGGCAGCGTGCCACGTAATTGGAGCCGACCATCCGAGACGTGCAGCTTCAGAGCGTTCGATGGGGTGACGACGACCGAACCCAGCACGCCGCTTTCGGCTTCGAGCCGGAAGCCGTTCTCGATTGGCGTAAGCGCCGCCGGCCGTTCACCTCGATTGTCGAGCACGATGTCCAGGCCGGCCGACACGTCAAAGGCATCTTCTTGGCGGCTATTCCAGGTGAACTCGGCCACACAGACGGCGCGGCGATTCAGGCGAGCCGGATCGCTGCCGGGATCGTCGATGGGCGCCACGAATACGCGCTGCGTGCAGACGATCCCGTCCCGTTCCGTGGTGATGACCGGGATGGGAAGCCAGCCCCCGTCGAGCTGTCGGGTCCACTTGTCGGCCTGGCCCGATCCCCATCGCAGTTGCATCCTGCCGGCGGAGGCGAACCAGTCCCCGCCCTCGCCGGCGGCCGCATGGAAACGCAACGTGCCGTCCCGCTCCAGCACGTACTTCGCGTTGTCGCAGGCCAGTGACAGCATCACCGGGCCTTCGCTCTGGAGCGGGTTGTGCGTCCGCGCCATCGCCTGAGCCAGTGTCTGGTCCGGCCGCATTCGCACTTCCTGGAGGATCGTCCGGCGAGCGGCTGCCTTGCGCCGGTAGTCGGCCGGACTGCTCGGCGCCGGGTCCCGCGTCACGAACAGACCGTGGTCGGGCAGATAGACACATTCGTTCGCCAGCACGTCGTCGACGGCCACGCCAAACGCCCCTGTGGGCAACCGAAACTGGATCACCGTCCGATCCGCATTTACGGAAGAGGGTCTGGCAAATCGAACCTCCAAGTGCAGTGGACTGGACAAGGTCACTTCGGGCTCGACCGGTTCGAGGAACTGCCCGTTGTAAACGGTGATCCCGACAGGAGCCGCAGTCGCCGCCGAATCCGCCTGAACCAGCAGGCGCGCCGTGTCCCAGCGGGTCCGCGTGAACGCGGCCAAGTCACGCACGCGCCACGCGGCCGCTGCGGGCGGCAGAACCCACCGAACCTTTCGCGTCAGAAGACGGTCGCCTTCGGGCGACCGCATGGACAACCGGCAGACTACGTCGTTGCCCTCGGCGACGATGTCGCCGCTCAACGGCTTCCATTGCCCCTGCCAGGCGGACTCGCCGAACCAGCCCTCTACTCGAATGTCGCCAACGGCGGACGCAGCGGCAGGCTCCCGCAGACGCAGACGCAGCTCCCGCAGCGCGCGGCGATTCAGCCATTGGAGCCCGATGCAACCATAACCGCTTGCTCCCGTCGCTATCGCATAGCTGCCGTCGGCCTCGCGGACGAGGTCGGTTTCGAGAAACAGATCCTCTGCGGCGAACTCCTGGAGCCGGTTGGCGCGGCAGCCGTCTTTGCGGTCCGGGTCCCAGGTCACCACCCGTGCGAAACGGGCCA
>CAZVIK010000258.1:4955-5218 GCA_964627045.1 uncultured Solibacteraceae bacterium | reverse complement strand
TGAGCAATTTTTTATGTGTGGCGGAGGTAATAACCGAGTTCACACGCCTACCCATATCTGTGAGTCAGAGATTGGAAGATGCAACTCGTAGCTAGTGTCCATCCGGAAAGGTCAACTCGCTAAAAAGATTACCTGATCCGGTTATTTTTGCTTGAGTTTTTGGCAAAGCTCCGGCATAGTGAATGATGTAACAGTTTGATATTTTGAGACAATCATTCACGAGGCCGGTGTTGCTATGCGTGAAAAAAGAGATCCCCAAATGA
>CAZVIK010000258.1:972-4945 GCA_964627045.1 uncultured Solibacteraceae bacterium | reverse complement strand
AAATTCCCTTTTACAATTTTTCCCCCCAAACTTTTTTTTCTTATAATTGTATACAAACCCAAAAAAAATCTTTTTAAACCCCCATACCTTTAAAGGTTCAAAGTGATCTGATCGGCATGAAGAACGCGGAGACTGGGCGGACGGGGATGACCGCTGAACAGGTTTTCCGTTGCGCCATCCTGAAGCAATACCGAAACCTGACATACGAAGAACTGGCTTTCCATCTGGAGGATTCGAGAAGCTTTCGGGCCTTTGCCAAGTTGCGAATGGGGCAGAAGCCGAGCAGTTCGACCCTGCAGGAGAACGTGAAGGCTCTGAGCGAGACCGCCTGGGATGCGGCAAACCGGATGGTTCTGGAATACGCGAGGCGCGAGGGTGTCGAGAAAGGGCGAACCATTCGGCTGGACTCCACAGCGGTGGAAACGGACATCCATTACCCGACCGATTCGAGTCTTCTGGTGGATGGCGTGCGGGTGGTCACCAGACTGCTGATCGCAGGCAAGGAATGCACCCCCACTCCCGCTTATTGCTTTGCGGATCACCGGCGGGTGGTCAAGAAGCGTGCGCTCAAGATTCTCAACTGCAAGAAGGAGAGCGTGCGCAAGCAGTGCTACCGGGACCTGCTTGAGATCGCCACGCGGGTTAGGGGATATGCCACGGAAGCCATCAGGATTCTCGATGAGTTCAGGAGTCCTGATTTCCTGGAGACGATCCGCGCCCAGGGGATAGCAGAAGAGCTCAGGCAGGTGATTGAGACCTTCGATCAGGTGATGGACCAGACCCGAAGACGGGTGCTTGAAGGAAAGAAGGTTCCCGCCAGTGAGAAGGTGTTTTCCTTTTTCGAGGTCCACACGGACATCATCGAAAAAGGGAACCGGGAGATCACCTACGGGCACAAGGTGTTCGTGGCTGGGGGAAGCTCCGGCTTGATTCTGGACTGCCTGATCGAACGGGGCAACCCTGCAGACTCGGCAATGTTCCTGCCCCTGCTCGAACGGCAGAAGGGATTGTATGGAAGGACGCCGCGCCAGGTGGCCGCGGATGGGGGCTTTGCCTCTCAGGACAACCTGCGGCAGGCCAAGGAGAAAGGGATCGCCGATGTTTCCTTTTCCAAGCGCAAAGGAATCCCCGTCCTGGACATGGTGAAAAGCAGTTGGGTCTACAAGAAGCTTCGGAATTTCCGCGCCGGCATAGAGGCCAACATTTCGGCACTCAAGCGTGCTTTCGGGCTGACTCGGTGCACCTGGTCGGGTTGGGCTGGATTCAAACAATACGTGCGCAGCGCTGTTGTATCGTACAACTTGTTGACGTTGGCGAGGTTGAAAATAGCACCCACGGTTTAAGGGCAACGGTAACCTTGGTTTACCAATATCAAAGGAGTGGTATGTCCACAAATCGTTAAAAAACGGCAAAATCATAGATCAACCTTTAGATCACCGGATTTCGAATGCCTTTCTGACCTCTGACGCTCCCAATCGAGCTCTTACGTCAGGTCAGTGAATATAAAACACATGGTTTCCGGATAGACACTAGCTAACGGCCCGGAGATTCCAGATGCGCTGTTGCAGGCGCACGAGGAAGGCCGCGTCGCGTTCTTCTGCGGCGCGGGCATTTCCTACCCGGCTGGGCTGCCGGGGTTCAAAGGTCTGGTGGACGCGATCTACCCCCTCGTCGGCACCACACCCAATGCCATCGAACAGGAAGCCTACGAACGCAACCAGTTCGACGCCACGCTGGACCTGCTGGAGCGGCGCTTGCCCGGGCAGCGACTGGCGGTCCGCAAGGCCTTGGCCAAAGCGCTGCTGCCGAAGCTCCGCCGCAAAGGCGCCACCGACACCCACGCCGCCCTGCTGCAACTGGCAAGCAGTCGCGACGGGGCGCTACGTCTGGTCACCACCAATTTCGACCGCATCTTTGCGCGCCTGACGGCCCGCATGAAACCGGCCGTGCCGGCCTACCCGGCACCCTTGCTGCCGATACCGAAAAACAGCCGATGGAACGGGCTGGTGTATCTGCACGGCCTGCTGCCGGAGCACCCGGACGACAGTGCGCTGAACCGGCTGGTGCTGACCAGCGGCGACTTTGGCTTGGCCTACCTGACCGAACGCTGGGCGGCACGTTTTGTCAGCGAGCTGTTCCGCAACTACGTGGTCTGCTTCGTGGGCTACAGCATCAACGACCCTGTGCTGCGTTACATGATGGATGCGCTGGCCGCCGACCGGATGCAGGGCGAAATCACACCCCAGGCCTACGCTTTGGGCGACTGCGCCCCCGGACAAAAGAACAGCAAGACCATCGAGTGGGAAGCCAAGGGCGTTACCCCCATCCTCTACGAGGTGCCTGCCGGCACCCACGACCATTCGGCCCTGCACCGCACCTTGAAGGTCTGGGCCGAAACCTACCGCGACGGCATTCTCGGCAAGGAGCGCATCGTGGTGGACTACGCAATGACGCGCCCATCTACAAGCACCCGGCAGGACGACTTCGTCGGCCGCATGCTTTGGGCGCTGTCCCACGAATCGGGGTTGCCCGCCAAACGATTTGCCGATTTCGACCCCGTGCCGCCGCTGGACTGGTTGAAGGCGTTTTCGGAGGAACTTTACCGGTACAGCGACCTGGCGCATTTCGGCGTGCCGCCGCACGCCGAGGTGGACGACAAACTCGGCTTCAGCCTAGTCCGCCGCCCCGCGCCCCACACTCGCGCACCGTGGATGATGTTGGTGTCGGCCGGGCTAATCAACAGTCAATGGGACGACGTGATGTTCCATCTAGCCCGCTGGCTTGTGCGGCACCTCGACGACCCGGCGCTGATCCTATGGCTGGCCCAGCGTGGCGGCCACTTGCACGATCGTCTGGTGTGGCTGATCGAAGACAAGCTGGACACGTTTGCCCGCCTAGAGCGGGAAGGTAAAACGGACGAACTGGCGCGCATTCGAGCCCAGTCTCCGAACGCCATTCCACGGCTGCTGCTGCGCCCCGTGTGGCGCCTGCTGCTGACCAACCGGGTGAAATCGCCCCGGCGAGACCTGGATCTCCATCGCTGGGAGAGCCGCCTCAAGCGGGACGGTCTGACCGCGACGCTGCGCTTCGAGTTGCGCGAACTGCTGGCCCCCAAGGTCGCTCTGAAAAAGCCTTTCCGCTGGCGCGAGGACGACACCGAGACCGAGGCCACCGAGCGCTTAAAGCAGTGCGTCGATTGGGAACTGGTGCTGGCCACCGACCACGTGCATTCCTCCCTTCACGATCTGGCGGACGTCGAGCGCTGGCGCGGCGCCATGCCGGCACTGCTTGACGACTTTCAGCAACTGCTGCGCGACGCGCTGGACCTGCTGCGCGAGATGGGTGAAGCCGACGATCGCAGTGACCGCTCGCATTGGGATCTGCCTTCCATCAGCCCGCACTGGCAAAACCGGGGCTTCCGCGATTGGGTGGAACTGATCGAGTTGGTGCGCGATGCCTGGCTGGCCGTTCGCGAGAGCGATCCCGCCCGCGCCACTCAGGTCGCGCAGACGTGGTTTGCCACGCCGTATTCCACCTTCAAACGCCTGGCACTGTTCGCGGCCAGCCACGTTGACTGCATCGCGCCGGATCAATGGGTGGATTGGCTTGTTGCCGACGATGCGTGGTGGTTGTGGTCCGTCGATGTGAAGCGCGAAATCCTGCGCCTCTTGGTGCTGCAAGGCTTTCATCTCACACCGCAAGCGCGAGGCCGACTGGAAGCGGCCATCCTCGCCGGTCCGCCGCGAGCGATGTACCGGGATGACATCGAGCCCGGGCGCTGGCAGGACTTGGTGGATCACTCGGTCTGGCTGCATCTCGCCAAATTGAAGTCATCTGGCGGGAACCTTAGCTCGGCCGCCACTGAAAGGCTGGGCGCGTTGTCGGCGGCACACCCGGAATGGCGCCTTGCAGCCAACGAGAGAGATGAGTTCTCCCACTGGATGAGTGGTACCGCCGACCCCTACTACGTGGA
>CAZVIK010000258.1:0-962 GCA_964627045.1 uncultured Solibacteraceae bacterium | reverse complement strand
GGAAAACCGTTAAATCGAACTTGCGCCGCGCAAGCGACGTGAGCTAGTCGACTGGTTGAAACGGCCGCCACCTTCTCAAGGCCCCTTCTACGAGGATACCTGGCGCGAGACTTGCCGCACGCGATTCTTCCATTGCGCCTACGCGCTGTGCGACCTCACCCGGGAAGGGCAATGGCCTTCCGAGCGCTGGCGCGAGGCCTTGCAGGCCTGGAGCGAGGAAGGGCGGGTACTGCGCTCGTGGCGATTTATCGCTCCGCTGGTCCAAACCATGCCGGACGATGTGCTGAAGGATATCGCGCACAGCATCGCCTGGTGGTTGGAGGCTGTCTCAAAGTCCTTGGAGCGCCATGAAGACATTTTCCTGGGCCTATGCCGACGCATACTGGCATTGCCGTATCAGGATGGGGAGGATACCGGTCAGCCTGTTATCCGGGCCATTAATCACCAGGTTGGCCACGTCACTCAGGCCTTGCTGAACCTGTGGTTCAAGCGAAAGCCCAACGACAACGACAAGTTGCCGGCCGACCTGGAACCCATCTTCACCCAACTGTGCGACATCGGTGTGGCGCAGTTCCGGCACGGTCGCGTACTGCTGGCATCGCGCCTCATTGCCTTGTTCCGCGTGGACCGGTCTTGGACGGAGGCCCATTTGCTGCCACTGTTCGACTGGACGATTGATGCCGCCGAGGCACGCGCGGTCTGGGAAGGTTTCCTGTGGTCCCCGCGCCTGTACCGGCCGCTGCTGATCACGTTCAAAGCACAATTCCTCGGCACCGTCCACCACTACATGGAGTTGGGCGAGCATGCCCAGCAATTAGCCGCATTTCTGACCTACGCGGCGCTGGACCCGGTGGACACCTACACCGCGCAAGACTTTCAGGCCGCCCTTGGCACATTGCCTCAGGAGGGCTTGCACGAAGCTGCGCTGGCACTCGTTCAGGCTCTGGAAGGAGCTGGTGATC
>CAZVIK010000257.1:3124-5218 GCA_964627045.1 uncultured Solibacteraceae bacterium | reverse complement strand
CCACCAGCACCAGTGGACGAGGCCCCGACAGTGGTGTCCGAGAAGGAAGGCGCTCTCCTACGGGATATCGCTGAGCACCCGATTGCCGGCGTCACGGCTCGCTACGAGCGGTTGGGGTGGAACCCAAAGACCGGGAACAGCGTGAAGGACGGGATTATCGCAAAGGAGTTTGCGGTGTTCGAAGAGGTCCCGACCGCCACGGGTCGGGTGAAGATTCTCACGCTCACACCAACGGGCGAGGAACAGCTAGCACGACTGGGCGTCGAGGTCCCCTCGTGGCGTCGTGGTGGCGCAGCACACGAGTACTGGAGAGAAACTCTCCGTGGAATCCTGGAGCGACACGGGTACACCGTCACGGACGAGTATGCCGTCCCAAGCGGCTTTGTCGACCTCCACGCGACGAAGGGCGAGCACGAGGTGTTCGTCGAGATAGAAACCGGCAAATCAGACATCCAAGCGAACATCCAGAAATGCCAAGAACTGCCGGGACTCGTCGTGTTCTTCTTCGTGACGGACGAGTTGCGAGAGCAGTGGCTCGACGCTATCGAACTGTCCGCGAGCTTTCAAAGTGTAAGCCCGATTGCTATGGAAGCGGTCACCGAGTGGCTCCAGTCATGACCGCGCGCGGAATGGAGGTCAGCGTCCAACGACATCCTGATGCTCACAGTAATGAACGAGACAATCACGAGACACGAGAGTACCCGAAAGAAGTAGCTTACCGCGACGGGAGAGCAGCGCCACATGGTTGGCGTCGGGGTTTTGCTGTCGTCGTGAGTTGCTGTGGCTGGCGCGGGTTTTTCGGGGGCTTTTGAGCGGCGCCGACCGGGAGGTAGTGTGTTCAAGTGCCATCAGTCCTGCGGGTTGTTTGACGCCTGTGGCGCATGAACAGGAATATGACGAGCCCGCAATACAGGAGAACGTACGCTGTGGAGTATAAGACTCTTGTGAGGACAGGGATATCGTAGAGTGATGCAAAGAAGTCGATAGTGGCGGGCAGGGATACCGCCGCCAGTATGGTGAAGCCAATCCGGTGGGATTGCAGGTCGCGCGTGACGGAAGTAGACTGCATTGCCCGATCGGAAAGCCAGAGAGGCAACAGTGTTCCAACGAGTATCGTTACTCCGGTCAGATATACGCCAAAGGGGCCAAACGGGGAGACAGCAAGCGCGACGAGACCCAGGAGCACGCCCGCCCACCAGACATCTTTGCGCCCCCCATCGCGGTCGTTGGACGACCCGTAGGTCCATAACCGAAGCCATTTATACCCGACAATGAAGCCGAAGACCGACGTGAAGGCAATGAACACTGCCGCCACTCGGGTGTACAACGCCCATGAGCTGCGAGAAACAACGCCGACACAGTCACCATTCCAAGCAACGAGCCAACGATGTAGCACAGGAGGATGTTCACTGACGAGCGTTCCTGCGGCCCCTCGTGAATCTGCGCTGTCCGCGGCTTCCCCGGGCTCTCGCCTTCTGTATCACGTTCTGCCCGCCTGGTAAACGACCGCCTTACGAACGAGTCTTCCTCTGTTGTTGAAGTCCTCCTCTGCTGATGCCAGGGGAACGAGCCGTGTTGCCTAGATGTCGCCATTGATCTTCCTCGCATAGTGGTCGGCCCGGTCGACGGCCTTGTCGACGCGCTGCTACCTGACCACCATCCATAACAGTGCAAGACTCGCGACCAACAACACGGTAAACGCTGCCGCGAATACAACAAAGTGCGGTGCTTCGAATATCTTTTGTCTCCCTGCCAGGTTGGGGGTCTGCAGATACAGCCACGTAGCCGTGATAAACGCCGCAATCGTCCCCGCAAGCAGCGAGAGCGAGACCGGGCTTCGGTGTTGTGGGACCCACACGGCAGCGAGGATACCCTGGATCAACACGAGCGTCGAGATCGTAATAACATCTCGCTCTCGGAATGACGCCGTAATGAGTCTATGTGCGCCCCTTACGGCACTCAGCAGTATGAGAGCGACGAAGGCCGCCAGTGTCACACCGACTGCACTCGTAAGTGTTCCACCGTTAAGGGCAAGTGTGACACTACGGAAGACGAGTGTTGCGGCCACGAGTACAGACAATACCTGGAAGAACC
>CAZVIK010000257.1:0-3114 GCA_964627045.1 uncultured Solibacteraceae bacterium | reverse complement strand
TCGACCGGCGATCGTGTCTACTAGCGGCCACCATTCTTCCTCCGGACCTCATCTCGTGCGGCGTCTGCCGCTTTGTCAATCTTGTATAAGTACTTGTCGCAGTTAGCGTCGCGTAGGTCCACGAACTGTTGTTCCGCATCCACTTGCTTCGCTGTGACGACCATCTCTCTCCTCACGTTAGGCATTACAAGACAAACACGAACAGCACAATCACCAAGAGCAGGAGAACATTTGCCACAACTGCGATGACGCCCATTCTCCTTATCGTTTGTGGCAGTCGGGTCTTTGTCGCGAACCGTTCTGGAAACGCAATCATCCGCGTCGCTCCGTGTATCATCACCAGGCAAAAGGGTAATGCGAGCAACAGAGAGAGGATGACGCCTTCATCTCGCGACGCCACCACTGTGGCGGCCATCACCCCACACCACAACAGGGTCACAAGCCAGGGAAGCACTCGCAAGACTGTGTGTTGCAGAGTGACGGGGGTAGTGTGTTTAGTTGCCATTGGTTTTCTGGGCGTGGGCATTCTCCCGGTGCGTTGGGGGTTTGGACGCTGTTTTGCGGTAGTCGGTGCCGGGGGTGGACGTTGTGTCAGTTCGGTACTTTGAATTGTGCAACGAGGGTGGAGAGTTCGCTTTGAAATGTGGGCAGATTGTTTTGTATCTTGTGGTGTTCCGTGATTGTCAGCACGATGTACATGATGATGAGGACAGCCACGAGCCCTGTGATAGTGAAGAAGGGTGCCGACATGTTGACTGGCTTTACGTCAAGAACAAACATTCCGATGAGTGCGACAATCATCGTGGCCAAGAGTATGAATGGCGCTACGAAGATTGTCACCACGACTTTTTTCGTTGCGCTGGTGGATTGCACGTCCCCGAAGGTGAGGGCGTAGTCTTGGACGTGGACATCCTGCTTCTTTGTCTTGAGCGAGTAGGTTCGCACGGATTTGAGGTGTATTGGGAAGTGTAGTTCTGCCATTCCTGACACTGCCGGAGTGGTGCGGACGAGAAGGGGATTCCATGTTTTCCGTCGTATCGCCGTGACGGCGGCAGCCGGTGCTATGCCGTCGCCGGTCAATGCCGCGCCGACGGTTGTTGCCGATCCCGAGTCGACTTCTGACTGTGAGAACGTGAAGTTCTTACTGTTGCTCGCGATGTACTTCCCTAACTCCTGAGCGAGGTCGTCTGCCGATAGCGAGACCCGTTGGAGTCGCAACAATTCGGTCATTCGTGGCTGTTTGGTGTCTGGGCGTATATAAATCTATTTCGGGGCTTGGAGACCCTTGGACGCGACGAAGCGTGAGTGCTGAGAAGAGTCTTTTGCAGTTCTTTCCGTCTCTGGTGGCCTTCTGGTGTGTTCCTGTGGTTTTTTACCTTGCTGACAAGTGTGTGCTTGCTTCGTGGGTAAAGAACCTTTCAGTTCTATATAGAAAACATCGGTCTTGTCCCGGTTCGTTTTACGCCTTAACCGTTATCGACGAAGCCGCTCCATCGCGTCCTCGTTCGTAACGGTTTCCGGTCCGTGCTGGACCGTCGGCTACGATCCGGGCACGGGATTAGCCGGTATCCCTGACTGGCTTCTCCACTCCCCCTTGGACGCTCTCGGTGGCCGAAGAGCGTCCCCTGGGGGGTCGTGGAGGTCTCAGCATGACAGGCAAGGTAGGAAGCGAGAACAGAACAACATCGCGTGGTCCGCCATCATCGTGGCGAGCGCTCCTCGTAGAAGCGGTCAACACTCCTGGCTTGGTGCACGAGGCGTACACCCGGTTCCACCGGTATAGCTTGCACAACCAGCTCCTCGCGTGGGCGCAGTGCGTGAGCCGTGGCGTGACGCCTGGGCCGTTGGCCACGTTCAAGCAGTGGCAGGCAATGGGGCGGTTTGTGCAGCGTGGCGAGAAGGCCCTCACGCTCTGCGTGCCCATCACCATACCTGCCAAGGACGTTGATAACGGCGAGGAGAAGCCCCCGTTCTTCGTGTACCGGTCGCGGTGGTTCGCGCTATCCCAGACCGAGGGTCGCGAGTACGAGCCTCTGGGCGTGCCGGGTTGGACCGAGGCGGCCGCGCTCAAAAACCTGGATATCACGCACGTCCCGTTCGAAGCACTCGATGGGAACACCCAAGGGTACGCGTTGTCTGGCCGTCGCGTCGCGGTCAGCCCGGTCGCGGGCCTACCCCACAGGACGCTCTTCCATGAGCTCGCGCACGTCATCCTCCAGCACCACGATGACGGCGAGCGATCCCGCGCACTCAAGGAGGTCGAGGCGGAAAGCGTCGTCCTCCTATGCCTCGAAGCCCTCGACCTGCCAGGAACGATATACGCTCGCGGGTACCTAGGACACTACCTCCAGCACGACGAGATCAGCGAGGAAAGCGCACAACGAGCCATCCAGGCCGCGCAGCAGATCTTGGCGGCGGGGGCGGAGGACTCTCCCGGATAGTTTTTCCGGGTTCTTACGGGCCGGGGAGCCCGTTCTGCGCCACCCTGGGGTTTTTCACTCGCCAGAATAGTGTCGTGTGGTTCGGAATGGAGAAACACCGGGTGGCGTTCTGCGATCGGAGTTCTGTGTTTGGGGGTGTGGAGGGCCAGCGCGGTTGTTGCTGGCATAGTGGGTTATTCGTTGTTCTTGTGCGCGTATCGCTCTAAGAATGCTTGCATCATGTCTCGTTCTGTTGGGTTGTTCATGCGTGCGTAGAACCATTCGCTCAGTGTGACGGGTTTGACGTTGTCGATGCCGTCGAATCGTGTTGGTTCTTCGGCGATGAAATCCTTGATTTCCGCTGCTCGTCTGTCGACGAGGTCCCTTGTTGCGGTGAAGAGTTCGTCGTCGTCGTAGTCGACTGGTGGTTCCTCCTGGTAGTCGTCCTGGAGCCGTTGGTGTTCTGGCCCGAACGATCCGCGCAGTCCGGCAATGATGCCTTCTGCCTTTTCGGGACCGTGTTTGTTGATGAGGCGTGCTCGGAGCGCACTCCATGTCTTGTCCGCGACGAGTCCCCTCTCGCCGAGTCGTGAAAGGTAGTCGCGAAGGAACAGCCACTCGATGCTCGCGGTGCCTTTAGTGAGTGCTCTTGGGCACAAGACGATGAACGACATGGTGGACATCGATGTGTTCT
>CAZVIK010000256.1:4043-5240 GCA_964627045.1 uncultured Solibacteraceae bacterium | reverse complement strand
CGATCCTAACACAGCGGCGAAGAAGCCGTCGCCCGGGTCGCGCCCCGGCAGGCGTTGCACCACATTCTCTGGGACGCGCCCCAGAACCGCTTCGAGTACGCCTTCGTTTTCCTCGCGCTCCAGCGAACAGGTCGAATAGACCAGCCTCCCGCCCGGCGCCAGCGCCGCCATCGCGTTTACCAGCAGGCGTGTCTGCCGGGCGCGGAGATCGTCAATGTCGCCCGTCTGGAGCTTCCACTTGATCTCCGGGTTGCGGCCCAGCGTTCCGGTCCCCGAGCACGGCGCATCCACCAGAATCCGGTCGAAACGGGATCGAAACGGCAGCGGACAGGTTCCGTCCAGCACCACCACGTCGCAGCCAAGCGGCCGCAACTGCCGCGCGCGGCTGAGGTGCAGGTCGCAGGCCACCGCTCGCACACCGCTTTCCAAGGCCTGCGCCGTCTTGTTGCCCGGCGCCGCACACAGATCCAGAAACGATTGACCCGCATGCAGATCCAGCAGCGGCACCACCGACTGCTACCCGATATCCTGAATCCGAAACCCGCCGCTCTCCCCGGACTTCAACCGAAAGCACCCTGCAACGGACGTCGGCTCCAGGTCAATCCCTTCCACCGGAGCCCTCGCCGGCACGCGCAGGTGGGTTTCGGGCTCGTCCAGGAACGCCCGCGCGATCCCGGCGGCGGCCCGCTCGCCGAATTGCTCCTCCCATCGCGCCAGCAGCCAGCCCGGAACTGACAGTTCGGTCGCGCGATCCGGCCATGCGGGCGGCCCGGACCTCCCCGCCTTCCTCAGGATGGCGTTGACGAACCCCGCAGCCGACGCCTTCTTCGCCCGCCGCACCAACTCCACGCTTTCCGATACCGCAGCGTGCGGCGGCACCCGCTCCAGGTGCAGCAGTTGGTAAAGGCCCATGCGCAGCGCCAGCCGGACTTCGGTGTCGAGCGACGACGCCGCGCGCCGCGCGTGGTTCTGGATGAGGAAGTCCAGTTGCGCCTGCCGCCGCAGGCACCCGTAGACGATCCGGGTGGCGAGCCCGGCGTCGCGGGCGTCAAGGTCCTGTGTCCGTCCAGCCAGCAGATCCGACGCGTACCCGCCCTTCTCGACCAGCAGGAGGATCTGGAAGGCAGCCTGGCGCGCGGGGCTCATCGGGTCCGACTCCTATAATAAAGCGTGGACCTGGAGCAGGATCTCGTTCGC
>CAZVIK010000256.1:0-4033 GCA_964627045.1 uncultured Solibacteraceae bacterium | reverse complement strand
GGTAAGGACTCGCTCGCGCTTCTCGAAGTCCTCCTTCGATTGCAGCGGCGCGCGCCGGTGGATTTCTCGGTTTGCGCCTTCACCGTCGAGCAGGGCAAGTTCCTTCGCCCGCTGGAACCGTTGGCCGCCTACCTGAAGGATCGCGGCGTCGAGTGGACCTGTTATCGCGACAACCCTTCGATCCGCCTCATCGGCGAACAGCCCGGCCACGGTTGCGATCTGTGCAGCCGTTACCGCCGGCGCGCCATCTACGAAGTCGCGCGCGGCCTCGGCGCGGGGGTGATCGCCTTCGGCCATACGGCGGACGATTTCTGCGAATCCTTTCTGCGCAACGCGCTCTTCACCGGCCGCGTCGCTTCCCTGCCCCCGGTCACCTGGTCGCGCAGCCGCGAGTTCCGCCTGATCCGCCCGCTTGTCTTCGTCCCGGAGACAGCCACCCGCGCCTGCGTCGAGCAACTCGGCGCGCCGCTGATCCCCTGCGGATGCTCCCAGAAGACCGGCACCGTGCGGGAGACGCTCCGGGGCCTCATCTCACATCTGGAGTCGGACTACCCGCACCTGAAGGAAACGATGCTGGCGGCGCTCGGCAACGTCGAAACCGGGCGGCTGCTGGACACGCGCCACCTCGATCTCACCTGACTACAGGCGCAGCCCCGCTCCCGGCCCGAGAGGCAGACCGAGCATCATCCAGCCGACCAGGAAAACCACCCACACCAGCAGGAACGCCACCGAGTAGGGCAGCATCAGCGCCACTACCGTCCCGATCCCTGCGTCTTTGCGGTATTTCTGCACAAAGGCCAGGATCAGCGCGAAGTACGACATCATCGGCGTGATGACGTTCGTCGACGAATCGCCGATGCGGTAGGCGGCCTGCGTCAACTCCGGCGTGTAGCCGAGTAGCATGAACATCGGCACGAACACCGGCGCCATGATCGCCCACTTGGCCGAGGCGCTACCCATTAGCAGGTTCAGCAGCCCCGAAACAAACACGAAGGAGACCACCAGCGGGATGCCGGTAAGCCCCACGGCTTTGAGCAGTTCGGCTCCCTTAATCGCCGAGATCACGCCCACATGCGTCCATGAGAACAGGGCCACGAACTGCGCCGCGGCGAACACCAGCACAATGTACGTCCCCAGCCCGCTCATCGTCGTCCCCATCATCTTCACCACGTCGGCGTCGCGCTGGATCGACCGCGTCGCCACCCCGTAGGCGAGCCCCGGAACGAAGAACGCTACGAAGATGATCGCCACGATACCGCTCAGGAAAGGCGAGTGCAGCAGGCTGCCGGTCTGCGGGTCGCGGAGAATGCCGTTCTGCGGAACGGTCATCCACGCCACCACCGCCGCCAGCGCGGCCCCCGCCGCCAGGGCCGCCCACAGCCCCTTCTTTTCGGCGGCGCCCAGCTGTTCCATCGGCACGGGCGCGCCTTCATACCGGCCCAGACGCCGCTCCACGATCCGCTCGGTGACCAACGTTCCCAACAGCGTGATGAGCACCGTGGACGCCGCCATGAAGTAGTAGTTGCAGGCCGGGTTCACCGTGTAAGCGGGATCGATGATTCGCGCCATTTCGGTCGTGATCCCCGCCAGCAGCGGGTCAACCGAACCCAACACCAGGTTGGCGCTGTACCCCCCGGAGACGCCCGCGAAAGCTGCCGCCATTCCGGCCAGCGGATGCCGGCCGAACGCCTGGAAGATGACCCCGGCCAGCGGGATCAGGATCACGTAGCCAGCCTCGGAAGCGGCGTTCGACATGACACCGCCGAAAACCACCACCAGCGTGACCAGCCTCCGGGGCGCCGACAGCACCAGCGCCCGGAGCGCCGCCGGGATCAGCCCCGACCCTTCGGCCACACCCACGCCCAGCATGGCCACCAGCACGGTTCCCAAGGGCGCAAACCCCGTGAAGTTGGTCACCAGGCCGGTCACCAGGCGCCGCAAGCCTGCTCCGGAAAGCAGATTGACGGCGTGAATGGCCTCGCCCGTCGACGGGTGAACCGCCACATAGTTCAGGCTCGCGAACACCCACGAGGCCGCCACCACCGTCGCCGCCAGCAGCGCGAACAGCGTCGCCGGATGCGGGAGCTTGTTACCCGCCTTCTCGATGAAGTCCAGAAACCCGCCCAGAGACAGCCTTCGCATGAACCGGAAACCCAAGGACAACGAATCGCCCCCCTTGTCGCCGCTATTGTAGCCGCACGACGGAGGCCGATGCAGGCGGTTTGGGGCGCTCGGCGAAGCCCTGCCTTACTTGCTCTGCGGCGGCCGGGCTCCGGGCAACGAACACGCTGAATTGTCCGGCTTTGCGGTCAACGGGGACGGACGGGTCACGCCCGCCGCTCCGAGCATCACGTGGAACAACTGGGTGTTGTCGATGATCGTGGTGCAGGGATACCAGGTTCCTTCCTGCTTCCGGATCCCGTCGATCCCCGCCCCACGGGCGTACAGCCGGACCAGTTCGTTGGTGTGACTGCCGGTCCCGAAACTGATCTCGCCGCCCGGGTACTTCTTGCCGTCCTGTACGGGAAGAACGCCCGCGCCCATCGGCCTTTCCAGCCTCAGGTAGCTGTTGGCGTGATCGGCGGTCACGATCAGCAGCGTGTTGTCCCAGTCCATCGCGTCGCCCGGCCGGTCCACGAACTCGACGGCGGTCTTCACGGCTTCGTGCAGGTCCCAGGTGGTGCCGACCATGCGCGCGTAATCGTTGGCGTGTGCCCCCCAATCGATGTCGCCCTGTTCAAACAGGACGAAGAATCCATCGCTGTCCCGGCTTAGGACATCCAGCGCCGCAACCACGGCGTCCTTTAACAGCGGGTTCTCGATGTTGCCGCGCGCCACCGCGGGCGCCCCCGGCTTGTTCGAAGGAACCGGGGAGTCGAAGTTCCCGCCCGAAGGGTTCCCGAAAAGACCGAACAGCTTCTTGCCCTTCGCGACGGCCTCGGCGGCGGCAGCCGTCAACGTCTTCGCCCCGTCCACGCCCGCCTGGCGTTGCACGAACACGTAGGGCGACGCCGGGTTCTTCGTCAGGTACTCCAACGCGGCCGCCGGCGTGTATTGCGCGCTCCCCCACCCGCCGCCAACCACCACGTCGGGCTGCGTCTTCATCACGATCTCTTCGCCGATGGCATGGTAGTTGTTCCGGCTCACGTTGTGGCTCACCAGCGCCGCTGGCGTAGCGTGCGTGAAGGGCACGGTGCTGACCACGCCGATGGCGAAGCCCTTTTCGGCACGCAGGATCTCCGCCGCCGTGGGCACGGCGCCGTTGGGCGGATCTCCCGGGAGCCAGGCGATGTTGCCGTCGTCGGTCTTGTTCCCCGAACCGAAGGCGGTGGCCGAAGACGCCGAATCGGTCGCCGGCCCCATCAGGTAGCTGGCCTCTCCGTTGGTCTGAAGCGGGTACGGTAGCAAGCCGCCCTTGACTGCGTCATAGCCGGTGGAAGGGATGATCGCCTTGGGATCGTAGGCCGGCTTGCCCGCCGCCTTGGCCCGCGCGTTGTACGCCGAGACGTCCCAAGTGGCGACGTTCCCCTGGTAAGGCAACTGGTGAAACGACAGCCCACTGTCCTTGCCGAAAAGATACCGGCTGGTCCCCACCTCCGTGGCCATCTGCATCCCGTCGCCGATGAAAAGGATGATGTGTTTAACCTGCGCGGAAGCCCCTGCCGCTAGCATCGTCAAAGCCGCCGCCGCGGCCAACAATCCCCTGTGCATGCCCTTTCCCTCCGTCCCTGTACCGCTCGTCAAAACCCGGTGCGATCACGCCTACCCCACAATTCTAGCCGGATCGCGTTACAGCCGTTTGACGGCGACGTAAATCGTCTGGCTCCTTCCGCAGCCGCCGGGTTTCAGAACAATTTCACGTTTTTGAAACTCGTCCGTAACTCGGCTCCCGCAAGCTGGAGACGACGGAGCCTCCCCATCATGCGCCACCCAATCACCCGTTTGCACCACTGGCCCCTTTCCAGCGGCCGGGATTCCGCGTTCCGCGCGGCGGTGTCCCTGCACCGGCACACCATGTACTCGGAAGAGACCA
>CAZVIK010000255.1:0-5257 GCA_964627045.1 uncultured Solibacteraceae bacterium | reverse complement strand
AGCGACCTGCGGGAAGGGAAGGTGACCCTGCCGCTGATCTACGCCTTGGCGGATGCCGACGAGTCCGAGCGGCGCCAGATTGAGACCGTGCTCCGGGACGGCAACTACGGCCGGGTACCCTTCGCGGCGGTGCTGGCGCTGGTGCAGAAACGCAGTGGCATCGAACGGGCTATGGGCCGGGCAGCCGTCTTTACTGAGAAGTCGCGGTCCATCATGGCGCGCTTCCCGGCATCCCCGTTTCAGCGCGCGCTTGGACGGCTCACCGAACTGGTCACCGACCGGGACCGTTGAGACCCCGGCGGTACCCGCGCCTCATGTTCACCTCGCCAACTTTATGCATTGACTTTTCGGGGAATCGGACTTAATATTCTTTTCTGCACCCCCGCTCAGCTACGTCCGAGGAGTGGGTCCGCAGCTAGAGGTCAATACATGGTCTTCCAGGTTGGCGAGAAGGTCGTGTACCCCAACCATGGCGTCGGGGTTATTGAAAACGTTAGTTCCCGCTCCTTCGGCAGCCGTTTCGAGCACTTCTATCTACTACGAATGACGTGCACCAGCCTTACGGTGATGGTGCCACTGTCACACGCCAACGACCTACGGCTGCGGCGAGTCACCAGGAATGGCGAGATTGGGCGCGTTCTGTTATTTTTGTCGAACGGGGACTGCCCCAGCCAACCGGACTGGAAAGACCGCTTCAAGGAAAACTCCGCCAAGATGCAGTCCGGAGGACTACTGGAGACGGCCGAAGTCCTCAAGAGCTTGTTGGTGCTGCAGCTCACCAAGCCCTTGTCGTTCCGGGAAAAAAAGATGCTCGACCAGGCCCGGCATATGCTGATCACCGAGATCGCCGTGTCCCGCGCCATCCCTGAAGTCGAGGCCGCCGCGATGCTGCACAAGGCGTTGCAGAAGGCCTTCCTCGCGTTGCCCGCTCCGCTGTAGTCCTCCGTCCTCTGCCCGCCGATGGTGTCGAAGGCGGCGCATAGGGGTGGTACTGCGCCATCGCAGTTAACTTTGGATAACAGGAACATGCTGCCTATCGACGGTCTTGCTGACGCGGGGGGGAAACCTTACATTTTAAAGACGGATGGGCTTTGGCCAGGGCGATGGGGGCGTGGTGTTTCCGCATCCGGCGGTGGTGTGCACCGGTGAGACACCGCGTCAGGCCGCCGGGCCGCGGCGTGCTGGCTGGGCACCGGTTCGACAGCGCGGAGGGTGAGAGATCGCGATGCAGTGCCTGTATTGCGGCAAACCACTCGGTCTGTTAAAGGGTTTCACAGACGGTGAGTTCTGCTCGCGCGATCACCGCCAGAAGTACCGGAGCCTCACGCAACGCGCCTTCACCCGACTTCAGGAATCAAACCAGAGGCCGCTTGGTCCTGGCCGTACACCGGACCGGGCTTCGCCCTTCCCCGAGGTCAGAATCACCCCCGCGATGGCCGACGCGATACCGGAACCGGGCTTTTGCCCGGACCCGGTGGAACTGGAGGCCGCACCGTTCGGAGCCGCTGTCTCCGGCACGCTAACCGTGCAGGCGGGCTTGATGGCCCCGGAGTTCCCGGCGCGCGTGCCGCGCCTGACCCCGCGCCATGCCTCCGTAGCGTGGCGGGGCGTGATTGCGGCGGTTCGCCCGTCGGATGCCGCACCGGTGGCCGCACCGTTCACGTGGTTCCCACCGGTCTCGCCGCTGAAGCGGTTGGGCACGGTTCGCCTGGAGACTGTGGACCCGCCGTTGTGGACATGGACGCAGGAGCCCGGAAACGGGTATGTGACGGAACCCGCGACACTGGCCCCCCGACCGCTAAACCTGAGACCGGGGACGGCGAAGGTGAACGGGTCCAGCATGGGCACCTGGGCTCCCAAGCTGGTCCTGGCATCGGGCCCGTCCTCAATGGAGGCACCGGTGCACCTGGCGGGGACATTCGGGGCCACGCCACCGGCGGCTGCCCGGGGATCGGTACGTGGAGAACGCCCGGAGGCGGCGCCCCTGGCAGCGTCCCGCGCTGTCCTGCCGCGCTTCGGGGGCGACACGGCCCAACCGGTGGCCGATGCGATTCCGGAAATGGCCAAGCGGCCTGTGCCGTTCGAATTCGCGGCGTCCGCGGCGGACGCCGTCGCGGCGCGGACAAGGCTGGCGGCCCGATCCGGGGCGGTGGAATTCGCCCTGGGTCCTGTGAGGCGTCCCCACCTGGGGATCGCGGACGACCGGCTGAGCCTGCGGTTCAGCGATCCGTTGCGAGAGGAGTTGGCCGGCGCGGACATGATCGAGAGCGCGGCCGCGGCCCAGCAGCAGGTTAGTTCGCTACCCTCGGGCAACGTACTGCCGGCTCTGGCCTCGCTGTTCCGATACAGTCGCTCGTCTCGCCCGGAGCCGCCAATGTCGCCCCTGGTCGAGGGCATGAGCCCTCAAGACCGCCGCCCGACGCGAGCTGCGTTCCGTGAACTCCCGATGGGTACCGGCGGAGTGGTGATCCCCCGCGCCAGCGGGCTGCGGATTGTCGAGACGTTCGAGTACCTGCGGCCGATGGAGAAGCCTCCGTTTGACCTGTGGGCGGCCCTCGTGAGTTTTTGGGGACGGTCCCCGGTATACGTCCGATTCGCAGCAGCTGCGGCCTGCCTCATGCTGTTATTGTGGTCTGCCTTGCCCGCGGTGGGGCTCCTCGACGTGGTAGCGGCGCGCATGGATGTGGTGCGCGACGGCATCGGGCGGCGGGCCGCCGTGGAATTGGCCGAGGATTTCCAGGGCGGTATGACCGACTGGTCGGGAGCGGGCGATTGGGAGAGCTCTTGGAGAATCAGCAAGGCGGGCTACGTCAAGCCGGGCCGGCTGGCGCTATACCGCCCATCGATGCACATGCGGGAGTATAACGTCGATTTTCTGATGCAGATCGACCAGAAGGCGCTTGGTTTCGCCTACCGTGCCAAGGACGAAAACAACTACTACGCCGCTAAGATCAGCATTCAGAAGCCGGGACCGCTCCCGATAATGTCCCTGGTGCGCTACCCGGTCATCGGGGGCCAGCAGGGCAAACCGGTGGAAGTCCCCATTCGGATGGTGGCCCACAACGACACGCCCTACCGCGTGCGGCTAACCGTGAGTGACCGTGGCTATTCGACTTCCATCGAGGGGCAATTGGTGGATTTTTGGAGCGACGAGCGTTTGACGAGCGGCGGGTTCGGCTTCTTCACCGACGCCGGAGAAAGCGCCCGCGTCTACTGGATGAAGCTCGCCCATCAGACAGATGTGATCGGCCGGGTGTGCGCGTACTTTTATACGGCGGACATCGACCGGCGGAATACGAGAAGACCTCAATGAGCCAAAGAAAAGCAATGGCGAACCAAACTTGGACCCCGACCCCCGCGCCGCCGGTTTCCGGCCCGGGCCTGCGCAGCGAGCGCCGCGGCGCCAGCCACGCGCTGGCGAAAGCCGTGTCGCTGCACCTGGACGGCAAGCCCGCCGAGGCCCTGGCCGAGCTCTATGCCGACATCGACCGTGGGGACAAAGACGCCGAGGTGTACTCCGCGCTCGGGCACATCCACTTCCAACTCAGCCAGTTTGAAGAGGCGGCGACGAGCTATTGGAAGCTGCTGCAACTGGAGCCGGCGCATCGCACGGCGTCCTTCAACCTGGCTGTGTGCCTGGAGAAGCTGGGGCGCTGGGATGAGGCGTGCGAGAAGTTCACCCGGGCGCTGGACGCCGATCCGCAGCGCAATGAGGCCTTCCTCGGTATCGGAATCTGCAACCTGCAACTGGGCCGGCTGGAGACGGCGCTGGAGGCCTTCGACAAGTGCCTCAACCAGTCGCCCAGCCAGGAGGCCGCCTTGTTTGGCAAGGCGGTCACGCTTCAATTGGCCGGAAGGCTGGACGAGGCCGGCGCTTTGTACCGCGGAATCTTGAAGCGCAACCCGCGGTCGGAGGACTCGCTGGTGAACCTAATCGCCATCGATATGGCGCGCAAAGACTCCGAACGCGTGAGGGAAAGCGCCGAGCAACTGCTGGCCGTCCGGCCGGATTCGCCCACGGCGCTGGAAGGGCTGGCGGCGGCGGCCTTCGCGCGCGGCGACCACGATGCGGCGGCGCGCTTCTGCGCGCGGCTGGTGGAGGCCTCACCCGAGCATTTCGAAGGGTGGTTCAACCTGGGCGTGGCGCACCAGAAGTCGGGCCGCTACCGGGAGTCGGCGCAGGCCTACCAGGCGGCGGCCACCTTGCGGCCGGACTCGACCCAGGTGCAGATGAATCTGGGAATCGTGCACCAGGAATTGGGGGATTTGCCGGAAGCGCGAAGGGCTTACGAGCGTGCGGTGTCGCTGGACCCCGCGCAGACGCCGGCAAGGTGGAACCTGGCGCTGGTGTTGGAACAGTCCGGCGAAGCCGACGCCGCCGAGCAGATGTACGGCGCACTGTTGGAGGCCAATCCCGAGTGGCAGGAGGCGCGCTTCCGGCAGGGCTACCTGCGCCTGCAACGCGGCGATTTCCGCGGAAGCGTGGAGGCCTTCGAGCGTTGCCTGGCCAAGAACCCGAGTTGGAGCGAGGCCCGGCTGAACCTGGGCATCGCCTACTGGAAGGTGGGCGACCGCGACCGCGCGCGGCTGGCCTTCGAAGAGGTGGTGGCGGCGCACCCGGATTCCATCGACGCGCTGCGCGGCCTGGCGGCGCTGGCGCTGGAGTGCGAAGACAACCGTTCGGCTCTGGACTTCCACAGCCGGCTGATCGCGTTGGGCGAGCACGGGCCGGAGCTGTTCTACAATACGGGCCTGCTGCTTCAAAAGTCCGGGGTGATGGAAGAGGCGGTGAAGCTCTACCGCAAGGCCGTGGCAGCGCAACCGGACTTCGCCGAGGCGCTGCTGAACCTGGGCCACGCCCTGAAGGCGCTGGGGCAGGACGAGGAAGCACGCGCGAGCTGGCGCAAGGCGTTGGAGTGCAAGCCCGAGCTGGCGCACGGCTATTTCGAGCCGGTGACCGCGTAACGGGCGTGCAGCCGAGGGATGTGCCAGGCGCGACAGGCCCGTCGTGCCGGCTTCGGGTTCGGCGCCTGATATACTGTTTGGTGAACGGCGCTATCGTCTAACGGTTAGGACGGAGCCCTCTCAAGGCTCAAATACGGGTTCGATTCCCGTTAGCGCTACCATTTCACCCGAAGACGATTCGATTGCCCCACCTTTAATTCGCACGGCTGCCGCATGTTCGGATCGGAGCAGGAATCCGATCGCCGGGCGTCTGAACAACTCAGAGGAGCCCGACGCGCTCCAGGAGGTAATG
>CAZVIK010000254.1:0-5261 GCA_964627045.1 uncultured Solibacteraceae bacterium | reverse complement strand
GGCCGGCGATCAGGGCGGCGTTGGCGTCAGCGACCGTCAAGGTTCGGATGTAGGCAACACAATCGTATGTGTTATGCGCCACAACCCAGCCATCTTTCTCTAATCTCGCGACCCACGGCCCCGGCGTATGTTTTGTTTCCATTGTTAGTCCCTCTGCGATATCCTGTTTTCGCCCCGGCGTCACGCACGCCAGGGCCACGCCCCCGGTGGTTCGCGCCACGCGGGGGCAATCGTTACCATCGTTCGCTTGTGGGCGGATGCAGCACTCCGTAAGTCAGGCAGTGCAGCAATTCCTCCTTGGCTTCGTTCGCCGAATCGGCCCACCGAGAGCGTTCAGTTATATCCTCATCCCGGATGACATAGGTGTTGCCGTGCAATCGCTTGCAGGTAAACACTTTTCCATGCGCTTCATAGGTTAGCTTCTCGCCAACAGCAGGAAGCGCGATTGCTTGTTCGATGTAATCGTCTGCGTGTTTCATGCCCTGTAATCTCCGTACCGCACCCCCTCTTCGCTTTTCTCCAGGCCAGCGAGCGGGCCAGAGTAGATAATCTCATCATGCCAACAATCGCGTCTATCGTCGTGGCATACCCGATGGGCCTCGATTTCGAGCGAGTCTCCGTCGAAGGCGACAACGTAGAGGTAGTCAAGGTCAAGGTGATTCTTCCACGCGCCCTTGCCCGCGTCGTTGGGCAGGAGATAGACGTTGCCGCCGATCATGTCACGTGGAATGGGTTCCTTCTTGCCGGTCTGCCAGTTCTTCCATTTATCGGTCGGCCTGCGCCGGTTTGCTGCGACAAACGCGGCCGAAAAGTCCCCGGCCTCAAAGCGCGGAAACGGCCAAGCGTAAGGGATAGCCGCCTCTATCGCCTCTTTGGCGCCGGAGGGGTATCCGTCCCAGTGCTTGTAGACGGTGATATTTTCGTCTTCGTCGATGAATTGATAACATGCTCGCGTACTCATCATCTGTCCCTTTCTTCTCTTCATGCCGCCACGATTGCCGTCTCGTCGGACAGCAGCCGCGCGGGTAATTGGTTCAACAAGTCTCTCAGGTTCAAACCGTTGTACTTGACCATCTTTGCCGCCCATTGGGGATCGGCTGGGATCGGCAGTAGTTCGCGCTGGGCCACATCCTCTAGGTACTTGGCGACTTCGGCAGATGACACCTTTGTCAGAGGCAGCCGGACGAATCGGGAGAACAGCGTAGCTGATGTCCAGTCGCTTTCAGTCGTTGTGCCGACCATGAACACATGCCGGGGAATGTCCTCCAGCATCGATAAGAGGCGGTCCTGCGCGCGGCCTGTAACCGTGTGGATCTCGTCGATAATGTAGCACTTGCGGCCCCGGCCCCCGCGCCCGCAAAGGTGCATGTTCGATTCCATTTCCGGGAGCCGGGCAACGTCACACTCGGCCGACTCGACCTTGATAACATCCCAAGGATCGACGCCCCAGTAGTGGGCGGCGCAGTGTGCCAGCGTTGTCTTGCCGGAGCCGGATGGACCCGTCAACAGAAACGCTTGCCCCTTATCGCCCTGGCTGTCAAGGTAATATTTGAGCGAGCGAATCACCCCTGTTTGTCCGATGACCTGCTCAAACGTGCGCGGCCTGTACTTCTCAGCCAACATTCCGCACCCCCTTGCGCATTGACTTGCGCCCATCGCGCCGCATGATCTCAGCCAGCAACCGACGGCAACACACGTCAATCGCTTCAGGTTGTCCGCGATACCATGCGTCCAATTGGTCGATGGTTGGTCGATCCGGCCGCCTGATTCCCTGCTTGTTCGATTCCATTTGTATGTTTCTCCATGCGCGGCTAGGATGTAATCGGCTACGGTGCCCAAGCGCCGGAGCCCAAGCCCCCCGGACGGCCGCAATCGTCGCGGGGGGCCTTGTTTTCCATCACACTGCAACGGCTTTATGGTTGCCGTGCAATCGCTCGACAACAGCTCGCTTCAGATTTCGTTTGGCCGCAGTCACGGCCGCTTTCGGGCTGGCCGTGCTCTTGGCTGTCACCCCGCCTATCCTGGCAATCCAACCGCCAACCGGCACGATGGAAAGCCCGCGCCCCTGTCGCCCCCAAACCGCATCCCAAACCTGCGCGTCCCCAATATCTGACAACCGCTTGGCAGATAGCGTGAATTCATCTTGAACTTCGTCCAAGTCATCGGCCCAGACGGGCCTGGGCAACGTACTTCCTGACCGTGTGGGCAGACAAGCCGACCTTGGCGAGCGCGTCCGCGTACCCCTGGAGGTCGTCCGCGCCCAATTCCCAGAGCATGGCCCGACAGTGTTTGCCCCACCTGATCAGCCAGTAGATCGGTCGGCCGGTAGTTTCGTGCCATGCCCGGATCAGGCCGGCGACGTTCACCGGGCGCTGGGGGCTGACTCCGTGGGCGCCGAGGATCTCAGCGGCCTTGCGGTAGGCGGTCTCTGGCGATACGCCAAGGTGGTGCTCCCGCCCGCCAACGGTAAGCGTGTACCACGGACGCCGGCCCTTGCGGCGATCTACGGTCTACAAGAGCGCCCCGGCGTATCCGCGTGCGCGGACAGAGGCCGGGGCGAAAGGGACGCTCAGTCAGCCGCATACTCGCGCGAGAACTCCCGGCCGTGCCAAGTGATCGCCACGCGCACTGAGTGGCGGACTACCATCTCTCCACACGATTCGCACCCGGCGGTGTGGATTCGTGGTGTGCATGTGGCCTCCGGAAATGCGGCGCGAATCTCGCGGAGCACCTGCCAAGGTTCCACCGGCAACTCATTGGCATCTTCAGCGGAAAACTCTACCTCGCCGCTGCATTCATCATCGTCATGCGTGACATCCTCGGCGGTCAATTTCTCGTACCTCGGCCGCTCGCGGAGTGGGCGGAACAGATAATCGCGTATTGCCTGATCCTGCTCGTCGGCCGGTAATAGGTCGTCGTCCAGTCGGCCGATCTGGTCTGGTGTGCCGATTTCGCGGATCAATGCAGCGGCGGCAGCTACGTACTCCTCGCGCTGTGCCCTCTCCGCAGCCTTCTCCGCCTCCTCCGCCGCAATCTGCTCGTCGTGGTGATCTCTGGCCTCGTCGATCGCGCGAGCATTCTGGGCGTCAAGGTCCGCAATCCACTCTTGGGATTCCGGCGATGACACGACGTCCGCGTCGGCATTGTAGGGCCAATCAGGCCTCAGTGCACCAACATAGCACTTAGCCTGATTGTCCCACCAGTCCATGGTGACGGTTTTCCTCTCTCGCAGGACGGCCAGTGTTGCCTGCCGGATCTCCTCCGCCCGAGCGAGGGCCGTAGCCGCCTCCGCTGCCCGCTGCTCGCGGATCGCGTCTCTGATTTCAGACGCCGTGGGGAGGTGGTCCCACTTGCGATCTGGATTTTCGGCCGTCACATTGCCGGTTCGGTCGATCTGGCCGAGGGCGACCAGATCGGCGTAGGCGGGATCGTCGGCGGAGACCTCCAGGCTCCTACAGGCGCGGCCATCTCGACCGGCCAGGATCTCTGCCCGTTGGGCCGACTCAGTGAGCATGATGTTTTGGACCGTGACTGACATGATATACTCCTGGGGCCATGCCCCGGTTGCGCCAGCCGCCATGCGACCAGCAGACTTTACCGTGGAGCACTCCGCGTGCTCCCAGCGCTCCCGGCCCCCACAGGGGCCGGGAGAAAGGGAATCAGAAACCAATGTGACTCCAGCCAACACCGTCAATTCCACGCCTGACGATGAACACGTTGAATCCTTTGGCCAGTTTGCTTCGGGCAGTGCACAATTCTCGGTGATAGCTGACGTTTTCGTCGTCTGTTCTCGTAATGAGGCTGCCCCAACGGACGGAGAAAAATCGGCAACCTCTTCGGAGGCATTCTACGGCCAAGGCTTTGTTCGCTTCGTGTGTAGCGCTCATTTGATTTTCCCTTTCTGCTCTCCCCCGGAAACCGCCGGGGGTCGGTGGCCCAAAGGCCGGAGAAAGCATACACCAAGATTCTAAAAAATCAAACGGATTTCGCATTTTCACTGCGGATTCCCGCAGCATTTCTCGCCTTCCTATCGGCTCGTGCGCGGCGCTGCATCTCTTTGATTGGGAATCGCTTGTAGATCGTGGGCCTGCTGACTCCGCAGGCGTTGGCGATCTGCACCGGGCTCATGCCGGCCGCGATCCAGGCGTTGATGTCGGCGTCCGGTGGCAATGGTTTCCTCGGCCGGCCCTTGATCGAGCCCCCCCACCAGCCGCGACGGGTAAGGATTGCCCGCTTCACCTGGGCGACCTTGAGATTGAGTCTGCGCGCAATGGCTTCGGCCGTCCAGCCGCCATCGGCCAGCCGAAGCACCTCGGCCAGCCGCTGTTTTGCGGCGGAGATCCCAGCCGCCTGCCGCTCGTGTCGGACCTCAGTTTCAAACTCAGCCACGCTCGCCATGATCTGGGCGATGAGTTTCCCGGATGCCGTGGACAGGTCCATGCCCTCGCGGATGCTGATGAGGTTCACGCCGGCCTTGCGAAGATCCTCGAACAGCTTGCAGAGCCCCTGAGCCGTCCGCCCCAGCCGGTCGAGCCGCCAGCAGACAACCGCCTTGACTCGTCCGTCCTCAATATCGTGCCGGAGCCGGTCCATGCCGGGCCGCTTCATTTGTCGTCCGGTATAGTTGTCTTCGATCCAGACGATCCGCTCGCCGTCCGCCTCCAGTTGAGCCGCCTTAGCCTTCAACTCAGGCATCTGGGATTCGATGCTTTGCTGACGGCTTGAGACTCGGGCGTAGATCGCCGTGTACTTGCCGTTCGCTTCCATTTCAGTGCTTCTCCTGTGATTCGTAGCATTATGGCGGCTCGCGCTGCCACCAGAACCAATCGTGCATGTCCTTGAACTCCACGGTAATGACCGGCCAATAGGGCGGGTACGTCTCGATTTCGGGCTCTTCGGGAATCGGGGCCTGATAACAGCCGGCCATCAACGTAACGATCAGTAGGCGCCTCATGATCCACCAGCTTCCGCGATTCTGATACACTCCGAACACGTGACCTTCTGGGGGTTCTTGCTCTGGCTCAGGAGCCTGATCTCCTTGTGTCCGCACGCCAGCGTGTATCGTACGCGCCGGGCGCCGTATCCCGGAAGATCCTCGGCCGAGATGACCGTTCGCTCAAATTCCGGCCTACGTTGTGGTCCTAGTCTTGGCATGGGTTTTCTTCTCCTCTTTGACCCGTAGGGGTTGGTAGTGATCCGATGTGGATGGCACGAGCCAGCCGCAAACCATTGCAGACACCTCAATTATACGGCCAAATGAC
>CAZVIK010000253.1:0-5277 GCA_964627045.1 uncultured Solibacteraceae bacterium | reverse complement strand
CCGGGATGCGAGGCGGCACGACTAGCACGTCTCGCGGCTGGAGCGCGAAGTCCGGCACGAATTGGTGATGCTACCGTACCACGGGGTCTTCGACAATCTCGCCTTCAGGGTTGAAGGCGACAAGGTGACGCTGATTGGCGAGGTTACCAAGCCGACCCTCAAGAGCGCCGCCGAAAACGTGGTGAGGCGAATCGAGGGTGTGGAGAGCGTCGACAACCAGATCGAGGTGCTGCCCCTCTCGCCGAATGACGATCGCATCCGTCTGGCCGTTTACAGGGCGATCTACCACCACTCCAGCCTCAGCCAGTACGCTATGCGTTCGGTTCCGCCGATCCACATCGTCGTGAAAAACGGAAACGTCCGGCTGGAAGGCGTGGTGGGAACCGAGATGGACAAGAGACTGGCCGGCGCGCGGGCCAGCGGGGTGTCGCGAGTATTCTCCGTCGTCAACAACCTTCGCGTCGAGGAACCCCAACGCTAACCCTTCCGAGGGCCACCGCCCGAGCGAGCGCACCTCCCCGCGGGAGGTGCGCTCTGCTGTAACCAGGAGGGCCGGCCGGTTTGCTACCGGAACAACATCGGCGCCAGGTCGGCGAGTGAGTTACGCCACACCCGCCACTCATGGCCGCCGGGGTACGCCTTGACGGTCATGGCGATCTTCTTTGACTGCCACTCTTCGGCTACCTTTTTGTGGAACTCCATGCGCGGGTCTTCGGTGCCGCAGGAGAAAAACAGGAGCTTCAACTTCTTGTTGGTGGCCGCCGGGTCCGTCAGAAATCCGGGGGAGACCTTGTCCACGTCAAACGGCGCGTACCCTCCGACGCCCCCGAACATCCCGGAGCTGAACTGGGCCACGGTGGCGAAAACGTCAAGCCGCTTCAGCCCCACATTGATCGAGATGCCGCCGCCCATGGAGAGCCCCGCGATGGCGCGGTTCTCGCGTCCCGGTAGCGTGCGATAGTTCTTCTCGATATAGCCCACCATGTCGTTCACGATGGCCTTTTCGGCGATGTCGTAGTTCTGCGGTGCGGGTGTAGCGCCGGGCGCCGCGCCGGCCCCCCTCGGCTGCGCCGCAGGCACGGGGCCGCCCACGTCATGAACGGCGATCTGGTTCCAATTGGCGTTGGGGATCACCACGATCATCGGCTTGGCTTTGCCGTCGGCAATCAAGTTGTCCAGGATCACGCTCGCGCGGCCCATGACATTCCATGCTTCTTCATCGCCGCCGCCCCCGTGGAACAGGTACATCACGGGGTAGCGGGTCGAACTTCCCTGGTAGCCGGCGGGCGTGTAGACCAACATGCGCCGCGTCATATTGAGCGAGGGCGAAGGATACCACACGGCCGAGACGTCGCCGTGCGGAATCACGCGGGTCTGCAACACGGCGGAACCCGGCCCGGGTACCAGCACCGTGCTCAGGTAGCGCACGCCGTCCCGGACCACCGCCGGGTTGCCGGGGTCCAGCATGCTAACGCCGTTTACCGAAAAGGTATACATCCAGACTTCGGGCGTCAGCGGTGGCGTGGTGACCGACCACACGCCCGCCGCGTCTTTTGTCATCGCGATTCCGCGCCCGTTCTCCCAATCGCCGCTCACCGTAACCTCGGTGGCGTTGGGAGCCGACAACCGGAACGTCACTCTTCCATCGGACGCCACTTCGGGCGAGCGCGGGGGAGCGCCCGCACGCGGCCCGCCACGGCCCGCCGCTCCTGGCGCGGCCGGCGGCTGTTGAGCCAGCGCGGTGAGCGCCACCAACAGGCACACGGCAATGACTTGTATCGACTTCTTCATAAAAGACCCTCCCTGAATCTGTGCTTGCGCCCGCCTGCGCGGGCGAATACCAGTGTACTCCCGGCACACGGGGGACCGGAATCCTGCATACAGCAGCGCGAGTGTGTGGCTCCGCTAGATTGCGACCACCAGCTCGATGCCCTCTTTCCGCCCAAGGTTGCGCGAGTACTTGCGTTCTGTCGCGTTGTTCCAGTGCTCGTGGACGCCCAGGCTGGCCAGGCGCGTCGTCGGGGTGGCGTGGTTTGGATCGTAGAACGTGCCCGACGGCGGATTGGCGGCGAGCGCGGCCTCGTGCAAGTAGTCGTCGGCGCCGGACATGCGCGGGTAATCGAGCCATTCGGCAGCGAGGAAGTCGTGCGCCACCGAATCAATGGCTACCGCGTCTTGCGAGGCGAACAGGCTGGACGCCCAGTTGCCGTTGAACGGTGCGCTGGCCCACTTCCGCGGCGAGACCTCGATCGGGTGCACTCCGGGGTAGAGCCCGTCAACCAGGAACAGCATTGTCTTGCCGCCGATGTGCGCGTGCCCCATCATATCCACCAACGCGCGGTAGCGTCCCGTACCGGGCGCGTTCCGGGGTAGGCTGTTGTGGATGTTGAAATAGCCCTTCGCGGCGGGCGTGCGGATCAACGAACCGTAGTGGTTTTTGGCGCACAGCGTGACCCCGGCCATATTGTGGCTCTTCAGGTTGGCCAGGTTGATGATGTAAGTGGCATCGGTATACGCGGCGGGCACGTAGTCCTGGGCCACCTCGGCGGGACGCTGGCTCCAATACATCTCGACCTTCGATGCCTCGACGCGGGTGCGAAGGTGCCGACGGTTGCCGCCGGTGCAATCCAGAAAGCTGACGCCGGGGAACTCGCTGCCGATGATGTCGTAGTACGCCTTCGGGAACAGCGCCAGGGTGTCGCCGATGGCGATGTCCGCCTGGTCGACCCCGGCCTGCCGCACCAGTTGCCGGATCAGCGCCGCCATGATCTGCGGCGAGGTGTTCATGTAGTCCGGCTTCCGCACGAACTCATAGGTCTGCGTGTCGATGTTCTTCTCGAAGTGGATGCAGCCGACCAGGTTGGCCTTGATCGTCACCTTCTCACCCTTCGTGTAGCCCGACCCAGCACGGCCGCGAGAAGCGTTGAAGTTCCGGAAGAGAGCGTCCCACGCCGCCGAACCGGTGGATTGGCCCGCGAGCTCGCGAATGGCCCGGGTCATCATGATATCGACGAGGGTTTCGTTGGTGGCGCGGTGGTCCCACCAGTGACCATCGCCCGAACCGCCCCAGGTGGCGGCCTTCGCCTCCCGCGTCCAAACGACGCGGCCGGGATTCACGCCGCGCGCCGCTCCAATGGGCTCGTTCGGCGCGGTGATCGGAGGCGCCGGGGCGGCATTTTGAGCGCGCAGAAGCGCGGCGCCACCGGCAAGGTGGAACAGAGTGCGGCGTGTCACGTTCTCAAACATGGTTCGGGCCTCCTCATCGTCAATCCCTACGGGACGCCCGGCCTAGAGGACAACTGGAACGTCCGCTACACCCGGCCCGGCGTTCTCCCCGAGTATACACCGGTCGCCTGCGGAGTCACGGCCCGCTACGGTCTTAGTGCCTTCCGGAGGGCAAATGAATGCCGCATTCGAGCTTTGTCCCTCCCCAGCGTCCGCTGCGCGGGTTGGATGAATCCAGCGGCAGACTCGTGCATGGTTGGCAACCGATACTGGTGTAGCCGGCGGCATAGAGCGGCAGCGGCTCGATTCGATGCTCCTTGAGGTAGGCCCAGACCTCGCGGTTGCTCCACCGGGCCAGCGGGTTCACCTTGCGGATCGCGCGCCCGGAGGCCAGGGTGGTCTGCTCCACCTCTTCCAATCCCGCGCGCGTCGGCGATTGTTCGCGCCGCAGGCCGGTCAGCCAAACGTCGAAGCCCGCCAGTGCCGCCTGGAGCGGCTCGACTTTTCTCAGACGGCAGCAGAGCCCGGGATCGGTCCGGTGCAACAGGCCGTGCCCGGCCTCCTGCTCGGCGACCGAGCGCGCGGGCATCACGTTGACCAGATTCAACTTCCAGCTTTGCGCCATCCGGTCGCGGTAGGCATATGTCTCGGGAAAGTGATAGCCGGTGTCCAAGAACAGGACGGGGATGCGCGGCTCCGCGCACCGCGCCATGTCGAGCACCACCATGTCTTCGGCCTGGAAGCTGCACGTGATGCAGACGCGGCCGGGCGCTGCCTCAACGCTGGAGCGGACCAGTTGTCCGGCGGCCGTCATCCCGCCGTCCCTTCCACCAGGTCCCGCACGTGGCGGGCGGCCTCATCCGGCCTTCCTTCGCGCAAAAGCCGCAGCGCGTCGCTGGCGGCCAATCGCTTCCACAACTCCCGCCGCACCTCGAAATCGGGAAAGCGGCGTGCGACTTCGGGGCGCAGCCCGCCCAACACCTCCAAGAGGAGCGCGTACTCGGGCCCGGCCTCGCTCGCGATCCGGTTGCGAAGCCGCACGGCCACGGCCGGACACTTGCCGCCGGTCGATACGGCCACCGTAAGATCGCCCTGCCGGTGGATGGCTGGAAGGATGAAACCGCAGCGCGCCGGATCGTCCGCCGCGTTGAACAGGACGCCGCGCCTCTCGGCTTCGGCGGCGATGCGAGCGTTCAACTCACGGTTGCCGGTCACCGCGATCGCCAGCGTGAAGCCGGCCAGGCAGCCCTCTTCGTATTGGTCGCGGTGTTCCACCACGGCGCCCGTCTGCTCCAGGCCGCGCAACTTCTCTTCGAAATCGTAGCCCCGGCCGATCACCAGGCAGCGCTTTCCGGCCAGCTTTAGAAACACTGGATAGGCGAAACTCACGACGCCACTCCTCGGGCTACGCCGGCCCGCAACGCCTCGACGCCCACCCGATGGCAGAAATCGCCGAACGACTCGCCGGTCCTCCGTCCGGCGGCGTACTGTGCGAACGCCGGTGCCAGCCGCGCACCGATTTCCGGCCGTGGCACGTTGGTCGCGAACGACTCGGCCAGCCGCGTCCCCAGCCGCGAGCCGCCGACGAAGATCGAGTACAGTTCCGTGCTTTGGCCCACGATGCCGATCTCCGCCGTCATTGGCCGCGCACAGCCGTTGTGGCATCCCGTTATCCGCACAACCACCGGTTCGGCGTCCAGCCCCGCCGCCGCCAGCTTGCCGTGCACGTCTTCGAGAACCTGCGGCGCAACGCGTTCGGCCTCGGTCACGGCCTGCCCGCAGGTGGGCAGCGCGGGACAAGCCATCGAATGCCGCAACACGGGCGGCAATTCGCTGGCCGGCCGCACGCCGGCCGAGCGCAGCGCCCGATCAACCACCGCTCGCTCGCCTTCGGCGATACCCGTGAGGAGCACGTTCTGCTGCGGCGTAAGGTGGAGGGCCTCCACCGCCCCGCCTGCCAACTCCCGCAGGACCGACCGCAGTTGCACGCCCTCCCGGTCGGCGACCCGCCCGTTCGGCACGCGCACGCCCAGATACCACCGTCCCTCACCC
>CAZVIK010000252.1:3406-5321 GCA_964627045.1 uncultured Solibacteraceae bacterium | reverse complement strand
GCAGGACAAGTTCCACCGCTACGGTTACCGCATGCTGTTCATCGCCCGCTTCCTTTACCTCGGGTCGCAGTGAGCCCCCCGCCGGGCGCCCGCGCCTCGAACGCGCCCCTTGACTTGCCTTGAGGCATAGGTATACTAGGGATGGTTAGCCTATGCCAACGGTCAATTTCCCTCCCGGCGCTCTCATCATGTTGATCCTCCGCGTGCTTCGTGGCGGCCGGCTGCACGGCTATGCCCTCGCACAGCGCATTCACGTTCTATCGAATGAGGTCTTGCGCGCGGAGGAGGGGTCTTTGTATCCCGCGTTGCAACGCATGTTGGTGAACGGTTGGGTCAAGGCCGAATGGGGCATTTCGGAGACGGGCCGCCGTGTCCGGTTCTATACGCTGACCGCCGCCGGCCGCCGCCAGCTCGACACCGAGATCGCCCAGCATCAAACGGTCACCGAGGCCATCGCCGCCGTGCTGCGCGGGGCCTAGGGAGGACGCGCATGAATTCATTCCGCCGCCTCTGGTACCTGCTGAACCGCCGGAAGATGGAGCACCTTCTGGAGGAAGAAATGGACATCCACCGGGCGCAGATGCCGGCCGGGGATCGCCGCGCCTTCGGCAGCACCCTCCGCTTGCGGGAAGAAGCGCGCGACGTCTGGGGCTGGGCGTGGTTGGACGCGCTCTTGCAGGACCTCCGGTTCGGCGTTCGAGTCCTCCGGCGTTCACCGGGTTTCTCCGCCGTCATCGTGACGGTGGTGGCGCTGGGAATGGCGGTAGCCCTCACCGCGTTCCAGGTGTTCAACGTCACCGTGTTGCGCCCGCTTCCCATCCGCGCGCCCTCGCGCGTCTTCGCACTGCACCTTCGCGGTCCGGAGAGCTTGTCCACGGCCATGTCGTATCCGGCCTTTGCCTTCCTGCGCGATAACGCCCGCCTGTTCGACGCGACTCTGGCCCAGACGCCGGCCGACGTGCAAATCGGGGCTGACGCCGAACGGAACGCGTTCGCGCGGTTCGTGTCGGTGGACTACTTCGAGCAACTGGGCCCGGCCGCCGCGCGGGGGCGTGTTTTCGATTCCGTTCGCGACGGCTCGGCCGCCGCCCCTGTGGCGGTGCTCGGTTTCGCGTTCTGGCGGCGTCAATTCGCCTCGGACCCGTCCATCGTGGGCCGGACCGTCATCGTCAACCGAAAGCCCGTTGTCGTGACCGGCATAGCTTCGGAAGAGTTCACCGGCCTCGATCCGGTCGCGGTCGATCTTTGGCTTCCCATCGAACACCACGCCTGGTTTTTCCCGGGGAGCGACCTGCTGCACAACGAGTCCCGGACGTCGGTCTACGTGTTCGCGCGCCTCCGCCCCGGCTTAAGCGAATCGGCGGCCGAAAAAGGACTCCTCCCGCTTGTCGCCGCCTTGGACCGCCAGTACCCCGGCTCGATTGGCGAAAACCGGTGGCTGGACTGCGTTCCCGCCGGGCGTGCCGTGCGCCTCCGCCCCTCCACCTACGGCATTCTCACCTTCTTCGGCACCCTGGTGGCCATGGTGTTGGCCGTCTCCCTATCGAATGCCGACACGCTCCAGTTGGCGCGCGCCACCGTGCGCGCCCGCGAGATCTCGATTCGCGCCTCACTCGGCGCGGGCCGCATTAGGATCGTCCGGCAATTGGTCACCGAAGCTTTGCTCGCGGCCTCGGCCGCCTGCGTCGCCGGGCTGCTTCTCAGCTACCTCGGTACAGCTCTCATCTTGCGCTCTCTGGAGCTTCCTCTCTACGCGGGGCGCGGTCTGGATTGGAGGGTCGCGCTGTTCGCAGTCGCGGTAACCCTGCTTTCCGCCGGGCTCTTCGGCCTCGCGCCGGCGCTCCAGTTTTTGCGTCCGCGTCATTGCTCCACCCGCGCCCGCGGCGTTTTCGTCGGCATCCAGACGACGGCCACC
>CAZVIK010000252.1:899-3396 GCA_964627045.1 uncultured Solibacteraceae bacterium | reverse complement strand
CACCTGCGTCCTGCTCATCGTCGCGGGCCTCTACGTCCGCAGCCTTCAGCACGTTCTTACCACGCCCGCGGGATTTGAATTCCGCGAGGTCGTCGCGGTGGACCCTGCGCTTGGTGAGCGGGGCTACTCCGGAGCGATGCGGCAGGTCCGGTTCGACGAACTGCGCCGGCGCGCCGAGGCGGTTCCGGGCGTCCGCAGCGTCTCGGCGGCAGCCGTGCCGTTGCTGTCGAACCGCCGGTGGACCGAAGGCGTCTCAGGGACGGCCGGCCTCCCGGTGATGGCCTCCGTTAACGCCGTCGATCCGGACTTCTTCGAGACCATGCGAATCTCCATCTTGCGCGGGCGCACCTTCCACTCCGGCGAGCGTAACGCTGCGATCGTAAGCGAGTCCTTGGCTCGCCGCGCCTGGCCCGGGGAAGACCCCATCGGCAAACCCATCCGGGACAGGTTCATCGTAGGCATCGCCGCCAGCGCCCGTACCATCGAACTGCGCGACGGCGACGCAGTGGAACTCTACTATCCGTTGGCCGGCGCCGATCCGTCGGTTCGCGGCGGTGTCCTGCTGATCCGCACCGGCGGCCCGCCGGGCGCTCATCTGCCCGCCATCCGCGCGGCCCTGCAATCGCCCGGCGATCCGCCGCTCCGTTTTGACTTGCTTTCCACACTGTTCGAAAGCGCCACGGAAGGCACTCGCAAAGGTGCGACCGTCATCGGCCTGACCGGCGTCCTGGCGCTCGCGCTCGCGGCCCTCGGAACCGGCGCCCTGCTTTCGTTTGCCGTGGCGCGACGGACCAGGGAGATTGGAATCCGGGTCGCTCTGGGCGCCACGCAAGCCGCATTTTCCCCCGGGTGGTGGCCCAAACACGGCCTCCCGCCGGGGGGGGCCTTGCCCGGAGAATTGCCGGGGGACCCGGAACAAGGGGAATTGAAAACCGGTCGCTCTGGGCGCCACGCAAGCCGGCATTGTCCGCCTGGTGCTGGCGCAATCCTGGCGTCCGGCCGGGCTGGGCCTTGCCGGCGGAATTGCCGTGGGCTATGCCGTTTCCCTGCCGCTGAAGGCTCAGATCTACGGCCTGAGCCCGCTCGATGTGCCCACTTACGCGGCCGCTGTCGTGTTGCTCGCCGCGGCCTCGGGGCTGGCGGCCCTGCCCGCGGTGCGCCGTGCGCTACGCATCGCTCCGGCAGCCGCGTTGCGGCAGGAATAGGCCTGACGCGCCACGCCGAATCGTGGTCTTCTATCCTTATGAAGCCCCGCTCGGCCTGGCTCTGGCCGCTCGCCCTGTTCCTGCTGAACCTGTTCCTGGTCCGCCGCCTGCTGGGCATCGAATACCTCGACGAGATGGGCTCCATCGAAGCCTCGTTCATCGCCATCGCGCGTTGGGCGCGCGAGCACTGGAACGATCTCAGCTGGTTTCCCCTGTGGTACGGCGGCATCCCCTATGTGAACACCTATCCGCCGCTGCTGCACCGCACCGTGGCCGCCGCATCGGCGCTCGGGGGCCTGAGCGTTCCGCACGCTTACCACGCCGTGACGGCGGTGTTTTACAGCCTCGGCCCCGTCGCTCTCCACGCCCTCGCGGTGCGCCTGGGCGCGTCGCGCGCCATCGGCTTTGCCGGCGGCCTGTTCTACACCCTGGTGTCCACCTCCACGTGGTTGATACCGACGGTGCAACGCGACGCCGGCGGCGTCTGGGGGCTGCGGCGTTTGCAGGCGATGCTTCAGTACGGCGAAGGTCCGCACATCACCTCGCTGACCCTGTTGCCGCTGGCCTTGTGGCTGCTGGCGACGGCCTTCGAAAGGCGTCGCCCGGTATGGTGGTTCGCCACCGTGCTGGGCTTGGCGGCGGGCCCGGTACCAATTGGTTGGGGCCGGCGGCGCTGGCCATGGCGGTGCTTGCGTGGATGCTTTCCCGGCCGGGTCTTCTCCAGTGGAAGCCGTGGGTGACGGCCGCCGGCTTGGGTCTGACCGCCTATGCGATCGCCTCTCCGTTTCTCCCTCCCTCCTACATCGCCACGCTCGCCCACAATGAACGGTTTGCGAGCGGCACGGTCGCGGCCGGGTCCATCCGCCTGGCGTTCGCTGGCGGCGGGGCCGCCGTGGCAGCCGCCTCGATCTGGTTGTTCCGGAGGCTCCGACTGGCGCCGGCCCTCCTGCTCGCCTGGCTCCTCCTGCTGGCCACCGCCACCATCACGCTTGCCTTCGAGTGGTACGGCATCGCGCTGGTCCACCAGGCCGGGCGCTACCACCTGGAGATGGAGATGGCGCTCGCGCTCGCGCTCGTGTTTCTGGCCCAACGCCTTCTGCAACGCGCCGGGGCGAGGACGCTCGTGGCCCTGGCCTGCGCCGGGGCGCTCGTCGCGGGCTACGGGACGCTCCGTTGCCGGAAGGCGGCCGACCGGCGCATCCGCCCCATCGCCATCGAATCGACCATCGAGTACCGCGAGGCGAAGTGGTTCGAACGGAATCTTCCCAGCAGGCGCGTCTTCGCTCCCGGCT
>CAZVIK010000252.1:0-889 GCA_964627045.1 uncultured Solibacteraceae bacterium | reverse complement strand
CTCGGTGGGCTTCTTCCTGAACGCCTTCACCGATGTCCCGCACTTCGCGGGCGGCGTGGACCAATCGGTGGTGAACCCGCTCTGGACGGTCGCCCAGTACCAGATCCTCACGGGCGACAACGCCGGCGACAAAGAAGGCGAAGTGGCCCTGCTATGGCTCAAAGCCTACGGCGTGAGTGCCGTCGGGGTGAGCGGGCCCGGAAGCAAAGAGTCGTTCAAGCCCTTCCACAATCCCCGGAAGTTCGAGGGGTTGCTCCCCGAACTCTGGCGCGAGGGGGACGACGTCATTTACGGCATCCCGCGCCGATCGGACTCCCTCGCCCATGTCCTGTGGCCCACCGGCCTGCCTCCCCGCACACCCACCGGCGGCCTCGACATGGACCCCGTCCGGCACTACGTGGCCGCGCTGGACGACCCAGCGTTGCCGGCCGCCACCATGACCTGGCAAAGCCACGACCGCGCGGTCATCCGGGCGGCGTTGCAAAAGGGGCAGGTTGTGTCCATCCAGGCCACCTATCACCCGGACTGGCAGGCCCGGGTGAACGGCGCGCTTCGGCCGGTCCGTGCCGACAACCTCGGCCAGGCGGTCATCGAGCCCGATTGCCAAGGCGAGTGCACGATTGAATATTTATTCACTCCAGGCCCTGAAACGCAAATTTTGCGCGTTTTGAGCTGGACTTGTCTCGGGATTGGCTTCGTTTGGCAAGTGGCGTTTGTTTTACACCGGCGGCGGCGTTCTGGTTGATTACAGGCGGGTGGTGGCCCGGCAATTGCTCTTCCCTACCCCATGAACGCCAGCGGAACTCCTGCCGGATACCGGCCGCGGCTCGTCTTCTGGGAACTCACAACTGGTTGTAATTTAAGGTGCATCCACTGCCGGGCGAGCGCC
>CAZVIK010000251.1:0-5328 GCA_964627045.1 uncultured Solibacteraceae bacterium | reverse complement strand
GGAGGATCTTCCCCTAATCTGAGGCTTGGACGCTCACGTTGCCCGATTAGCTCGGCGTCGAGCTCCCGTTGAACGCTCCGGAGATGTTTAGACACCAATTCCAGGTTTTGAAAAGCGGCTCGTGGAATGGCTTGTTGGTGCGCCTGGCTGACCTCCAGTAGCGCCCGGATGCTCTCCACGTGATCGGCCGCGAGTCCCACGTCGGCGCTCAGCCTGCGGCAAGGCGAGGCCGCCGTAAACCCGTGGCCTGAATTGAGGTCAGCTTCGGGCGACTCGCTGCGATGCATGGCCGTCTCGATTGTTGACACAGTCCGCGAAGGTGGCTTCAGAGGCTCGGCAGCCGATTTGTTTCGCCACCGGCGCATGGAGGTCAACCAGAGCTTAGCGATAGGCGACATCTCGCCTGTACCTAAGCATTTGCGTTGCCAAGTGGGTTCCGGGTTAGGTCCGCAGGTTGGCATAACACCTGCTCTACCTCCGCCGGAGCCTGAAATGAGAAGAACTGCCGACGCCCGTGTGGCAACGCCTCCGAGCGTGCTTCTGGTCTCACCAGACACGGAGACGCGCTCCCAGCTTCAATCGATTCTTCAGAAGGCACATTGCCGGACATTCGCTTGCGCCAGGTGCCGTGATGCCATCGATCTGATTCATCTTGCTTCGGCTGTGGTTTGTGAGCGTGTTCTTCCGGACGGTTCATGGCTGGATGTTCTCCACGCTGCCCAGGCACTCACGCCAGCGCCGGCTCTCATCGTCACATCGCGGCTAACCGACGCCGAGTTGTGGGCAGAGGTGCTTCATCTCGGTGGCTATGACCTGCTGGCTCAGCCGTTTCACGCCGACGAAGTAATGTGGGCAGTAACGAGCGCACATGGCCGTTGGGCTGTGGGGGCGGCAACTGGGACATCTCAACGCTCGGCTGCCCTCGCAGAGAAGGCACCCCGGGCGTATGCGCTTCGCTGAGCAAAAACCGCCAGCGGTGTGCGTTTTCGGGCAGCGGCCTTCCCAAAACCGGCAGACGACGGCCGTCTCAAACACTACAAAAACCGTCACATGTACCGAGACCACCTTCCTGTCTCCCAAGGCCGGCGGTCAGGCGTATGGTCGCACGCTTGCTCCGTCATGAGTGGACGGTACTAACGCCTTACGAAGGAGGTCGCAGGCCGTGTCCGACATCTTCGGAGATCTCAGGGAATGGGGACAGATTCTACATCAGATCGAACAACTGAGACTGGCCGGCCACCTGGATGAGCACCAAGCGGGGCTGACCAGGATCCTGCGGTATCGCTACAACTGGCAACTGAGGGAGGCTGCCCTGCGGGCTGTGCCGGAGATCCGCGAGCCTTCCAGGGATCTCCTCGACGTTCTCCTGCGAATCGTGTCGGACGAGTACTGTGCCCTGGAAACGAGGCTGCTCGCCTGCGAGGCAGTCCACCATGTCATTTACCGAATTCGCGCGCAGGAATCGGCCGATGGCGAGCAATTAGAGGTCACGCAGCTCACCAGTGAGGCTTTGAGAGTTCCACAACCGCCCGTTCTGCGTAAAGCGATCGAACGATGGCGCGGCCCGATTTGCGAGCCGGCGACCCAGGCCGCGCGAGTGTGACTCATGGGGGCTGCGATTGGAGAGAAGAAGGGGATCACCGCGAGCCTAGCTTCGCCGGGAGAAATAAGGGGGTGACCTTTGAGAAAACTCGCGGGGGGCGCAAATGCCCTTGAAGAACGTCTTGACAACCCTAGGACTGATCGGCCGAGTCTTCCACCGGCAGCGGAGCCACTCGCCACGCCTTATGTACTCCGGCTGGATGGAGTGCTGGCGACACCCGCGTCTCTGGCACGGGTCCGCGAGCGCGTCGAGGCGATCAACCGTCAATTTCAGCAGGCAGATGTACCGTTTCGGTTGCGGGTGATGTAGGCAGTCTGCTGCGCCCTCTCATGGGTACAGGCTGCTGTTCCCGTCGCGGAGCGGTAGTATCCAAAAGGACTGACAGGATACGCCCCTGGTCTCCCCGTTGATCCGTTCAATAGACCAGTACCGGACAGGGAGCCTCACGTACGATGTCGTAGGGTGTAGTGCGAAGTCTTCCCGGAAGCCAGAACGAACGGCTCTTTCCGATCACCACGAGGTCTGCTCGAATGCGCCGAGCGGCAGCCGCCACTGTTCGCTCGGGCCGGCCAGCCTCCAGCCGGACATCCGCTCGAGTCCCAACACCATTCTGCAGCGCCGCGATATCTTGCCGGGCCCACGCTTCCCTCGCCGCGTCCAGATCGGACCAGTAGCAGGCGCCGTGCGCAGTTGTGAAACCGACGCTCGAATGGACGATGGTCAGCCTGGCGCTGAAATGATCCGCAAGCTGCGACGCCCACCGGAGAACCCTGGCGCTCCTGGGTGCAAGCGCCAGAGCACAGACCACGTGCCTGATCGAGCGCAGTTTCGGCGTGTCTCGAGCGCTCGTCCAGACCGGGCAGTGAGCACCGCGGAAGACCCGCGCAGTGATGGAGTCATCAAACAAGCCGCACCAACGTCTTCGTCCACGTGTCGGCATCAGGATTAGCCCGGCACCATCCTTGCGCGCGTGCTCGACAATTCGTTTCGCCGGGTCGCCAGTCAACGTGACGCGCCGGAAAGGGACAGCCTGGAGCACTTCAGCCACAGCCAGTTGAATCCTACTTTGACTGAGAGTCAGTGGGTCGTTCTCACCGGCAAAGTCGCCCGGTTTTCGCCGGGCGGTGGGGACAACGTGAAGCAGCGTTACCCTCGCACCGAATCGCCGGGCAAGATCGACAGCGCACCGCGCCGCGCCAATTGAGCGCTCAGAGAAATCCACTGGCAAGAGAATTTTGTCGACTCTGAGGGTGTCCTTTGCTGCCTCGAGACAGAGAGGTTCCAGTGAGCGCGAGGGTGGACAAAGCGGCCGGCAGATGCCGGTCGTCGTTTCGATGTGCGCGAGTGCCATGATCCCACCGAAAGGAGGGCAATCGCCAAGCCAAACTAGTTGACCGTCGAGGCCGGCAAGTCATTGAGAACAGCATGCTGTCTGCGCTTGACGGCCTTCCGCATTGCCCGAAAACGGGCAGCACCGCGCCCTCTCCGGCAATGGCCCCGGCCCTTGAACGTAGCGTGCAACGCCCTCTTCGTTCCTACCCAAAGATTTGCAGCGCCACACGTACACCGAATGCCAGCGAGAGTTTGGCAGCCACATTGCACATACTTCAGTGCCATGCGAGCACTGAGTTCCGATGATCTGAAAACCGTCCGAGGGCTCCTGTTGGCGGAAAAGGCAAGCCTGCTCCGAGAGCCTCGATCGGCCCTGGACACCCTGAGGCATCCGGCCAACCTCTCTGTCGAAGACAGGGTTCCGCTCATTCACGACCAAGTCGTCGCCCTCAACTTCCGCAGGCAGTCGTACGAAAAGCTGAGGAAGATCGACGCCGCCCTCGAAAGGATCAACACGGGAGAATTCGGGACCTGCCAGGCGTGTGAGGAACCGATCCCGAGGAAGCGTCTTCTGGCAATCCCGTGGGCAGATCTGTGCGTCCCCTGCCAGGAGCAACTACACGAGACTACGCCGCGCGACCTTGCGGTAGGATTAGCAGCGTAGGCCAGAAAGGGAAACACGATGGCCGTGAAACGTGCAATGAGGAAAGGCCGCACGGAGGTGCGTATTGGGAGTCGATTCGCCGAAGTGCAAAGAGCGGCAGACAGCATTCGCCAGCGAGCGTATGAACTCGCCGCGGAACGCGGCTTCGCCGGCGGACACGACCTGGATGACTGGCTGAAGGCTGAGAGCGAGTTGTTTCACGTGCCGGCGAGCGAACTCAGGGAAACAGAGACCGAATACAGTCTTCGCGTTTCAGTGCGAGGTCGCAAGGCCCAGAACATCGTTGTCAGCGTCGAATCGCGAAGCGTGACCGTCTGGAGCGGGGCGACGGCGAGCGCGGCCGGCAGCAAGGAGCTCTTCTGTCAGCATCGACTCCCTCATGCGGTGGTTGTAGAAAGGGCAAAGGCGTTTTGCGAATCCGGGGAACTGACCGTCACTCTCCCGAAGCAGACTGAGCTGTCGGAAGCCGATGCCGGACAGCCCGCGGCGGCCTGAATGTCGGCGCGACTGCTGCTTACCACGCTGGAGTGATGACCGATGAGACAGAGGCAATCGAAGGGAAGCACCGTGCATCCTTGTCGGTCTGCTGGCACTCGAGGAAGTTACTCTCGCCACGAATCTATTAGTCGCTCCGAGTCGGGTTTCTGTTGAACAATCTCTCCTGGATCCCCGACACCGTAGCGCGGCAAGATCGAAAGATCCCCGCGCTATTCTCCTGTGCCATCGTTCTCGTGGGTCAGGAGGCGTGAGAAGCACCTTCAGCTTAAAGGCGGGCAGCACGCCTGGTTTCCGCGTGTGAACCCAACGGCCCCAGCTCCGATGATCAACACATGAGCGCATGCGCCTCCGCCGAAGCTGGTCCTGGGCGAACTCCCTGGCCCGCTTCAAAATGGCTGCGTACCGCTTCTCTCAGGTAGACCGGAGTCTGCATGAGGCCCAGAAACGCAGTGCCGTCGAACATCCGAAGCTTGCCACTCACTTTCTCGGCGATCACGCGATCAACCACTTCCGGATTGGGGCGAACCGAGAACGGCCGATCCGCAGCGAGCACGAATGCCAGGGGAATCCCGAACGAAGGAACGAAGTTCATGTAGACATGCGCGTGAAGGAACGCACGCCTTACGTCTCTGGCAATTCGTGCAAGCTGCTCGGTGCAGACCGGTGAAACCGGACCAGCCTGCATAACGAAAGAACCTCCGCCGGACAGACGGTCATGCGCTGTCCTGAAGCACTCGTGCGTAAAGAGCTTCAACCACGGTGTTCCCTCGACCGGATCGGGAAGATCGGAAATGATGACGTCCCAAGACTGATCTGTGTGTTTCAGGAAGTCGAGAGCGTCGTCGATTACAACGTTGAGGCGCCGATCATCGAAGGCTCCTTGATGGATCTCAGCGAGATGTTCCCTGCATGCCTCCACCACTTCACGGTCAATCTCGACCATGGTGACTCGCCTCACACTCCGCCACCGGAGGGCCTCCCGTGCAGCTGCGCCCTCTCCACCCCCCAGAATCAGAACGGTGCGCGGTAAGCCGAGTTGGATCATGGCGGGATGCACCAGCGCCTCATGGTACAGAAACTCGTCAGCGCTGGCGGACTGGAGTTGGCCGTCCAGGATCAAGGCCCGGCCGTAGGCGCCGGCCTCGGCGATGCAGATTTCCTGAAACGGGCTCCGCTTCGAGTACAGAGCATTGGTTATGCGCCGCCTGTAGATATCCATGGAGGTCAGAGG